>JAZNZV010000075.1:0-2565 GCA_045595105.1 Eubacteriales bacterium | reverse complement strand
ATAAATTGAAATAATTAAAGCAAAAAAACCTGTTGAGAAAAATTTTACCGCAACCTTTGTAGCGCCAACCGCAGTTGAGAAAATAGATAATGCTCCTTGCGTAATATTCTTAACGAGCTGATGAGAATCAAAGTCAGCAAGCTTATCTGTAATTTCCGAGGTATCAAAACCGTACTTTTCCATTAAAATAAGTAGTTCAGGTAACTTATCATCAACAAGGTAGAAAAGACTCTTTGCTGAATCCACAATTTTTGGCACAGCCATGGTAAAAACAATAAACAGAACTAAAAGTATAGATATTATTGAAAGCAGTAAGCTTACTGTATACTTGCATTTTATGGACGGTTGCTTTTTAGCTTTAGAGAAAACTTTATCAAATATTTTTTCAAAGCCTCTCATCGGGGTGTTTAAAATCAGAGCAAAGACCAGCCCCATAATTAAAGGCAAACAAAGTCCTACTATCTTACTGAAAAAAGAAAAAATCAGTTTTAAATTCATCAACGCCGCAAACAGCACCACGGCTAATGAAATGTATAAAATGTCACGTTTGGTTTTTTTAGTCAATTTTAGTCACCTCTATATGATTATAACACAGTTTTTGTGATTTTCAATCTTTATTAACCAAATTGACATTTTATTTACAATGTGATAAAATACTAAACACGGAGGAAAATCTTTATGAAAAAAATATTTATTTTATTAGCTTTATTATTAATTTTTAATTCATGTAATAACTCCACCAGCGAGAACGTACCCCCTGAAAGTGAAGTGAAAGATTCAACTATTACAACAGAAAATAACGTCGTTGAAAACAATACGAATGATGAAGCCGAACCTAAGGAAGAATACCGTCAAGCACTTAGTGTAGAAGAAATAATATCCTTAGCCGATGAAATGAATATCGATACCTCATTAACTGCCTTTTCTCTTGACGGGCTTTTTGACGATACTCAACTGTCAATTACCGATGACGCAGGGGATGAATATCAGAATTCTACTGCTTTTTTAGGAGATTCTGTAACTTTAGGTCTAGCTTTCTTTGAGAATCACCCCTCAGAGTTGGTCATTGCCAAGGGCTCTATTAATCCTCTTGATGCCGTCGATAAAAAACTCATAGAAGCTGAAAACGGTGAAATGATTAATTTTCCCGATGCATTGGCGTTGACGGGTGCAGATAAGGCTGTACTCACGTTTGGCTCTAACGCTATAAGTATTATGTCTGAAGAGACGTTTTTGAACTATTACGTTAAGTTGATAAACGAAATAAAAGCTAAGTGTCCTGACTGTAAAATTATAATTCAAAGCATCACTCCCCTTGCCACAACTTGCACTTTGAAAAAATTGACAAATCCCCTTATTAACCGTGCTAATTTGCTTTTACTAATTTTAGCACACGAACACAACGTTTACTTTTTAAACTCAGCGCCTGCACTTAAAGATGACAGTGGATATCTAAAGCTTGAGTTTTGCTCCTCAGATGATGGCATTCATATCAATGAAGAAGGATACAAGGTGTGGATTAACGAGCTTCGCACACATGCTATTCAGGAATAGAAGAATATATAATGGATATAATAATTGCGCAGGTGAAAATACTGCGCAATTATTATATCCAAAAAAGGAATAAAAATATGTTAGACAGATTAGCTCTTATTATTCTAATAATCGGAGGAATCAACTGGGGTTCGGTCGGACTTTTTAATTTTGACATCGTTTCCTTTATTTTCGGTGGCTCTGATGAAATAATTACAAGAATAATTTTTATGCTTGTAGGACTCAGTGCACTTTGGTGCATTTCGCTTCTCTTCAGAACAAGGGAAAGACTTGTTGCTGAAGAACAGCATTAAATATAAGTGCAGAAGAAACTTCTTCTGCACTTTATTTTTAATAAAACAAACAAACCTATTGATTTTTTCTCTTATTTTTTGTATAATATATACAGAAGGTATCTTTGATACCAAATCCAACTAAAGGAGTAATCATATGAAACACAATTTTGTACTCAAAAAATTCACACTCACTCCGAAAGAAGAAGCATTGGTTGAAAAAAGGTTGGAACGGTTAAGTAAGTTTTTTAACGACGAGACGGAAGCAACGTTAAAGCTTTCAACCGAAGGAAACAAAGAAAAAATTGAAATCACAATTTTTGAAAATGGCACGTTTTACAGATCAGAGGAAATCGATGATAAGATGCAATGTGCCTTAGACAGGGCGATAGACGTTATTGAAAGGCAGATAAGAAAGAATAAAACAAAGCTTCAGAAGAGACTTCGCAAAGATGCCTTTATTGCTTCATCGGAAGAAAATTACGATTATGATGAAGATGAAATTAATATAACGAAAATTAAAGCTTTCCCCTACAAGCCAATGTCCCCCGAAGAAGCGATACTTCAAATGAATTTGCTCAATCACACCTTCTTTGTATTTATAAACGAAGAAACTCAAAAGGTTTGTGTTGTCTATAAACGCCATGATAATAAATATGGAATGATAGTACCCGAAGAATAAATAAAGAACTCCGCTTAATGCGAAGTTCTTTATTTATTCAATTGAATGAGTTCTGAT
>JAZNZV010000074.1:0-8549 GCA_045595105.1 Eubacteriales bacterium | reverse complement strand
TAGAAACAGTTCACCGAACTGTTTCTTTTACGGCAGTTTCTCTTTCGGGGTTCGATTCCCTACTTCTATCTCAAAGAAAAAAGTAGACACTTTTTGTGTCTACTTTTTTCTTTGGTGGAGCCGAGGGGAATCGAACCCCTGTCCGAAACATCATTCACAAAAACTTCTCCGGGTGCAGTCGGTGATTAATTTCCCGTCGTGAAGGTTCAACGACAAACCTTCATGACGGTAGCTTCATAAATTCATATATAACCGCAAAGCTTTGGTTACATACGTTCATCGCTAAGTGACGCCTTATCCTGAGCCGCGATACTCTCAGGTAAGACGGCCGCCAAAGTTAGGCAGCGTAAGCTAAATTTTTGTTAGCGTTTATTTTTAAAGTTTACAGTTATTTAAGAGCTCTGCTACTCTACCCGCTTATCTTGCTTCAAATACCCCGTCGAAACCTTGACGGCCCCATATTGAGTTTCATTATTATAGCACATCTTTTGCGTTTTTTCAAGTATAGTCAAAAGTTATTTAGTTTATTCTTGTTATTTTTATTATTTTGTGTTAGAATAGTAAAAAAATCAGGAGAACGATATGAACAAGATAGAAAGTTTTAAGATAGACCATTTGAACCTTTTTCCGGGGCTTTACGTATCAAGAAAGGACGTAAAGGAGGGTGTCACCGTCACAAGCTTTGATTTAAGAATTACCTCTCCCAACCGTGAGCCTGTCATTGATATGCCTGCTCTTCACACCATAGAGCATCTTGGTGCGACATACCTCAGGAACTCAAAAGAAAAGGACAATATCGTGTATTTCGGACCTATGGGGTGCAGAACAGGTTGTTATCTTTTGGTATTCGGAGATTTGACGTCTCTTGACGTTTTACCCCTCGTTCTCGACATGTGTGATTTTATTCTTTCCTTTGAGGGGGATGTTCCAGGAGCAAGACCCGAGGAATGCGGTAATTACAGCGAACAAAATCTTAGTATGGCGAAATACTACGTTGAAAAATACAAAAAAGAGCTGACAGAAAACAAAAGATTAGAGTACTAAAAAATAGGAGCGACTGCTCCTATTTTTTTAATTCATATAATCGGGTTTTTCGCTGAGTTCACAGACTGTCACGGGAGAGAGGTATCCTACCTCGTTTCCTGCGTAAAACAGATAAGAAAGGTACGTTGTCTCGCCGTTCTTCTTAGCGGTCAAAATCATCTCCACTTCCCCACTTCCTGCACCGCTTGATAGAGAAGCAATTTCAGCGTCGGTGTAGCCTTTGGGAAGATTCAAGGTGCACATCGAATACTGTTCAGAGAAAATTTCAAAGCCATAAATCGTAAGGCTATTGTCATAAACGTAGAAGGTAGGGTTATTGCCAACAGGTGTCACAGCTCTACGGTCGCCTTCGGGAAGGGTATCAACAGTTGTCATCAAGTGCTCTTCGGTATCAAGAACAGTATATTCAAGCTTCTTGGGTTCAGGTATTTCTTCGTAGTAAACTATTTCAACGTTTTCTTCGGTCTTGACTTTTTTCGGGACTGTGTCCTCGTTTAATTTATAGGTCAGCACGCAGGAAGTCAAGGTCATTGAAGCAAGCACAAATACGCATACAAGGGCAAGCCATCTTGTCATTTTAACCTCCCGAAATCACAAGGATTTCAAATAATCAACTTCACCTTTTGTAAGTAGTCGCCACTTACCCGAGGGGAGTCCACCAAGGTATATCTTGCCGATAGAAACTCGTTTAAGACGGGTGATAAAAAGGTTCACCTGCTCACACATTTTTCTTATCTGCCGGTTTCTGCCCTCGTGGAGCACGAAACGAAGCACCTCGTTTTCCCCTGAGCTGTCCTCCACAGTAACCTTAACAGGCTTCAAATGGTAGCCGTCAATGACCATACTGCCATTTAATTTTTCAAGCTGCCAATCCTCTATATGACCCTTAATTCTGACCATGTAGACCTTTTCAACGTTAGCCTTGGGGTGGATAAGGCGATTGGCGATTTCACCGTCGTTAGTGAAAAGTAAAACGCCTTCGGAATTATAGTCAAGTCTGCCGATGGGATAGACACGGCAGTTAACGTCCTTCACAAGGTCGGCGACGCAACGTCTGTCCTTTTCGTCGGAAAGTGTTGCGACGTATCCTCTCGGTTTATTGAGCATGAGATATACTTTTTTATCGTTTCTCTCCACAATCTTGCCCATATAAGTAACAATATCGTCGGTGGGGCTGACCTTCTGTCCGATAACGGCTTTTTTACCGTTGACAGAGATTTTGCCGTTCAAGATTTCTTCCTCGGCTTTTCTGCGGGACATTACACCGCAATCCGAAATAAACTTCTGTATTCTTATCTGATTATCCATATTAGTCCTTTATTTAAAAATAGAATTTATAATCCTTTTCATGAAGCTGTCTTTTTTTACTGTTTTTACTGTGTTCTTGGGATATAAGTCAAGCTCCCCTATATCCTTGCCGTCATAGGAATATACAACCTTTGCCACGGGCTTCTCGGTGCTCGTTATGGGTGCGTAAAGAAATCTTGGCGCTTCAACTCGGCTTGAAAGCTTGGTGACGTCTCTTACCGAAAGTGTCATGGGTTCGATGTTGGTCAGTGCAACTTTCTTTGTGTTACCGCCAACAACGGGCAAATCGACTGTAAGAGAGCCTGCGGTTGCAACGTCTACCTTTGAATATAAATTCATTGCATAGTTCAAAAGGTTTTCGTGGTCCTGCCAATCGTTTGGAGCGTTGAGGGTAACCATGACCAGCTCCAGATCATCACGCTTTGCACCCGTGACAAGACATCTGCCAGCGGTTTTGGTAAAGCCTGTCTTTCCGCCGATGCAGTATTCATATGACTTTAATAGCTTATTGTGATTAGATAAAAATCTGTAGCCTTCCTCATCGGGCAGGTCAATTCTGTGGGTCTTGGTTGCCACGATTTGGCGGAAGGTAGAATTCTTCATAGCCTCCTGCCATATAAGAGCTATATCACGGGCGGTTGAATAATGCTCGGGGTCCTCAAGACCGTGAGGATTATTGAAGCTGGTATTTTTCAGACCAAGCTCAGACGCCCTACCGTTCATCATATCGGAAAACTCTTCCAAAGAGCCACCGACGTGAAGTGCGAGGCATACAGCGGCATCGTTTGCCGACTCAAGCATCAAGGCATAGAGCAGGTCTTCTACCGAAAGCTTCTCCCCTTCGTAGAGATATATTGACGAGCCTTCAATTCCGCACGAGTCGGAGGTGACGGTGACCGTTTCGTCAAGCTTTGAGTTTTCGAGAACCACAAGTGCTGTCATGACCTTTGTAACGCTTGCCATAGGCATACGCTGATTTTCATTCTTACTGAACACTATCTCTCCCGTGCGAGAATCAAGGAGCACGTAGGACGTGGCAGACAGGTCGGGAAAGCTATCCTCCCCCGAGGTCGGATAAAACGAGCCGTCGGCGAGGGCTATAAAGTTCATGGCAATAACAAGTGATATGAACCATGACAGAATTTTAAATAGACACGTTTTTTTCAAGGTAATTCTCCTCACATATACAAGTTTTTGTAAAATATATGCAGGAGATTTCTTTTTTATTCTACCTTGCCTTCTGTTGTTTCTTCGGCGGGGGATTCCTTCTTTTCCTTCTTAAAGGTCTCTTTGAGCTTTGAGATAAGCTCGGGAGACTTAGAGACGAAGTCGCTTACTGTGTCGGCAAGGGTGTTCTGAGTTTCTTTATTGATATTGAGAAGCTCAACTCCGTTTTTACCGATAACAAGGAAGGCGATGGGGCTGACAGACATACCTGCGCCGTTTCCTCCGCCGAAGTGCTTGTTATCGGTCTTCTTGCTGTCAAAGTCAACGCCACCCGACGTAAAGCCAACGGATACCTTTGAAACGGGAATTATTACGGTTTCCTCGTTTGCCTGAATGGGCTCACCGATTACTGTATCGGTGCTCATGATATTTTTAAGATTTTCAAGGGTTGAGTCGATAACCTGCTTGAGGGGCATTTCGTTATTCATACTATTTTCCTTTCTGTTTCTCGGCAAGGCTTGGTAAAAGGTGCATTGCCGCAAGTAACACATGTATTGGTTTTATACTTATAACAATTTTTAAATTTACCTTGGTTTGTGTTCCCGCAAAGTCGGGGTATACTGCTATTTTTTTATAGCTCTTTTTTATGGTAATAAAATTATCCAAAAACTCTATTGCGGTATAAACGGCTGTGGACACAGCCCCGTAAAGGAGTGCTGTATTGGCGGCGTCTTCGGTGGCGATTTTTAAGTCGAGGAAGCTGACTTTAAGTCTTGCGTATCTTAAAAACTCTTTAAAAATAGCCTTTATCAAGTCAACTATATCCACCAGTGCTTCGATTATCTCAGAAGGGCTCTTCTTTTTATGCTTCTTTTTGAGGGTCTCGGTTTTTTGCTTTACGCTTTCATCTTTCTTGTCCGATGATAAAAGATTTGCTATTTTTTCGGCATTCAACGTTATGAAGAGTACTTTTACCTTAAAGGAAAACTCCTCCTTCAGTTCAAAGACAAAAGACAAATTCAAAAAAAGCAAGGAGACGACAAGGATAATTAAGGCAAGTAAAATATAAAGAAAAATCATCATTCTATATTTATTTTCATTTGACCGTCGTCGATTTCGGGTAGGTCTGAAATTGAATTAAGACCAAAGCGTTTTAAGAATTCAAGTGTGGTTCCGTAGAGAATAGGTCTGCCGGGTGCATCAAGTCTGCCCTTTTCTTCGACAAGTCCTTTTTCAACGAGAGTATTCATAATTCCCGAGCAGTCAACGCCTCGTATCTGCTCAACGTAGCCTTTCGTCACAGGCTGTCTGTAAGCCACAACAGCGAGCACCTCCAGTGCGGGCTTGGACATAGGAGCGGTTCTCTTTATTTCAAGATACTTTGTGACGAACTCTGAATGAGACGTTTTAGTACATAGCTGATAGCTTTTTTCGGTTCGTGCTACTTCAACGCCTGCTAAGGTAAGCCTCAGTCTATCTTCAAGGCGGGTCATGACGAGGTCTACCTCGGAGTTGGTTATACCAAAAATCTCAGCGAGCTTTTCTTGAGAAACGGGCTCACCTGCGGCAAAAAGCACTGCCTCCATCGCTCCTGTCAGCTGTTCTTCGTCATAAGCGAGATATCCTTCGGAAAACTTTGCCATATTTACGCCTCCTGTGTGGGTTTTTCTTTATTAAGTACTACTCGGTAATCGTCTTCACCGTCGTGGGATATTGAAATTCTGCCTGATTTTACAAGCTCAAGAAGTGCTAAAAAGCATGCAACTTTATCTGAGCGCCCTTTATTATTGCCAAAAAGTACGTTAAAGCTTACAGGTCTGTCAAATCTCAGTGACCTTATAAGTATTCTGAGTACGTATACAATCTTTTCCTCAATGGTAACCACGGGAACGTTGAGTATTGTTCCGATAGATGCCTTCTTGTCGGTGTCACGCTTATCCTTACGTGCCGCACGAAGATAGAGCATTATTTCGTAAAGCTCATTGGGGTCACCGTTGGGGATAACCTTGGTAATTACCGTAGGCATTGGGTGGGAATTAAATGGAGAGAAATAGAATTCCATACGCTCGCCCAAAAACTCGGCGGCAACCTTTATCTTCTGATATTCTACAAGGGCGTTTACAAGTCCTTCTCTCGGGTCCTCCTCTTCCTCTTCACGAGGCAGAAGCATTTTTGATTTTATGTAGAGAAGCTCGGATGCCATTACGATAAATTCGGCGGCAATCTCGATATTTGCCTCTCTCATGCTTTCCATATAGTCTACGTATTGCTCAAGTATTTCGGCAATAGGTATATCGTAGATACTTACTTTATTCTTTTGAATTAAACTAAGCAGAAGGTCGAGAGGACCTGAAAAGACCTCATTTTGATACTTGAACGCTTCACTCATACACTAAACACCTTTTGAGGAATATACAAAATTATGCTTTCTACAAAGCTTGTTGCGTAGCCAAGGAGATTAGATATAACGTCGGTGAAAATAAGTATTGCCATAAGGGCGAGAGAAATATACTGCTCATACTTGTGGTATGCGGCATAAAGCTTACCGGGTAAAAAAGAATCAAGGAGTCTTGAGCCGTCAAGGGGTGGAATAGGAATAAGGTTGAATATAGCAAGAGAAATATTGATTACTACGAAAGCGTATACGATATTGAGAAGCATGGACCAAATCTGAAGGGCTTCTTCGGTCATAGTTAAGTAATTCGTATTAACGTAGTTTATAAACAGCTTGCCCACAAAGACGTAAAGAAATCCGAAAATAAAGGCTGATATAAAATTTGCCACCGGTCCTGCCAGAGCTGTGAGTGCCATGTCACGCTTGGGCTTCTTGAAGTAGCGTGAATTGACGGGGACAGGCTTTGCCCAACCGAAGCCCACTACCAAGAGGGCGATAAATCCGAAGGGGTCAATATGTCTGAGGGGATTAAAGGACAGTCGTCCAAAGTTGCGTGCAGTGTGGTCACCAAGCTTATTCGCTGTCCAGCCGTGTGCCAATTCGTGCACTGAAAGTGCAAAGAGAATGGCGGGCAAGGTCAAAAGCATTGAAATTATACGTTCTTTTGAAAAATCAAACATAGTTTATCCTTTCTTATTCTGTCTAAGCACCTCAAAGGCAAGAATTGAAGTGGCAGACGCTGCGGTGAGTGACATATCGAACTCTCTGCCGTAATCGATTTTCACGGTATAATCTGCGGCATCAAGGAAGGTTCTTGATATTCCTCGCTTCTCTCCCCCTACTATAAGGAAAAGCGGTTTTTGGAGAACGGGGGCAGTATATGGGGTGTCGGTTTCAATATCGGCACAAACGATTTTATATCCTTGTTTTTTGGCAATAGAGACAAGCTCGTCTTTATCCTCGTAAACTGCACAGTCAACGAGCTCGGTAGCACCTGCGGAGCCTCTTATACATACTCCTGCCGCCGACATCCAATTGCGGGTGGAGAGTATAATAGCGTCAACTCCTGCCGCATAGAGTGAGCGGACGGAATAAGCAAAGTTATATGGGTCTTCAATTCCGTCGATAAGGCATACAAATGCGTCCTTCTTTTCAAAGGCTTTTTCCAGTGGAATATATTTTCTGTCGCCGACTACCGCAATAAGTCCGCCGTGAGTAGAGCCGACGGTATTTTCCTCTACAAACTCCTCCGAGCAAAAGGTGAACGGTATATTCTTCTCATCTGCAAGCCTTTTTATTCTCGAAATCTTTCTGTCGGATTTTAATTTTTCAGGATTTGAAAGAAAAATCTCTTCTATGGGTCTCGACTCTGACTGAAGTATAGTAAGTATTGAGATAGCGCCCTCTGCAAAGGATGAGGGCTTTTCTTTAAGTTTTTCTTTTTTCATTTGATATTTCTCTTAAAATATGTTATTATTTTACTACTATGATGAATTTAAATTTATGTAATGCCTGTCCGAGGAAATGTAATATTTCACGAGCCGAGGTGACGGGCTATTGTAAAAGCTATGAAAAGATAAAAATCGCAAGGGCGTCACGTCACATGTGGGAGGAGCCGTGTATCAGCGGTGAAAATGGCTCGGGAACCGTCTTTTTCTCAGGCTGTAATATGCGCTGTGTTTACTGTCAAAATCATGATATAAGTGACGGTGTAAAGGGCATTGAGATGAGCGACAACGACGTAGAAAGGCTTTTTCTCAGAATTGCTGAAAGTGACGTTCACAACATCAATCTTGTGACACCCACTCATTACCTGCCAAGACTCATAAAAATCCTTTCGGGTATCCGAAAAGAAATACCCATGCCCATCGTTTATAACTGCTCGGGATATGAAAGCGTCCCCCTTCTTGAAAAGTGCCGTGGCATTATCGACATATTTTTGACCGACTTTAAATATAAATCGAAAGAGCTGTCTAAAAAGTATTCCGACTGCTCAGACTATTTTGATGTTGCGATGTCTGCAGTTGAAAAAATGGTGGAAATTGCAGGAGAGCCTGTTTTTGAAGAAGGTATCATGAAGAGCGGTGTCATTGTGCGTCACCTTATACTCCCCTCTCACAAAAATGATTCTATCGAAATACTCCGTGAGCTTCACCAAAAATTCGGAAACGACAAGTTTCTTTTAAGTCTTATGAGTCAGTTTACTCCCAATGAACGCTGTCAGCTTTACCCCGAAATAAACCGCTCTGTCACGTCCCTCGAATACAAAAGAGTCAGAGACGTATATGAAGAGCTGGGCTTTAACGGATATATACAAGAGCGTTCTTCTGCTACTGAAAAGTACATTCCCTATTTTGACGACAAAGGTGAGTTTTTATTAGATAATTATACCATTTTATAAGAGTAAAGTCAAGTTATAACGAATAAAGTTAAAGAGTTGCAAATTTTGCAACTCTTTTTTCATAATTAGTTTTCCCAGTTATGCCATACGTTTGTAACGTCCTCGTTATCGTCGAGAGCGTCAAGAAGCTTGTTCATCATGGTTATATCGTCTTCACTCTCGAGTGCAGAGTAGTTAGAGGGAACCTTAGACTGCTCGGAAGAAGCGAGTGTATAGCCCTTAGAGGTGAGTGCT
>JAZNZV010000073.1:0-23941 GCA_045595105.1 Eubacteriales bacterium | reverse complement strand
CTTGTTGTACTCTTCATCTTCCTTGAGAAGAGGAATGTTGTCTTCCTGATATGACAACAGGAAGTAAAGGCTTGCGCCGTTTTCAATAGTCTTCATAACGCTGTTATTATAGTCGCCTGCAAGGTTAATTGCTGAACCTGCAAAGTTCTTATAACCGTGGAATACCATACCAACGAAGGGTATTGCTTCACTTGCAACGTAACGGTTACTACTGTCGAGGGGAACGTCAAGGATATCTGTTACTGCGCCAATGGAGTAAGCGTTACCCTGATTTACCATTATATCATAGCCATCGCCCTTAATTTCATCAAGGAACTCCTGTACTCTTTCCTTGGAGTCTTCACGGTTAAGTGAATCTTCCTTATTGTGGTCGGAGTTAAGGTCGGAGCCTATTGTACCGAGTGAAATTGTGCCTGTCTTGAATTCTGCGTAATCGTCCTTGAAGAAACGGTAGAATTCTGTAAGCTTCAAGGGAGAGATCATAAGGTCTCTGTCGTCAAGGAATGACTGATAAACGGGGTCGTAGGTTCTGTGAACTGCGGAGCGGTTATCAACAGTCTTGACTGTATCTTCCTTGATATCAAACTTATCAAAGTTTGAGAAGTGTGAAATGTAAACGAAATCGTAGTCGGGGAATATCTTAACGCCCTTATCGTTTGCAAACTTAACGAGCTCCTGAAGAGCCTTCTTTCCGCCAAGTACCTTTTCTACCTTAGCCTTTGTGGGAGCGGTTGCCGCAAGACCTCCGTTTGCCCATCCTGTATACTTGATAGAAAGGTTTGTTATTCCCTTCTCCTCCATGTCTGTGATGATTGTCTTTGCATCATCAAAGGTGGTGAGGGGCTTCTTAACGCTTACGGGAACACCGAGGACTCTCTGTGTTGAATCAATAGAGCCGAAGGTCTCGATGTAAAGCTCAATGTTCTCTTCGTTGTCCTTCTTTTCGAGAACACCGTTCTTTTCAAGGTGGTTGCGGTAAAGAGCAGCCATATTTACATAATTTGCTTCTTCGCCGTCCATCATGATATACTTGATACGGTAGTTACCTGTGTACTTCTTATCTGTTTCAACGGTCCAGGTTGCGGTAAGTCCCGATACCGAGATACCGTCAAGAGGATAAGTATCCTTGGGTCTGGGGTATACGTTGATTGAGGTTGCGAAGTACTTGTTGAGGATACCGCCGGATGCGGTGGTAATTTCAGTGAGTGAGTCACCTTCGGTAACTATTGCAAGGAAGCCCTTGGGGTCATAGGTTACTACTTCAACTTCCTGTGCACTTCCGTCTTCCATAAATGTGTACTCATAATCAACCTTCGCTGTTTCTTCTACCATACCGTAGATGGGAAGAATCCAGTTTTCCATATTTGCTATGGACTTCTGAGAATAGAAGGAATAGTCCTCGCCGTAAAGACGGTTGGTAATGGTTGTAGCAATATCTGCCGAGGTATCTTCAAATCTTACGAGTGTTCCTGAGCCGTCGGGGATAACAACGTAGCCCTTTTCAGCCTGATTGTAAGCACCCATGTAAGGAAGTATCTTGATGCTTGTAAGTGAATACTGCTTAGCATCGTAACGGATACCACGTGCAGGAAGTCTTACTTCAAGTCCGTCTTCTGTTACGTAGTATTCAAGTGCCATGCGGAATACTGCAGGGTTCTTGGTTGAACCTGTGTATCCTGTGAGGTCATGGTCGTAAAGAACGTCATCGTAGGTGTAGCTTGTATAGGTGAGAATGAAGTTCTCGAACATTTTAAGCTCACGTTCTACGTTTGCAACAGTGGGGTCGATAACGTAAACCGCCATCTGTCTTGTAACGGGAAGAGTGTTGTAAAGAGTCTGTCTTTCGTTCTCAGAGAGGTAGGGGTCGCTTGCGTCCTTCAAAAGGTAGTAGGACTTGAAGCGGTTATACATGTCTGTTTCGCCCGACTCTGCAAGAGGTGCCAGGACAAACTGCTCAAATCTTTCCTTTTCTATCATCATGGGAAGCGTACGCTTTGTAGTTCCCTGACCGATAGTGTACTCTACTCTTATACCGCCTCTTATCTTGCTCATCTTTATCTGACTGAGCTCAGCGGCAGATGCGTAAGAGTTCATTGCCTTGTCTTCGCCGTTATCGTTATAGTTTACAATAATCTGGCTGAGAAGCATTTCCCTTTCGGTTGCCTTGTTCTTTGCATCGGCAATATCGTAAGGGTTGGTAGAAAGATACTGACCTGTTGCAGTATTAACTATCTGAACTTCGCCTGTCTCTTTGTGATAATAGAGGTCGTATCCAAAGTCCGAATAAACAAGCTCCATAGTAGCAAGCTTTTCTTCGTTTGAGGAATACTTCTTTGTTTCATAATCCTCAGAGAGAATAGAGGTCTTTGTAGTTGTAGCGGGGGTCTCCCCTTCCTCTGTTTCCTCTTCGGTGGTTTCTTCTGTCGCTTCTGTGGTCGCTTCTGTGCTTTCAGCGGTGGCTTCTTCGCCGTCGGCAAGTACAGGAAGAGTGATTACAGATGAAATAGCTGTGAGCATCATGATGACAGAAAGCATCATCGCAATGATTTTGATGTTTTTCATTTCTTTCCTCCTGTTCTTACTATAATCGATACGAAAGCTCGACGTAAATGTTATACACGAATGAAACTATCTTTGTAACAAGTCCCGAGAAGAGTACGCCAAGGAAGATGATTATTGCCATACCGACGATAGTACCGATACAAGTAATAACGTTCTTTCCAAGTGCGTAGTCGTGGATAACGCTCATTGCAAAGAAGATAAGGAAGCCTGCCCAAACAAATCCAAGTGAATTGAGAAGAGTGATGATAGATGCTTCTTCAAAGAGGAGTACGTTTGTGATAGCAGTAGCGGGAATCATAAACATGGGGATAGGTAACATAGCGTAGCCTGTCGCCATAAAGATATCCTTCATGCTTCCCTCACCCTCAAAGAGAGTGGTGAGACACCAGTTAGCAACGCACCAAAGAATGTAAGGCATGAGAACGCCAAGCGTTTCTCCAATGTAGCTGATGCCCTCTGCTTCGGGAGCGAATATGTAAGCTGTACCTGATGACTTATAGATAAATCCAAGAATTGTGATCGCTACAATTATAAGAGATGCAGTCATGCTTCCTCTCTTCTCATGCTTCATATCCCAGAAGCCGTCGAAGGGATGGAAGATTATGTGGAAAGCATAGAGGAAGGTCTCTTTAAGACTTCTCTTAGACTTCATCTTCTGACCTGCAACGTTAACCTTGTTTGCATACTTGAAGAATTTAGCAACTATTACAAAGAAGATAATAATTACAAGGGGAACTACAAGGATCCAGTCGCTCATCCAAGCTTTTCTTATCTGCTTGAATGCGTTTGAATACTTTTCAACTGCGTGAGCTGACTTGTAGTAGCTCATTGCGTCTTCGTAGTTGCCCTGACGGTAAAGGCTGTCGCCTATACCGATATATGCCATGTCGAAGTTGGAGTTACGCTGAAGAATGTCTCTCCAATAAACAACTGCCTGGTCATATTTTCTCTCTTCAGTGTTCTGAAGAGCCGCAACAAGAAGGTCGCCGTACTCAGTACGCTTATAGGTGGTGATAGTATCGTTTGACTTATCAAGAATTACAAGGTCGTCGCCCTTATATGCGATACACTGGATGTTAGCGATGTTACCCAGCTGTGAGCCCTTGTCACCGAAGATGTAAAGGAGATTACCGTCCTGGTCGTAGGTATATACCTTACTTCTCTTTTCGTCGATGATAGACCACATTCCTGCAGGACCGAGTGCTACGTCGATTACCTTGGAAGGACCTGTGATAGAATAGCCTTCCATCTCATCCATCTGAACCTTAACTTCACCTGAGGGAGGATAGAAGCCGTTACGGTTCATGATATCCTGTCCTGAGGGGTTAAGCTTCTTAACGGGAGCGTAGTCAGCCGACTTGTCCTGATTATCGATTGCTGTCTGCTGAGAGTGAGCATCGATAGTAGAGGTTGTTACGTAAATAAATCCTGTTTCGTCAATTGTAAGGTTGTTGTACTCGGTGGGCACGTACTGTGTGCTCTGTGCTCTCTGAGCCTTTGTCTGAAATCTTCTCCAGAAGATATCAAAGGCAGAGGGAGTAGTTTTCTGAGCACCGAGGAATCCGAGGAAGGTTCCGTCGGAGTTCATGGAGATTACACCGTAGGTTGTGGTAGAGGATACAACGTAAATTCTTCCTGCTGTATCAACTGCTACTGCAACGGGAGTGTAGATATGTCCTTCGGGGAATACGTCGCTTTGGGGCTCGGGGATAATTCTCTTAAAGGAGCCGTCCTCTCTGTCGAATACTACTATTCTGTGGTTTTGAGAGTCAGCAACGTAGATTTCGATTTCGTTTACGAAAACGCCTTCGGGAGCCGCAAGGGAGTCGTAAATACCGTTGTCGTTATAGAAATCCGAAATACCGAACTGTGTTTCCCAATTTTCGTTTACAACGATGATACGGTTGTTCTTTGTATCAGCGATATAAACCATCTCATGAGCGTCTACGAAGATATCCTTGGGGCTGTCAAGGGCAGTAGCAAGGGTAAGGTCGTTGGAGTCGATGAGCTTGTCGGGAACGTAAGCATCGGGAGAAAGTGCCATAAAGCCGTCGATATCGTAGGTATACGTTGCGTAGGGCACTGCAGCGAATACGCTGGGTGCCAGCATTACTGCGATAAGGAGGGTGAGCAGAACAAGTTTTAGTTTTTTCATATTCTCTCCTCCTTAATCCTTCATACCCGACGATGACATCGTCTGAATGACGTTACTCTGTGAAATTACGAATACTGTAATGGGAACTATCATCATTACAACCGTTGAAGCGGCAGAAGCACCTGCACGGGCGATACCGCCTGTTACTATCTGGCTTATAGCGTAGGGGAAGGTTTTAAGCTCCTCGCTGAAGATATATACAGATGCGCCCTGATTCCAAAGACCTTGGAATGAGAAGATGATAAGTGTGAGCCAAGCGGGCTTAACCATGGGCATTACAAGAGTCCAGAGGATTTTCCACTCAGATGCACCGTCAAGACGGGCAGATTCAAGAACTGAATCGGGAACTGAGGTTTCCATGAACTGCTTCATAAGGTAAAGACCCATAGATGAACCCATAGCAGGAATGATGATAGCAAAGTATGTATCAATCATTTTGAATGCTGACATGGTGATGAAGTTTGTAATACCTGCAACTGTTGTATTAAACATCAGTGAATAAACGATGATGTTGAAAAGTACTTTTCTTCCGGTGAACTTAATTTTAGCAAGTGAGTACGCCGCAAAGGAAGAAAGCATAACGTTTCCGAAGGTACCTACACCCGAGATGAATACCGTGTTGAATATGTATCTTGAGAAAGGAACCCAAGAGGTAGACATCAGCTGGAAGAGGTCGGAAAAGTTTTTCATTGTGGGGTTAACTACGTAAAGTCTGGGGGGGAACATCCATAACTCGTTCAAGGGCTTGAGAGCCTGTACTATGGTGTAGTACATGGGGAAGAACATAAATACACCGAACACCAACAGAACTCCGTTGATACTCAAGTCTCCTGCGAAAGAACGGTTAAGAGCATGATTATGTTTTTTAATTCTGAGCTTTGACATACTACTGACCTACCTTCGACAAAAGTTTTTTGATTAACATGTTACTTCCTATCATCATGAAGAAGAGGACTGTTGAAATTGCGGATGCATAACCCATTTCAAATCTCTGTCCGCCGTAGTCATCAAGATGATGCATGATAGTGTGAGCACAGTACTCGGGGCTGGGGAAGCCTACAAGAGCTGTAATGATGGCACCGAAGCCGAAGGATGAGGTGATGGACATAACCGCACCGAACATCATCTGGGGCTTCATGGAAGGAAGGGTGATTGACCAAAGCTCCTGCCATCTGTTCTTGATACCGTCCATTGCTCCCGCTTCATAAAGGCTGCGGTCTACTACCTGGAAGCCGGCTATGAAGGAAAGGAATGACGTACCAAGGCTTGTCCAAAGTGCTACTACAATTACAAGAGGCATTATGTAGCTTGTATTTGTAAAGAACTGAATAGGTGAACTGATAAAGCCTGTGTCGATAAGGAATGCGTTTACAAGTCCGTACTGGTCGCCCGAGAAGAGGATTGTCCAGATAAGGTAAACGTTACCAGAGATTGAAGGTGCATAGAATATAAGTGTTACGAGGGCTCTCATCTTAGGTGAAAGCTCGTTGATAAACCATGCAAAAAGAAGTGACAACAGGTAGGACACAGGTCCTGTGATTGCTGCAAATACCAAGGTGTTCTTGATAGCGAGAAGGAAAATATCGTCATCGAGGAACAGTCTTACGTAGTTATCCATAAATACGAAATCGGGCATTTCCAGCATATTGAAGTTTGTTAAGCTGAAAAACAATGATAAAAGAACGGGCAAAATTACGAAAGTTGTGAAAATGAGATAGAAGGGAGCAAGCAGAAGGTATGCTACTTTGTTCTTCTTCATTTCATTCCACGTGTATTGCGCTTTTGTCATTTCGTGAGGCATTAAGCGCTTCTTACCCGCCTGCGCAGTTTTGGTTTGTGCCATGATTTTCTCTCCTTTTCAAGTATTACTGCGTTAAGACTTTAAGACTTTTTGAAGTCTTCAAGTGTCGGCAGGTCGAATTCTTCACGCTTTCTTGAAAGCTCGGCATTGATTGTATCAATGTAAGAGAGCATTTCTTCAACGGGGTTAGCGTCGTCGTTGTAAGCTGCGAGGAATGCAAAGTTTACATATCTTGTAATAATGTAACCGCCGGGCATTTCGGGAGTTACCGCAAGATTGTCAAACTGGTCTTCGAGAGCTTTAAGAACCTCGGGTGACCAAGGCTGATTTTTAAGAGCTGCGAGGTTTGCCGTTGCGTACTGTCCTGAAGGACCGAGAAGTGTTACAAGCTCGTTACCGTAGGTGGTCTGTGCATACTCGTCTGTCCACCACTTCATGAACTTCCAGCTTCTCTCTTCGTCGCCGAGAGCACCTCTCATCATCATAACACAGGTTACTGTGGCAACTGAGTTGTAGTTGATGTCTTCTATAACCTTCTTGCCGTCATCGCCGTAGATAAAGTCGCCGTCTTCGTCGGTTGCATAGGTTGCTGTTCCGGGAAGAGTGGTGATCTTCCAAAGACCTGAGATTTCAGGAGCGAAGATCTGGAGCTGGTTATATGAAGTATATGCTGTAACCGCAACGGGCATTTCACCCGATCTGAAACGGTTAGCAAAGTCGAACGTCAAGGGGAATGAATACATAGTGAAGTATTCGCAAACTTCCTTGAAGCAGTCGAGAGCTGTATTGGAGTCAAGGTTTATCTGCATTCCTCGTGTGAGATATGCGTCCTCTGCCTTAAATCCTGCCTCAACCATTTCTTCCTCGCTGATAGCGTCCTTATACATGGGCTCGTCCTTCTGGTACATGAGCATTGTAGTACCTGCAAGGTTAGAGGGGAAGCCCGCCTGAAGGTTGTTGGACTGAAGAATAGGAAGAATGGAATAAAGGTCGTCCCAAGTTCTGGGGATTTCCATTCCAAGCTCTGCGAAGATATCAAGTCTTACGAAGAGCATGTTGAAGGTCTCTGTTTCGGGAAGACCGTAGATTTCTCCGTAAAGAGTAAGAGGAATCATTGCGGATTCATCGAAACGCTGTTTAACCTCGTCCATTCCCTCCATGTTGGTTACGGGAAGAACGGCACTTCTGATAGCGTAGTTGATACATGTATCAGAGGTATTCTGAATTGATACGTCGGGACCTGTTTTTGCAAGTGTTGCGGGAAGGAGTGAACCGCCTGCAACAAGCTTGAGGTTTACCGATACGCCGTGCTCGGCGGTAAAGTCGGTAAGCATTGAACGAATGATCTGTGCCTGGTCACGACCTGCAGTCATCCAAACCTCAAGGGGATCTTCGTTTTCCTTGGACTCGTCCATTGCACCAAGGTTGTTGTAATCGCTGATGAAGCTCATTACGAAGGAAGAAAGCTCATACTTGAGGGCTGTGAAGAAGCCTGCATCTGCCTTGGGAACTTCCTTGTCAGCAGCCGACTGAACCTGAATATAGTCAAGGAGGAGGGGCTGTGAACGTGCTGTCTGTACCCAAGTACCAAGAGAACCTATATTATCTTTTAATGTAGAAAGGTTGGGAGCGACCTTATCGTCGTCGTTACCCATAAGGTCAAGGATAAGAGCGATCTTATCAAGAAGAACTGAGTCTTCACCCTTCTGACCTGTTACTTCCTCAAGACGCTTGGAAATACTTGTCAGACGCTCACCCTCTGCAACAAGACCTTTCATAACGTCGGGCATAAGATTTGTAAAGCCGTAGTCACGATAGATATCGGGGTCAGGTCCTGTGACCATTATTATTTTAAGGTAGTAATTGTTGATGTTTACCATGCACTCGTCAACGTCACGAAGAATTTCTGCCATGTCGCCGAGTACAACTTCCATCTTTATAATGTGCTTACCCTTTGTAAGATAGAACTTGAAGGGGTTGATTGTAAAGTCGCCGTCTTTACCCTGAACAGATTCACCGATGAACTGTGTCTGCCAAGATGAGTCATAGTTGAATGCAACGCCGTTTGCTTCCTTAAAGGGAACCTCACCGTCGATGTAAACTCTACGTGAAACGTACATACCTGCAAGAACGTCCTGCTTGAAACGGGTAGCGATCTGATAAAGTCCGTCCTCGGGAACGTCTATTTCCCATTCGATCCACTGACCGTTGGACTGCCACTTGGTTCCGCCTATGGTGTTAAGGAAAACCTTAGAAGCGTTCTGAGGCTCATTGGATGCTGACGTTCTGTCGGTTACGGCGTATATAGACTGGTCAGAGGTTCTGTAAGCGTGCTCAGCCTGATACTTCTCTGCCTTAACCGAAGGTGCCTTATAACCGTTCTCGTCATACTCTTTGAGAACCTCGTCGTAGGACTTCTGTCCCTCATAGAAGTAAACTCTTACAGATTTAACGGTCATAGATTCTTTAATACCGTTTATGGTAACTGTGTGTTCACCTTTGCCGAGATAGTACTTGAGAGGCTCTCCGTAGTAACCTGTTGTGTCATAAACGAAGCGCTTTGACCAGGTAGGACGTGCAGCCTTTGTCGGTCTTATTTCATTGTCATTGACGTCGTGAATAAATCCACGCTCAAATCTTGTGTCGTATTCGTCAACCCACGTTCCAACGAAGGAAACGGATCTTGTCTCTGAGTAGAGATATGCCCCGTCAACCATAACGGCACGCTCAATATTGTTTGAGCTTGCATCGGTGGACATATACTCAATCTCAAAGTTATAGAAACCGGGAGTCTCGATATTGAAGCCGAAGGTGAGCTCGGAGGAAGCGGGGGTATACACTACCTTCTCCACGTCAGCCATACCGTCCTTAGCATCCTTTACGAGATCCTCGATATAAGCTTCATTGAACTTGTTGTGCTCTTCTGTCTTACCTGCAACGTTCTCAGACATCTTATCGGTAATTTCAATCTGGGAATAATATGTATCACGGAGAACCTTCTCAAGCTCGTCCGCTCCCATAAGAAGAGTATCGGATGTGGTCTTGTCTGCCACCACGTCCTTATATGTGAGGGTTATGTCGTCCTTACCCTCTGTGTGATCCTCGACTTCTTCGAGGTATTCCTGATAGCTCAGTGCAGAAAGCAGAGCCTTGACCTCTTCAAGTTCTTCTGCCGCCGACTTCATTCCCGTGTTAACGGGTACTGTTCCGGCAGGAGTCTCGGCAAAAACAGCCATGCTAAGCTGAGAAGCAAGCATCACTATAACCAAGAGAACTGCAAGGGATCTTGAAAAAAGTGATTTTAACATTACTTTTCCTCCTGAAAAAATTGGGTTGATTTACTCTAACACTGCCATTTGCGTTACCGACACGACCGACTCCGTATCGGCAACAGTGGTAAAAATAAGCCATTTTAGCACTATTTCAGGCATTTTTTTACACACGGAAATTATCGTGTTCACAAAATTGCCCAGTTTGAGTATTTTTACTAAGTAAGTATATCATCAAGGCGTGATTTTGTCAAGTATGCCTATATTTGGGGATAATATTATATGTATATTAACAAAAAATGGAAAGTTAAAAAAGTGTTAACGCAACACGCTTTTGAGATTTAAAATTTAAATTTTGAAAAAGTGCACAAAAAACGAAATAATAATATATCACCGTTTTTTTAATCTTAAAAATACCCCCTATTTTTAGGGGGTATTTTGGCTTTTTTTACTTTAGTGTTTATAACTATTGTATCTTTTATTAATAATCTTTTTTTGGAACAAAATTTATATTTTATTTTTGAACTATCTGTTTTTACGTTTTCGGGAGCATTAAAGTTTGTGAATTACTTGTCAATTTATTTGTGCAATATTTACAAAACGCAACTTCGATATTCGTCATTTGGAACACATAAAAATTTTTTATTTATTAAAAAAACTGTGTCATATTCGACAAATTCGTGTCACAAACCTGAGCTTTTTGCCATTTTCTGTAAAATCAGCCCTCTATATATCCTCCGAAGAGCACTTCTCCCCTATCGTTGTAAAAGACAGCCGACTGTCCGGGTGATGGCATCTTTATGGGAGTATGAGTCTTCGCTATGACCTTACCGTTTTCAACCACTGCCGTGCAGGGTATGAGCGGTGAGCGATAACGGGGGCGCACGAAGCAATCAACGCTTCCCTCAAATGGTGCTGACCCTACGAAATTTACGTCGCTTACCTTTATAGTGTGAGACTTGTTGTCCTCTTCAAAGCCTAAAACCACCTCTTTGGTATGGGGCTTTATTTCAATGACGAAGGCGGGTCTGCCAAGGGCTACGCCAAGCCCCTTTCTCTGCCCTACCGTGTAGGACGCAATGCCATTGTGCTCGCCTACTATCTTTCCGTCCTTTAGCACGAAATTTCCTTTGTCAAAGGCTTTTTCTCTTTCTTCCTCGTTCAGTCGCTCTTTTAAAAACCTTACGTAGTCATCGTCGGGGATGAAGCATATCTCCTGGCTTTCGTCGGTTTTGTCTACAAGCTTATGACTTTTTACCTCTTCTATTACTGCTCTTTTTTCAAAATCCGCAAGAGGTGTCAAAAAGCGGGAAAGCTGTTCTTGTGTGAGCTGCCAAAGGAAGTAGCTCTGGTCCTTTTTGCTGTCGGTGGCACTTTTTAAGAAATAGCGTTCACCCATTTTCCCCACATTGACGTAATGCCCTGTGGCAACGTGGTGTATTCCCCTCTTATCGGCTTCTGCGATAAGAGTGTGAAATTTTATTCTTCTGTTACACACAACGCAGGGGTTGGGGGTGCGTCCTTTCAGGTACTCCTTTATAAAATACTCTTCCACTTGCTTTTCAAAGAGGTGGGAGTAATCTGCTACGTGAAGCTTTATACCAAGTCTTTTTGCCGCTTCTGTCGCCTCGTCCGACGAAGCGTTCTTATGAAGAGAAAGAAACAGTCCTTCTACCTCGTAGCCATTTTCCTGCAATACCCGACAAGCGAAGGTGCTGTCGATGCCTCCCGACATTCCAAGTAATACTTTTTCCATTACATCTCTCCGTACTTATGGCTTTCTGCTACTGCCATACTGTCGCACTTTTCGTTATATCCGTGTCCGTCATGACCCTTTACCCAAGAAAAGGACACTGTGTGTCTTTCGAGCTGAGGGAGGAGTCTCTGCCAAAGGTCAACGTTGAGGGCAGGCTTTCCGTCGGCTTTTTTCCAGTTTTTCTGTTGCCATGACTTGAGCCAGCCTTTGTTTATTGCGTCAACCACGTATTTGGAGTCAGAAACTATCTCCACCTCGCAGGGCTCCTTTAACATTTCAAGGGATGATACTACTGCTGTAAGCTCCATTCGGTTATTGGTGGTTTCCTTCTCTCCTCCCGATATGGGCTTTTCCACTCCGTTATATACAAGTATTGCCGACCATCCTCCGGGACCGGGATTTCCACTACAAGCACCGTCGGTATAAACTGTTACTTTTTTCATAGCTACCTCTTTATTATTCTATGAATAGATTTTATCATAAATCTACACTAAGGTCAAGAAAAAAGCACCTATTCGGTGCTTTAGGTTTTCACAAATCCGTGCTGAAAGCCGTTTATCTCGGCAGATGACACGTCCCCGCCGATGACTCTGCTTTTATATATCATAAGGTTTGCCACAGCAGGAGTCCCCTCTCCATAATTTGTAACGTCGTAAGTATAGCACTTGACCTCTTTACCCTTATACTTTTCAAGGTTAAAGCCTTGGGAGAGCTGAAGCTCGTTATAGGCGGAATACACCTCGTCGAAGTCATCGGGTATTATCACGCTTTTCACACTTTCGGAGTCGGCGTCCACCTCTATTCCGTAGCCCTTGAGAAAATCCGTTCGGTCAGAACGCTTCTTTATATTTTTAACGTCGGACAGAGGGGCAACGGTTTGCAAATTCTCTGTGTCATACCTTGTTGCCGAAGTGGAGGGCACAAGGGCAACGGTTACCACGATTGCGGCAACGCACAAGGTCATAACACCGATATATTTCAGGGTGGTGGCTTTCAAGGTATAAACGAACATATAAAACACTCCTATTCTTTTTTAGTGTATTCTATGCCGTTTTGTCTTAGGTTATGCCATGTTTTTCAAAAGGGAGTTGATTTCTTCCTCAGTAAGCTCTCTTACCTCTCCTCTTTCAAGGCTTCTGTCAAGAGGGATAGTATCAAACCTTACACGCTCAAGGTAAATTACCTTTTTGCCCACGGCCTGCAACATTCTTTTTATCTGGTGAAACTTTCCTTCGCAGATAGTTATATATGCCTTTGTGGGGTCGTCGGTAATGTTAAGAGTAGCAGGAAGAGTGGGCTTTGCCTCTCCTATGTCAACGCCCTTTTTCAAGGCTTCCGCATCGGAACGTTCCATCGGAATATCCGTTTCAAGATAATATTCCTTTTCTACGTGCCTTTTGGGTGAGAGAAGGAAGTGAGCAAGCTCACCGTTGTCGGTAAGAATAACAAGTCCGAAGGTATCCTTGTCAAGTCTGCCCACAGGAAAAACCTTATGGTGCTTGACACTGTCGGGCAAGAGCTCCATTATGGTTGGGTCTCGCATATCCTCGGTAGAACAGATATAACCGTCGGGCTTATTGAGCATATAGTAGTGAAACTGTGAAAAAGTGAGCTTTTCGTTTTTACATACTACCTCGTTTTTGTCGGGGTCTATTTTTTTGCCGATATCACGCTCCGTCCTCCCGTCAAGTAACACGTATCCCCGTCTTATAAGGGTGTGCGCTTCGCTTCGGGTCAAGGACATTGCAGAAGAAATGAATTTATCAAGGCGTACTGTCATATATTTCCTCTCTAAATAAGTGTATCAAGCAACAGATAAAGCTCGTCAAGGCGTTCCTCGAGGGCTCTTTTTTCTTTATCCGCTTCCATCAAGGCAGTATAATCGGTAGCAAGCTCCCCTGCCATTTTCAAGTCGAGCCCTGCTATCTTCTCTTCAATTTCGCCTATCTCTTTTTCGGTCTTTTCGATATCACGTTCTTTCTTGCGTTCCCTTGATTTTTGCTCACGGCGTTGGAGAAATTCCTCTTTTCCCACGCTCTCTTTTTCTTTTTCGATAGGCGCTTCGCCTTGAGTGGCAGTTGCTTCAAGATAGCTTTCATATCCGTGCTCGAAAACGGTTGCGCCCACGTCATCAAGCCTCAAAATTCTCGTTGCAAGCTTCTTTATAAAGTATCTGTCGTGAGAAACCGCAATGACCGTTCCTCCAAAGGCAAGAACTGCGTCCTCCAAGGTCTCACGGGATGCTATGTCAAGGTGATTGGTAGGCTCGTCAAGAATGAGAAGGTTGACCTCTGACATCATAAGCTTGGCAAGGGTGAGTCTCGCCTTTTCACCACCGCTGAGCACCGACACCTTTTTCATTACGTCGTCACCTGTAAATCTGAAAAGTGCAAGTGCCGAGCGCACCTCGGTCATGGTGAGAGAAGAATGCTCCCGCCAAAGCTCGTCGAGAACAGTATTTGAAGGTGTGAGGTTCTGGTTCTCCTGATCGTAGTATCCCACCTTGACGTTTGTGCCAAAGTCGAACTCTCCGCTATAATCGTCGATGGCAGAATTGAGTATTTTCAAAAGTGTTGATTTGCCCGAGCCGTTTTTACCTAAGATAAAAAATCGGTCAAGTCTTTTTACTTCAAAGGAAACTTCACTGAAAAGGCGCTTTCCGTCATATGACTTAGACAGACCTCTGACACTTAAAACGTCGTTTCCCGAGCGTATTGCTTCCCCGAAGGAAAAGCTTATTCCTTTGGGCAGATCCTCGGGTCTTTCGAGCTTGTCCATTCTGGCGATAGCCTTTTCACGGCTTTCTGCCGCTATGATATTTCTTTCTCTATTCCAACGCCTTTGCTGTTCGATATAAGCTTCAAGGCGTGCTATCTCTTTTTGCTGATTGTCGTAGTGACGCTGATATATCTCTCTTTCCTTTTCTTTCTTTTCATAAAAGGTAGAATAAGAGCCAAGGTAAAGCTTTGCATGAGTGTTCTCTACGTCAAGGGTTTTAGACGTGACGGTGTCAAGGAAATATCTGTCGTGAGATATAACTATAACCGTTGCCTTCAGTCCCTTTATATAGCCTTCGAGCCATTCCACAGACTCGATGTCAAGGTGGTTCGTAGGCTCGTCAAGAATAAGTATATCGTTGTTTTGCAGGATAAGTCCCACAAGTGCAAGGGCAGTTTTCTGCCCCCCGCTGAGGCTGTTTACGGGAAGGTCGAAGTACTCTTCGCCAAAGCCCATTTTCTGAAGGACTGATTTTGTTCTGCCTACGTACTGATTTCCGCCATCTCGGTCAAATCTTTCCAACAGCTCGCTGTATCGGGCTGTTGCGGAAGAAACTCTTTCGTCGTCGCTGTCATTATCCATTATGAGCTGAAGCTCGTCAAGCTCTCTTTGCATTCTTTTGAGATGGGAAAAGTTTTCAAGCATCTCTTCAAGGACGCTTCTGTCCGAGTCAAGCACCGCATACTGGTCGAGATATCCTATCTTGCTTCCCGACTCGATATATACTTCACCGCTGTCGGCAGACATCTGACCTGTGATTATCTTCATGAGAGTGGTCTTTCCTGCCCCGTTTACTCCCACTACTCCCACTCGGTCTCCTTTTTCAATAGAGAATGTGACGTTATCGAGAAGTACGTCGGTGCCAAAGGAAAGAGAAATGTTTTTACAACTGATGCTTATCATTATTTACAGCTTCCATTCATTATTATGTATGGTGTCAAGCCCCTCTTTATAAAGGTGTGACATATCCGAGAACATAAGGCAACGTGGAGCGGTAACACCGTTTTCGTTATTCTTAAATTCCAGCACAGTTACTCCCGTATGGGTAGGTACAAATCCGCCCCACATGATATGAAGAGGAATATGCAACAAATGGCTCATCCACACTCTTTCAAGAACAGCGTGGCAAAAGAGAGCTACCTTCTTTTCGTTTTTATTTACGATGCGGTAGTTTCCGTCCTCTTCCTCATATCCAAGTCTTGAAAGGAAATCTCTGCCACCCTCTTTAACGTAGTTGAAGGCAGATTCCATCTCTGTCACTTTCAACGCTTTCGTTTCAAAGGTTCTTTCATAGGGTATGTCTATCTCCCCGTTTTCTCGAAGATAGGTATTTTGCAGAAGAGATACCGACTTAGGTACACCGTCGGGGTAGGTTGTAAGTCTCTCGTGCAGTACCTCGTGAGACCATTCCTCTATCTTCATTTCAAGTCCAAGCTTTTGACAAAGAGGGTGGGCGGTCTGTCTCGCTCTTCCCATAGGAGAAGAGTAAACCTCGTCTATTCCTGCCTCAGCCAGTCTCTTTCCTACGGCTTCGGCTTGCAAAAGTCCTCTGTCTGTCAAGGTATCTGTTGTGTAATCGGGGTCACCGTGTCTTATTATATATAAAAGCATTTTTCTTCCTTACTCTTTTGTTACTTCAAAAAAAGATTTATTTTTCAGTGATTCAAGCATAATTCTTCCGCTTGTCTCATTTGTGGCAAGAGGAATTTTCTGAACGTCGCAAAGTCTGAGGAGTGCCGACACGTCGGGCTCGTGGGGCTGTGCGGTAAGGGGGTCACGAAGGAAGATGATAAGGTCAATTTCTCCATTTGCAAGCATTGCGCCTATCTGCTGGTCACCACCGAGAGGTCCGCTTTTAAGACGGTGGATATCAAGCTTTGTCTCTCCCATTATCATGGTGCCCGTTGTTCCCGTTGCATAAAGCTGGTGCTCTGAGAGGATATCCTTATAATCCTTTGCAAGACTTATAATCTCGGGCTTCTTTTTATCGTGAGCAATGAGTGCTATTTTCATATTAAGTCCCTTTCTTTTTCTATTCTAAAGGCTTCCCGACGGGAAGCCTTACGTTTTATAGGGTTATAATCATACCGCCGTTTGCAGCGCTTTCCTCAATCTTTTCTATAAGCTCGAGGGTTCTGCATGACTCCTCGGGAGGATTGACGGTGTTTTCCTTATTATTCAGAATAAGGTCGATATAATACTTTATCTCCTCGTAGAATTCGCCCTTGCTTTCCATAGGAAGAACTACCTCGCTGTGGTCGTCGGCATAAAGGTGTACTATTCCCTCTTCATCGCAGTAGAGCGCACCCTCTTCGAAGTTCACTATCCAAGGATAGCAGAAGGAGAAGGTCTGGGGAAGTCCCCAATCTCCTCGGATATTTACAAATCCGTCCTCGTAGCGGAATACTGTAACAACTGAATCACAATAGGACACGTTGTTGGTAGACACCACCGACGAGAGCGTTAGGGGCATACCAAAAATGTACTGCACAAAGTCAACGTCGTGAATGTGCATATCGAGAATTACGCTGTCAAGTCTTCCTTTATTGGGAGCGCCCTTCTTAATTCTCCAAAGAGGTACGGGTGAAAGTCTCGAAAAATCGGCACTTACAAGCTTTCCGTACTTGTTCTTTACAACTGCCTTTTTAAGAATTTCATATGATTTCTCAAAACGCAGAAGATGTCCTACCATGAGGCGGCGTCCCGTTCTCTTCTGTGCTTCAAGCATTTCACGGCATTCCTCGCTTGTCATTGCCATAGGCTTTTCAACAAGCACGTCTGCTCCGCTCTCCATAACCTTTATAGCGGCATCCTTATGAAGGAAAGTGGGAAGACAGATATCAACAAGGTCAAGCTTTTCCTTTGCCAGCATCTCGTCTATATTGGTATAGCAGTTTTTAATTACTTTTAACGGTGCGTCAACGTCACCCGAAAGGTTGATCTTGATTTCACGGTTAAAGTTGTCCTCGTTTATATCGCAAAGTGAAACCAGCTCTACCGCTACACCTTCCTCCTCAAGTGCGTGATACGCTCTTCTGTGTGCTGCGGAAACTCCTCCGCAGCCCCATATACCTACTCTTATTTTTGCCATGTTTTGTATCCTCCATTAAGTAAACCTTAATAAACGTTTACTCCCTTTGTTACGTCATACCAATTGAAGGTATGAAGCTTTCCGTCTGCCATATACTGACGGGGACAGTTAGTATCGAACCAGTCAACAGGCTCCATCTCGCATCCTCTGTCAGCAATAGCGAAGGAGTCCATAAGTCTCTTCTTGTCGGCGTCGGTAAGCATACCGGGAGTAATTGAAATAAAGAGGCTGGTGCCCGAAAGAGCGCAAGCTTCAAAGAATCTCAAGTTAAGCTCGGTAGAAACGTGAGGCGTGATAGCCGCACAGTCAGGGTCGGTGATAAAGAATGTATTGTTCTGAGGAAGTCTGTAAACAAGTGAGTTTATACCGCACTTTCTTGTCTTCTGCCAGTCAAATCCGCTTGTATCAAGACCGCTTCTTGAAATCTGATGTATACCTGCCGCAAGGTGATTGTAGGTGTTACAGCCCATAATAAGGGTGTCGCCTGCAGCCTTCTGAATGGTGGTGTAAAGCTTCTTGATTATCTCGGCGTTGGTTACTGTGTTATCGTCAAACTGCCAACCGCCATCGGTAATATTCTCCTTAAGATAAATCTCGTCCATGATATGTGCTGTGAGCATATCGGGAGCGGTAAAGTCATATTTTATGAGCTTATAGCCGTCATTTGCAATTCCCGAAACAAGCTCTGCAACGTAGTCGAGAACGCCATCTTTTGAGGGGTCGAGGAAATAGCCGTTTTCGGTTCCGAGGTGACGGGGATGATAAAGGCTCTCGTGGAAGTTATCCTTGGTAAGAAGAGGTCTTATCCAGATACCGGGGTCGCAGCCCATCTCGGACATCTCTGCGGCAAGCTCCTTCATATCTCTAAAGTTAGCAGAAGGAGTGAAGGGACCTCCGTTATATTCGCTCTTGTTCTCGTTATGTCTTATCTGCCATCCGTCGTCTATAACCATAAAAGGTCTGTTTTTGGTATGAGCGCAAAGCTCTGCAGTAAGAGCTGTGTCAACTATAACGCTTTCTCTTGTAATATTTCCGTAAGCGTAGTACCAGTTATTGAGTCCGAAGATAGGACGTGTGGGAAGGTTGGGCTTTTCACACATAACCTGACAGAAGGAACGGCAAGCCTGATATGCACTCTCACCCTCCTTGCCCTCTCTTACAACTACTGTTGCTACCTCAAGACTGCGTTTCAGCATAACGCCGTTACCGCCGTTTCTTATATCAAAGGTAGCGGTGAGTCCTTCGGGGTCAAGCTGCCAGAATACGAAGCTGTTACAGCCTGTCTTAACGCCGTAGCCGTGAGTGAGTGCACCGTCGAAGCACTGAATATACCAAGCATAGTGCTTTTCGGGAATAACGGGCATCCAACCCATATCGCCGAATTCAACGCCGGGAGCGTCTCCGAGAACTCTCTTTACAAAAGTAAAGTCGTCACTCCATCTTACTCTTATTCTGAGTACAGGCTCTTTCGTTTCTGATGCTATTACGTCGAGAGTGCCACTCTTTTCCTTAAAGCTTACTTCAATAGCATCGGTTGAAAAGTCGCTGTCTCTCTTTACAGCATTCTTCCAGCCGTCATTTGTCTGAATTTCCACAAAATCGGGTATTCTGATAATTGATTTAAACATGTTCTGCCTCCTTATGGTTTAACCCATCATTGTTTCGCCGACCTTATTTATGGTATAAGGTACTTGACTTTCTACCGTTATTGATTTTTCAAGTCTTATATCTCTTGATGATGAGCCAACGTAAACGATATATTCACCGGGCTCTGTCATAAAATCCTTGAGAAGCACGTTGTAGTATCCGATATCCTTTATATCCACTGTGAGAGTTACCTTTTTGGTCTCTCCTGCTTCAAGCTCAAGCTTTTCAAAGGCTTTAAGCTCCTTTACGGGTCTTACAACTGTTGAAACGGGGTCACCCACGTAAAGCTGAGCAACCTCAGCACCCTTCATGTCACCTACGTTCTTTATTTCAAAAGAGGTCACAAGCCGGTCTCCTTGCTGTTCAACGTTTAAGTTCTTGTACTCAAAGCTTGTATAAGAAAGACCGTGTCCGAAGGGATATACTATCTCATCGGGATGAAGGTCATAGTATCTGTAACCCACAAAAATCTTTTCGGGGTATTCAACGGTGAATTCCGTTCCGGGATAGCTCATATCCGTGCGAAGCTTTGTAGGGAAGGTCTCGGGAAGCTTACCCGAGGGATTTACTTTTCCGCAAAGAACGTCGGCAATGCCCTTACCTGCACCTTCGCCGCCAAGCCACATCTGTACGATTGCTTTTACTTTGTTTCTCCAATCGCCGAGTATCATTGCAGAGCCCGACTGAATTACCACCGCAACGTCCTTGCCCTCGTTGAGCGCAAGGTTTGTAAAGAACTCGTAGTTGGGGTTAAACTCGGCAGTTCTTCTGTCAAACTGCTCGCTGTCCTCCGAGTTCATGGAGCCCATAAACATAAGAACCAGGTCGCAATCCGATACGAACTCTATAAAGTTCTCGTCCTCTGTCCAAAGCATTTCGGCAGAAAAAGAGGTTTTTTGATAAAGCTCCCAATATTTGAATTCTATGTCGTCGCCTACGTACTTCTTTATTTCTTCAAGGGGAGAATCGATATATTCTTTCTTTACCTTGACCTCGGCACTGCCCTGACCGCCAATGAGAGGAGAGGTAGCAAATTCGCCTATAACCGCAATTCTCTTATACTTTTCCTTGGTAAGAGGGAAGGTATTGTCTTCGTTTTTGAGAAGGACTATTCCTTTAGTTGCCACTTCACGCACAAGCTCGTGCTGTTCGTCTCTGTCGTAGGTGATATCCTTCTTCACCTCAGTGAAAAGGAATTTAATCATTCTTCTGACAGCTGTGTCTATTTCATCCATGGTGATCTCGCCGTTTTCAAGTCCTGTGGCAAGCTGTTCCTTGAGGCTTTCATTCTCGGGCATCTGCAGGTCAAGTCCTGCTCTGAATGCTTTAACAGGGTCATGAACAGCACCCCAGTCGGAGACTACAAATCCATCGTAGCCCCATGTGTCACGGAGCACTTCGGTAAGCAGAAATTTATTTTCGGAGCACCATATTGAGTGAAGCTTATTGTAAGCACACATAATGCTGGCGGGAGAAGATTTCTTCAACGCAATTTCAAACGCCTTGAGATATATTTCCATAAGCGTTCTGAAATCAACGTCAACACTTGTTGTAATTCTATATTTTTCCTGATTGTTGAGAGCGTAATGCTTGAGAGAAGCACCAACGCCAAGGCTTTGAAGTCCGTTTATGTAAGCCGCCGCCATATTTCCCGCAAGGACGGGGTCCTCGGAAAAATACTCAAAGTTTCTTCCGCAAAGTATATGTCTTTTTATATTAACGCCGGGGCCTAATATCATGTCTACGCCATGATGGATACAGTCCTTTGCAATAGCCTCGCCCATTTTTGTGATAAGGTCTACGTCCCACGTTGCTGCCGCAAGGCAAAGACTGGGAAAAGCAGTACAGTTGTCTTCGTATTCCCCTCTGACTCCGTGAGGACCGTCGGCAAATCTCTTAGCCTTGAGTCCGAATTTTCCAACCTCTGCAGTTGACATGGTTCCTACACCTGTAAGGAGCCCTACTTTTTCCTCAAAAGTCAAGGAGCTGAGTATCTCTTCTATTTTTTTCTCCATCTATTATTTCTCCTAAAATATTATATTTGGTTTATTATACCACACAGTAAGATGAAATTCAATAAGGACTTGTAATTTTTTTCTTTTTGTAGTATAATAAACTCCTAAAGAAAGTGAGGTTTTAACTATGGCAAATATATGGCACGACATATCACCTAAAAGAATAAATGCTGACGATTTCATCTGCGTTGTTGAAATATCCAAGGGCAGTAAAAAGAAATATGAGCTTGACAAGGAGACGGGATACATCATACTTGACAGAATACTTTATACTTCTACCCACTATCCTGCAAACTACGGCTTTATTCCCCGAACTCTTGGTGATGACAACGACCCCCTTGACGTACTTCTTCTCTGTGCCGAGCCTCTCGAGCCTCTCACACTGGTGCGTGCTTATCCCATCGGCGTGATTTCAATGATAGACAACGGAAGAAACGACGAGAAGATAATCGCCATCCCCTTTGACGACCCCAACAATAATCAGTATACCAATATCGACCAGCTCCCCTCTCACGTTTTCGACGAAATGAGACACTTCTTTACAGTCTACAAAAACCTTGAAAAGAAGGAAACCGCCGTTAACGAGGTTCAGGACAGAGATGAGGCGGTAAAGGTAATAAAGACGGCAATTGACAACTATATAGAGAACTTTTGTAAATAAGGAGTAAAAAATGAAGGAAAAGATTTTATCATTACTCAATGACATTGAAAATCTCAAAAACAAAAATAAAGCCGAGATAGCACTTCCCGAAAACGTTTTTTATTTGAATGACACCGACGTGGTTTGTATGGAAAGGTTTATCGGTGAGTCAAGATACCCATATTACATGGACGGACTCACCCTTTGGGCACATTCCACAGGTCATATAGCGGCTAACGAAAGTAACTTCGTTATATTCCGCACAGCTGCTCTCGGCGAGGGAGCGACGCTTGATTTTTGGGGCGGTATATCCAATGGTGACGAGTGGATACCCGTTTCTGTTACAGGTGCTACCAAGCCTCTTTACGAGCCTATTTCAGTTTCACGCTACACAGTCTATTCGCCAAGATGCGCTTATTATATCGCTGACACAGAAAAGGTTATCTTCGCTTTGCGTGTGGCTGTTACCACATCTAAACAGCTTTCGTTTACTGCCACAGCTATAAATAAGACAGGTGAAAAAATCAAGACCTATATCGCATCTTATTTCAATCCTATTTTGCGTTACACCAACAACGATACCCCCTGGGGACCTCTCGGCAGACGTGCAAAGCTTCTTGAAAACAACGTAGCTAAAATCATTCGTTACTCCGACCCCGAGGATAAGGACCCTGCAAACATCGCAATCGTTACAAAGAGCATCAAGTGTGACAGCAGTGTTGAATGCGACGCAACCGTTTCTCTTGCAAACTTCATCGGCGCTGTGGGAAGAAGCGCTTCTAACCCTGTCAGCCTTCGTCTTGGCAAATTTCCTCAGGTGAAAAAGGCTGTCAACACCACCGACTTCGGTATTTCCTCCGAGATAATCAAAACCGAGCTTTCGGGTGAGTCCTCTCTTACTGCATCATTCCTCATCAACATCTCCCACGACACCGAAACCTGCGACGCTCTTATAGACAACGTTCCCGATTTATCTGCCATCAAGGAAGACATTGAAAAGCAGGAAAAAATTGAGCAGAAGAGACTTGCAGGTCTTAATATAGAATTTTCCAATATAGAAGACGATAAAGTAAATCCCGTCCTCTTCAACAGATTTATCAAGGGAATGCAGGGACAGGTAAACCTCTGTGCATTAGGAAAGAATTACTCGGGCTGGCTTCTCGGTGTGAGAGACGTATTCCAACAGCTCACCTGTGCTCAGATATGGAACGCCGATGAGGCGAGAGCTCAGATAGTGCGCTCACTGAACTTTATTATGTCAAACGGCAGAGCACCCCGTCAGTTCTCGGTTCCTGCCAGCGATGATATTATACCCACCTTTGACATTCGTCAGTTCATCGACCAAGGTCTCTGGATAATAGAAACGGTTCACAAATACCTTTCATCCACGGGTGATTATTCTATCCTTTCCGAAAAGTGCTCCTACTACGATATAATAGACGAGAAGAAGGCACTTTATAAAAAGAGTGACGTTGTTGACACGGTGCTTGACCACCTTATCAAGATTACCGACTTCCTCACCGACAAGATAGATGACCGCACAAGCTGTCTGAGAATTCTCTATGGCGATTGGAACGATTCTATCTGCGGAATGGGAGCAACAGACCGTGACGAGGAATTTGGCACAGGCGTAAGCGTTATGGCGTCCTTACAGCTCTATAAGCTTCTCCTCGAAATGTCTGAAATTCTTGCCGAAAAGGGCGGATACAAGGAAAAGATAAAAGAGCTTCTTGAAATCCGAGAGAAGCTTGCCGAAGGTCTTTGCAAGTTTGCTCTTGTTGATGATGGAGACAAAAAGCATATCCTTCACGGCTGGGGAGACATGGGCTCATACCTTGTAGGAAGTACTTGTGACACAGACGGCGCAAACCGTTACAGTGCCACAGGCAACAGCTTCTGGTGTATCTCGGGCTTGATTGAGAGAACTCCCGAGCTGAAGGAGTCCATTATGCACGCATATGACGTGCTTGACTCTAAGTATGGAATTAAGACAGTGGAGCCTTACTTCCCCGAGGATATGAAGGGTGTGGGAAGAATTGTTAATCTCCTTCCCGGAACTCACGAGAATTCCTGCACATACGTACATTGTACAACCTTTGCTATTATGGCACTCTTTATTATGGGTGAAGCACGCCGTGCTTGGGAACAGATTTTCAAGGTAATCCCCCTAACTCATCCTCACGTTTCCAAGACCTCCTTTGTCATGCCTAACTCCTACTGCTACAAC
>JAZNZV010000072.1:0-5707 GCA_045595105.1 Eubacteriales bacterium | reverse complement strand
TATTCTTGTGACAACGGTAAGACCTTCACTGCCTTTGAGGGGGACAGCTTCAATGCAACGAAGCCCACCACCGACTATATTGTAAAGTCCTTCGGTAACGATACCTTCCTTGGAAGCGAGGTTTCAGACCCCATAACCTCCCCTGCCCTGACAGTTGTAGGCACAAGTCTTGTCCTTGACGGAAGAATAGGACTTAAAATTTACATGGACGTTGACACAGACATTCTCTCCAACGTTTACTACTACATGACAAGAGTCAATAACGACTACGTATGCAACGAAGGAGACGAAAACTACTCCCTTTACAGGAAGGGCGGTTCCTCCTCCTTCAATTCTTCAACTACATGGACGGATAAAATCCTTTATGACTCCGAGTGTGAGCTTTACTACATGATAATGTATTTCTCACCCAAGGATATTGACAACGTACGTATCGAAAGTGACATCGGAGGCTACCCGGGCAACGGAAACACAAGAGTTTCCTACGGTAACCTTGGCGGAAGCGTTACAATTCCCGCTTACATAGAAAAGGCAAAGGCGGCAGCAACAGCAGGCAACGAGGAGTTTATAAAAGCGCAAAGTCTTATCTCGGCTCTTGAAGCTTACGCAAAGTATGCCGACAATTATTTTAACGAAGGTTCACTTTCACCCTATACATCATCTGACCTTTCCACAGCAACGGTCAGTGCTCCCACTAAAACAGCAGGCTCACCCGATGGACTGAAATTCAACTCCACCTCTCTTGTACTTGAGGACACGGTGACAATACGCCATTACTTTGAAAAGGTAGACCTCGACACATATCTTTCAAAGTACACCTCGGACATTCCCTACGGCGAAAAGGGTAATTATATTTATTTTGATATTGAAAATATTTTAGCGCAGGATTATAATACTCAACAGACGCTTGCGATAAAATCAAAAGAAGGAGATACTTACGAGATAAAGTACAGTGTTGCAAATTATCTTACCTCCTCTGTCTCGGACAGCAACACCCGTCTTGTAAGTCTTGTAAACGCTATGTACGACTATCATCTTGCATCAAAGGACTACTTAAAGCCCAAGCCTCTTTATCTGTCTTATGACGCTACCCTCTCACATGAGAGTGCACAGGGCGGACTTCACATTTATATCCCCACAAAGGTTGGATATATCGACCACACCTTTGTCAGAACTGTATCAGAAAGCCGTAACGCCGATATGTGGCGTATATCAAGAGCCTATACCGTAGACGACAAGCTCACAAATCCCGTTCAGATAACCGTAGACAATGCAGAATGGGATATGGCTCTCATGGTAGATGGCAGAGACGACTTTATCGGTGGTTGGATGCACGGTGATGAAATCTTTGATGATATCAAGTTTATCATAGACGGCGTGGAAACCGACGTTACCACCCTTACCGAAAAGATATCCTTCGAGACAATGACCATTATCGAAAGCTCAACGGGATATGATCCCGACAACCCAAGCGATGAGGCGCTCAAGCACTACAAGGAGTTTACTATCAGTCATGCAGGAATCAGACTTGACCAGAAGGTTGAGTGGCTGAATGACTATGACGTTGAGTATTCATACCTTGCCATGATGCCTCCCAAGAAGGAGTGCACCGACTCATATTACACAAACCTTGACACAGTTCCCAAGACAATAGATTATACAAACGGTCAGATAAACGAAAGCGGTGCTACCTCGGTAACCGTTTTCGGTAAAGACTCAGGGCTTTACTTCACTATGACGGTAAATGAATATGACACCTACATCAAGCCCCTTATGTCAATAGCTGATAACGGCGGTGGTCCTTATCACAAGATGTACTTCGGCTTTGTAAACAAGGGAAGCGTTGTAAAGGGTGACGTTTGGGAAACCTTTACGCAGTATAAGATTGATAATAAAAACTAAATACTTATCCATTATACAAAAATAAAGTCAGCGTACGCTGACTTTATTTTTTTGCAAGTGTGAATGCGAATTCACACCATGCTCCTTCTTCTGATTTCACCCACATTTCCTCGCCGTGCTGGTCTATTACCGTTTTGGAGATGTAAAGTCCAAGCCCAAGTCCCGACTTATCAAGTCCACGTGAGCGGTCGGACTTATAAAAACGCTCGAATACGTGTGGGATGTCCTCGGCGCTGATGCCCTTTCCTGTGTTTCTGACGGACACTACCACCGACTTGTCACTTTCGTGTATCTTAACCTTCAAGTCTCCCTTTTCGTCAGAAAATTTCACAGCGTTATCAATGAGGTTATATAGTACTTGATGTATAGCATCTCTGTCGGCTACTGCCGTCATATTGTCCTCATCGCACTCAAAGGTAACGTCAAGCCCCTTTGAGTCAATTCTCGACTCGCAGGATATGAGAATTTGTCTTGCAAGCTCGCATATATCAAAGGGCGCTTTGTTAATCTTTCGCTCTCCCGACTCCAGCCTTGTAATATCAAGAAGCTGATTTACAAGGCGTGCAAGTCTCCTTACCTCACTTGCAACTATTTCAAGATAGTGCTTCGTTTTATCCTCGGGAATTGCTCCTGTGAGTATTCCGTCTATAAAGCCCGATATTGTCGTCATAGGCGTTCTCAGGTCATGAGAGATATTTGAGAGGAACATACTTCTGTTCTCTTCAAGCTTTTCAAGGCTTCCTGCCATATTGTTAAAGGCTGTGGCAAGCTCTGCCACCTCATCGCTTCCTCTGACGGGAACACGCACGTTGAATTTACCCTTAGCGAAGCTTTTGGCGGCGTAGCTCATTTCCTTTAGGGGTCTTGATATTCTCTCACTGACAAAGTATATAGCAAGCAGAGACATCAAGAATATCCACATAAGTGTCATAATAAAATGACCGCCAAGTCTCTCAAAGATAGGGTTGGTATTCTTTGAAGATATAAATATTGCTCCTGCATTGACCTCTGAATTATAGTCAACGTGACCTGTGGGAATAACGTTTACAGGTCTTATAATATTAACGTGCTCCTCTTCAAATATTCCGCCCAAGTCGGAATAGAGGTAGTCCTCGGAAATGTAGCCCTCCACAAGGTAGTCGGATACGCTCTCGGGTATGTGCCCCGATGCGTTGTCACTTGCTACAAGCACCTTTCCGTGGGAGTCGGTAATAAATATGATGGCATCGGTATTATCTGCATTGCGGTTTAGTATATCTACTATATATCCGTTATCCATAGATATGATATTGTATAGGGGAAGTCTCGTCGTTGACATTATTCCGTTGAGAGTGGAATAAATACTCTGAGCAGTATTCTCCATAGAGTCCTTTTTCAGGTCGAGGACGTAATCGTTTATAAGCGATGACACGATGAGAGTCAGTACTGTAAAGCTGATAAGGACTATTATCATAAAGGTCAGGATATACTTACTGAATATGTTTTTATACATAATCTTTACAGAAGCTCAAACTTGTAGCCTACGCCCCATACGGTTTTAAGATTCCATTTATCGCTGATACCCTCAAGCTTTTCACGAAGACGCTTCACGTGAACGTCAACGGTTCTGGAGTCACCAAGATAGTCAAAGCCCCAAACCTTATCGAGAAGCTGGTCTCGAGTGAATACTCTGTTATAATTGGATGCAAGGAAGTATAAAAGCTCCAGCTCCTTGGGAGGAATGTCTATTGCCTTACCGTTGAGCTTAAGCTCATACTTGCGAAGGCTTATCTCGATATTATCGAACTTGACAGTCTCGTCCTCTTCTCCTCTGTCGTGATTGGTGTAACGGCGAAGGACTGCTTTAACACGGGCAGAAATCTCCTTAGTATCAAAGGGCTTAACGATAAAGTCGTCGGCGCCCAGCTCAAGACCGAGAACCTTATCAAAGACCTCGCCCTTTGCAGTTATCATGATAATGGGCTTCTGAGACATTTCTCTAATCTCTCGGCAGACCTGCCAGCCGTCCTTCTTAGGAAGCATGATATCGAGAAGGACAAGGTCGGGCTCATACGCCTTAAAAGCCGCAATTCCCTCTGCTCCGTCTGATGCGCTCTTTACCTTATAGCCTTCGTTTTCAAGGAATATTCTAAGTAGCTCGCAGATATTAGCATCGTCGTCAATTACAAGAATTTTTGTAGACATAATTTATTATCCCCTTTCAAAACCCTTTATTTTAAGATGTTTTTTGATTTTTTAGTTAATTTTGTTCACAATTAAAATATTAACAAAATTTCCCTTTACTCTATAATAACAGACTTTTTTATAATATTCATTATGAATTTGTAAACTTTTTATCCATGTCCTTAGAAATCTTAACCTTTATTATATCCCCCTTTTCGCTGTTTTCGGGAATAGGGATAGAAAGATTTATAAAGTTTTCGGTATAGCCCATAGCTCTGCCGTTTTTGAAGAATTCAAGGAGCATGGTGTACTCCTTACCGATATTCTTTTCAAAGACAGCTCGGTGTACGTCGTCTGCAGTTTTCTGCATAATTCGGGCACGCTCGTACTTCACGGCGTTTGGTACTTCCTTCATCTCGGCAGCCTTTGTTCCCTCTCTTTTAGAATAAGGGAACACGTGGGTATGGAGTATCTCGGCTTTCTTTATAAATTCAAGGCTGTCACCAAAATCCTCATCACTCTCACCCGGGAAACCGCATATTATATCGCAGGAAAGGTTAGCATCGGGAAAAAAGCGTCTGATATTCTCAACCGCCTTGTAAAGCTCTTCTTTACCATAAGGGCGTTTCATTGCCGACAGCACTCTGTCCGATGCGCTTTGAACGGAAAGGTGAAAGTGTGGCATGACACCTTTTACCGCAGACAGCCTTTCAAGGCGTTCTTCGCTGAAAAATGATGGATGAAGCGAGCCGAAGCGAAGGCGGTCCACGGGTGCTTCACGCCCTATCCTCTCCACAAGGGTAACAAGTGGCTCGGCGGTGTCAAAATCCTCACCGTATGAGGAGGTTTCAATGCCTGTGAGAATTATCTCCTTGTATCCCCTGTCGGTCAGCCTTTTAATCTCGTTTATTATATCGTCTTCACTTCTCGAACGGACTCTGCCACGCACAAAAGGCACGTAGCAATAGGAACAGAAGTTATTACAGCCGTCCTCTATTTTTACGTAGGCTTTCACGTAGCGTCGGGAGTCGATGGACATATTCTCATATTCAGCCCCCGCAAGGCTCTGCCTCACGTCGATGTGTTCTCCCGACATGAGTTTTTCGAGGCTATTAACAATATCACCTTTATTTCTGTTTCCCGCAATATAGTGGGCTTTTTTCAGTTCATCATATTCTTCTCTCGCACCTTGTACGAAGCAGCCTATCACCGCCACCTTACCGCCGTTCTTCTCGGCAAGACGCAGTGCCCGTCTTACGGCCTTACGGCTTTTGGAGTCGGACTCTGAGGTAACTGTGCAGGTATTTATTATATATAAGTCGCAGTCCGAGTCAAAATCACAAATCTCACAGCCTCGCTTTTCAAGTGCCTCTGATATTGCGTCGCTTTCGTACTGATTGACACGGCAACCTAAAGTTAATATTCCCACTTTCATCTTTATGTTGTATCCTTATTTTTATTTACTAAGAAATTGCATTTAAAACGACCTCGCCGTTTGATTTTGTTTGGGGGTATGCACAAAAATTTCGATAGGCGAGAATTGCCTGTGGCGGCTCGCCACTTTTCAAATTTTACCACACTTTTTATCATTTGAAAAGAGAAGTCGGATCGTAGCCATGTCGTTCTGTGAGCCAAGGAGTTG
>JAZNZV010000071.1:0-5311 GCA_045595105.1 Eubacteriales bacterium | reverse complement strand
TTGTCATATAATTCAAAGAAATCAAAATCACTTGTGAATTCCATTACTATTTGTGCACTGTCGCCGAAGTTATTCAAGGTTATGTCAATTTTGTTTTTGCTGTTGATAACTGCAAAAAGTAATGAATTGACTAATAACGAAGTTATATGCAGCTCGCTGATGGTTGCAACAAGATTTGGCATGGTATGGTCTATAACTACGTTTATATCAAGATTTTCAAGATAGTTTCTTGTAATTATATCAAGTGAAGTGCACACCCTTTTAAGTTCAACGGTTTCTTGACAGTCAAACATTCTTTTTGATTCAAATAAGCCCTTGAAGTTTTCAAAATAGTTTGCTTTAACGAGCTTGTTGTGAACGTTTCTGACATATTGTCTTTTCTTATTCTTTAAAGAATCATGAGTGTCAGTAGTGTTTTCTACAACATTCTGATATGACGTAATTGGGTCAAATCCCAAAACGTCTCTTGAAAAAGTCATGACAGACAAGAATAACAGCGTGTATTTTTGTCCATCGATTTCACTGAAACGTAAGAAATATAAATATTCTTTTCCGTAAAAAGCTCCTTTGGCAAGGACTTCGTTTTCAAAATCTATATCTGTGTATTTTGTTATTTTAGCACCGACGTGAAGGTTCGGGAACGTTAAGCTTGCAAGGTAGTTTTTAGCAGCAACGAACATATTGTCGTCTATTGCTATTACAGGGGAAGGGTAATTTTCAATTGAACTTAAAAATTTCATATTGCCTCCAATTTTTTTCTTGGGTATATTATATCAACTTTTTGCTTCATTGTAAAGATATTGACAAAAAAATAAGCGGTACTTAAACAGCACCGCTTAATATTTGAAATGTAACAGACAAAGTATCTATGTCTCACGTCCTTTACTTTTTATTTCCAAACCTTGCCTGTAACATGAGATTTCTTTACTATATTATGTTTTTTTGCATACTTTGTCACGTGAGTATAGTAATAATTTTAAATAAAAAAGGAGAAAACAAATGATAAAAATTTCCCCGTCAGTATTAGCATCTGATTTTTCAAACCTTTCTGCAGAAATTAAAAAAATTGAGGATTCGGGAGCGGATTATATCCACTTAGACGTTATGGACGGAGTTTTTGTACCTAATATTACCTTCGGTGCTCCCGTAATCAAAGCATTAAGAAAGCATACGTCTATGGTGTTTGACGTTCATTTGATGATTACTGAGCCACAAAGATACATAAAAGACTTTGTTGATGCCGGGGCGGATATCATTACTTTTCATTATGAAAGCTGTAATTGCCATGAAGAAATAATCGATACCATACACAGCTACGGGGTAAAGGCATCCATGTCAATTAAGCCCGATACTCCCGCATCAGTATTAAAGCCTTTTATTAACAAGCTTGATATGATTCTTGTAATGACGGTAGAGCCTGGATACGGCGGACAAAAATTCATTCAAAAAACTGTTGATAGTATAAAAGAATGCAGAACCATGATCAAAGACTCGGGTAGATACGTTGAGCTTGAGGTAGACGGTGGCATATACGCCGAGAACGTTGACGTGCCAATTTCTGCAGGAGCCGACGTCATTGTTGCAGGCTCGGCATTTTTCAAGAGCGAAGATTGTAAAAAAACAGTATCTGATTTAAGAGGAAACAATAACTTATAGTGGAGAAATATGATAAAAGAAATTTGCTGTAAATATAAATATCTAATTGCTTTTATAATCGGAATAGTTAACTCATTACCCTTTATTTTTAACGGCTTGTATTGGATATCTTGGTTTAGCTTTTCTTTTATTCTACTTTTTCTGTCATCTGTTTCTTTGAACAATAAAAGCTTTTACGCTTGTATAAACATCTTTTATTTTGCATATTATTTCGGTGCATACAGCTTTTTCGCAGCACTCTATCCCTTAACGTTTGCAGGAATAGGATACTTAGCATCTTTTATAATTTTGCTTTTAGCTTGGGTGGGGGTGTCGCTGTTTCACAGTGTTATTCTTTCACTTGGCACATATTATTCGTTCAAAACGTTTACACGAACCGGTGCTAAAATCATTTCTGCTTCGCTTCTTTTCGTTTTAGGCGAATATCTGATATCCGTGGGTCCTCTTGGCTTTCCTTGGGGCAGATACGCTGTCGCACAGTATATTTGCCCATATTTAATACAGTCGGCATCGGTATTCGGACCTTACTGTGTTGATTTTATCTTAATCTTGGTTAACGCTTTAATAACTCTCGCATTTCTTGCTAAGAAAAAACTGAAATATGTTTTATTAATTACTGTTATTTTCCTTTTGAATTTATTTTTAGGCGTAATTTTAGCATCTGATTTGCAGGAAAATAAAGCGGACGTGTCTGTTGCTATCGTCCAGGGGAACGTATTATCGGACGAAAAGTGGCATGGGAAATCTTCTTTCAGAACTTATATGGACGAGACGCTCACCTTGAAGAACGTCGATTTAATCGTTTGGGGAGAAACTGCTATTCCAACAGAGCTAAACAAATCTTATAGCATTATCAATGAGATATCCCACTATTCAAAGCAAGAGGACACAGAACTCATAGTTGGTGCGTTTTACGAGGACAATGAAGGCAAGGTTTATAACGGCGCTTACCATGTAAATAATGCCGGCGTTTCAAATGACATTTATCTGAAAAGAAAACTGGTTCCTTTCGGTGAATTCTTGCCGTTCAGAAAAATACTTGACAAAGTAAAGCTTCTCGGCACAATTAATATGCTTTCCTACGATTTGTCACCTGGAAACGCTCCGGTTATTGCAAACACTACTCATGGAAAAGTAGGTTCTTTAATTTGTTTTGATTCGGTTTATCACACCCTTGCAAGGGAAAGTGTAAAAAACGGTGCTGAGGTGCTTGCTATTCTGACTAACGATTCATGGTATAAGGACTCTCCTGCAGTATACCTGCACAATGGGCACGCAGTATGGCGAGCTGTCGAGAACGGCAGATGGGTAATTCGTTCTGCAAATTCCGGTATTTCTTCTTTTATTAGCCCTAATGGAAGAATTATTTCCAGTATTCCTCCTCTAACTAAAGGAACAGACGTACAAAACGTTTATTTCACAAGCGACACTACTTTGTATACCCAAATAGGTGATTTAATAATAGCTTTAATTTTATTCGCTTGGATTTTCCTATCTATAAACGAATATAAAAAAGGCTTTTGCAGAAAGCAAAAGCACTAATTTGTGATTTTATAAAATTCATCGGAGAGTCTGCTTAATTCATCAAGAGAAAGCGTTTCACCCCGACGTGCAGGTGAAATATCGGATTTTGTCAAGCACAGTGTTATTTCTTCTTTAGTTAAATTAGAAAACTCTGATGACAATGAATTGAGTATAGTCTTTCTTCTTTGAGCAAAAGCGCCTTTTATTGTCTTAAATAGTGTCTCCTCCGATATGGGAGCAACGACAGGGGCTTTTCGTATCTCAAGAGATATTACGCTCGACGTTACGTCGGGACGTGGCATAAAGTTTCCAGGAGAGACGTCAAAAAGCTTCTTTACTTCTGCATAATATTCAACCGTAGGGGTAATAGCACCATATTCTTCACTGCCTGCCCTTGATGTTAAACGGGCGGCAACCTCTTTTTGTATCATGACTACAATGCGGTCAATTTTCGCTTTCGATTCAAGCAAATTCATTATAATCGGCGTAGTGATATAGTAGGGAAGATTAGCGCAAACAGAAACCGAATATCCTTCAAGATTGTTATCGATAAACTCCTTTAAATCAACTTCGAGTATATCCTTATTGATCACCGTTACGTTTTTCTTTTCAGCGAGGGTTTTAGCCAATACGGGTATGAGGTCTTCGTCTATTTCAAATGCAATTACTTTATCGTACAGCTCGGATAGCTGTTCTGTCATGACACCCACGCCAGGACCTATTTCGATACACGCTTTAGGTGAAGGCATGGTTGAAACTGACGCTTGTGCAATTTTTTTAGGTATTTCTTTGTTAATTAAGAAGTTTTGTCCAAATTTCTTTTTGAAAGAAAATCCGCTTTCTTCCATAAGCTGTTTAATTACAGCGGGGCTAGTTAAGTTCATTTATTCACCATCCGTTCATTTAGTTATTTTACATTAATTATCTTGAAATGTAAATAGTAATGTTAAATTTTTTTATTGTGAGGGAAACAATGTCAAAATTTGATAAACTCAGAAATGAATATCCGTCTTTTATATACCACGGATATGAAACAGAAACAGCAGATAATATTTTTAAAATTAAATATCATTTTGAATCAGTAGGACTTGCACACTTTCATCCTGAGTGGCAGTTTAAAACGATTAGAAATATAAACGACATTGATAAAGACTTAGTCGAAAATTTGGTTTTTTCCCTTGGACTGGTAGAACTGATTAGCTATTGGAAAGCGACTTGCTCTCCAAACGTTACAATAATCCCTCACGGTTTGTCGCATGAAATGACCCTTTGGTGGAAAAAGCTCTATTTCGGGGGCCTTGGCGAATTTTTCTATACAAACGGCATTAATACAAGTATAAATGATTTCATGAACATATCTTCGGCGGGTACCGTCATGGCACCTTCCAAAGCGCACGAAACCTTGTCAGGCGCTCTTGTACCCGTAGGCGGTGGAAAGGATTCCGCTGTTACGCTTAAAGTTTTAGACGGTATGAAATCGGAAATTATGCCATACGTAATTAACGGCAGGGAAGCGACCAGACTCACTTGTAAGGTGGCAGGATACAACGACGACAATACTTTTATCGTAAAGCGTAGCATAGACAAAAAGCTGATTGAACTTAATTCTCAAGGCTTTTTAAACGGACATACGCCCTTTTCTGCTATTGTAGCATTTTCTTCTATATTGTCAGCACTGTTTTGCTCAAAAAAATACGTTGTTTTATCTAACGAATCAAGCGCAAATGAAAGTACAATAAAGGGTGAAAGCATAAACCATCAATTTTCTAAAGGCGAAGACTTTGAAAATGACTTTATTGAATACGAAAAGAAGTATATAAATTCTGGCGTTTCCTATTTCAGCTTTTTACGACCCCTCAGTGAAATGCAAATAGCAATGCTTTTTGCAAAATACAAGGAGTTTCATGGCATTTTTAAAAGCTGTAATGCAGGAAGCAAAAAAGATATTTGGTGCTGTAACTGCTCGAAATGCTTGTTTGTTTATATTATTTTGTCACCTTTTCTTTCAAAAGATGAGCTTGTCGGCATTTTCGGTGAAGACCTTTTAAACAAGGAGTCTCTTTCGGATATATTCAAACAGCTTTCAGGTATATATGAAAACAAGCCCTTTGAATGTGTAGGCAGCCGTGAC
>JAZNZV010000070.1:0-4264 GCA_045595105.1 Eubacteriales bacterium | reverse complement strand
GTAATGGAAATGAGCCACCGTTCTAAGGCATACGAGAGCATTATCAATGAAGCTTTCGCAAACCTCAGACAGGTTTTGAACGTTCCCGACAACTATAAAATTCTTTTCATGCAGGGTGGAGCAAGCACACAGTTTGCAGCAGTTCCTCTTAACCTCATGAACAAGAACGGTAAGGCTGACTATATCGTTTCAGGTCAGTTCTCAGGTAAGGCATATAAAGAAGCACAGAAGTTTGGTGACGTTAAGGAAATCGCAACTTCTAAGGACAGAAACTTTGCGTATATCCCCAAGATTACAAGAGAGGATATAAGACCCGATGCCGATTACGTGCACGTTTGCTTCAATAACACTATTTATGGAACTCATTACAATTATATTCCCGACACAGGTGATATTCCTCTTGTAGCGGATATGTCATCCTGCATTCTTTCCGAGCCTATTGATATCAGTAAGTTTGGAATGATTTACGCAGGCGCACAGAAGAACATGGGACCTGCAGGTCTTACAGTAGTTATTATCAGAGAAGACCTTATCGGTAACGCTCGTCCCGAAACTCCCGTAATGCTCGATTACAAGGCTATGGCTGACAACGATTCCATGTATAATACACCTCCTTGCTATTCTATCTACGTTTCAGGTCTTGTATATAAGTGGATTCAAAATTTGGGTGGCATTGAAAAGATGCACGAGATCAATAAGAGAAAAGCTAAGGTTCTTTATGATTACCTTGACTCATCCAAGCTCTTTAAGCCCACAGCTGACAAGGAAGTACGTTCTCTCATGAACGTTTGCTTCGTAACAGGTAACGAGGAAATGGATGCCGACGTTTGCAAGAAGGCTGCAGCCGCAGGACTTGTCAGCATCAAGGGACATCGTTCGGTTGGTGGTATGAGAGCATCTATTTACAATGCAATGCCCGAAGAAGGTGTTGCGGCACTTGTTGAATTCTTGAAGAAATATGAAGAGGAACACATATGATTAATATTCAGTTACTTAATAAAATCGCTCCTTGCGGAACCGATTTGTTTGATAAAGAAAAATATAACGTTGCAGAAAGCGTAGAAGCTCCCGCCGCTATAATGGTGCGCTCTGCCGCAATGCACGATATGACCTTTGATAAGTCACTTCTCGCTATTGCAAGAGCAGGCGCAGGCGTAAACAATATTCCTCTTGACAGATGTGCCGAAGAGGGAATAGTGGTATTCAATACACCCGGTGCTAATGCTAACGCCGTAAAAGAGCTTGCCGTTGCCGCACTCCTTCTTTCTTGCAGAAAGATTACCGATGCAATTGATTGGGCGAAAACTCTTTCTCCTGACGAGGATATTGCCAAAGCGGTAGAAAAAGGCAAGGGTGCTTTCGTAGGTCCCGAGCTTCTCGGTAAGACTCTTGCTGTTATTGGTCTCGGCGCTATCGGTGCTATGGTTGCAAACGCCGCAATTTCTCTTGGTATGAACGTTATTGGTTATGACCCTTATCTTTCAGTTAAGGGAGCGCTTAACCTTAATTCTGCTACGAAATATACATCCGATTTGAACGAAGCGCTTTCAAACGCTGACTTCATTTCTCTCCACGTACCTTCAACCCCTGCAACAAAGGGAATGATAAATTCCGATGCAATTGCTACTATGAAGGATGACGTAAGAATTATTAACCTTGCAAGAGCGGACCTTGTTGACGCTGAAGCAATTAAGAAGGCACTTGATGACGGTAAGGTTGCCAAGTACGTAACCGATTTCCCCAACAACACATTGTCAGTATACAAGAACGTTGTTGCTATTCCTCACCTCGGCGCATCAACTCCCGAGTCAGAGGATAACTGTGCAGTAATGGCAGCTAAAGAGCTTATAGACTTTATCGAAAACGGTAATATAGTTAATTCTGTAAATTATCCTAACGTTACAGCTCCTGCAACTACTCTTCACAGAGTAACTGTTCTTTATAAGAACAATGATACAGCTTTGGCTGACATAACAACAGCCCTCGCACCTGTGTCAATCACAACAGGCGTAAGAGGTGACTACGGATATGCTATCGTTGACGTAAACGATACCGATGCTATATCTAAGGTTGACGCTCTTGACTTCGTTATTAAGACAAGAATAGTTAAATAATTACCTTTTTCTGTATTGACAAAGAGTAAAAAGAAGTTTAAAATAGTATTACATTGCACAGGCGTCATCTGCGATGGCGCCTGTTTTTCTATGAAAGGAAAGAAATGGGAAAATTTTCACGCACAAAACTATCTGATAGAAAACTTCCTGATTATACTAAAGGAGAAGAGATATTTAACTACGTATCACATATTGTTGGAGCTGTATTTGCAATAGTTGCTCTTGTTTTATGCGTTACTATGGCTGCAATAAACAAAAGTGTGTGGGGAGTAGTAAGCGGTTCAATCTTCGGTGCTACGATGATACTTGTATATACTATTTCAAGCGTATATCATGGACTTATACCGTGCCTTGCTAAAAAAGTTTTTCAGGTTATCGATCACTGCTCTATTTTTTTGCTCATAGCAGGTACTTATACTCCTATTACTCTTGTTGGCTTTCGCCTCGAAAATCCTGTCCTTGGTTGGTGGGTATTTGGAATCATATGGTTTTTCGCTATTTTGGGAATTGTGCTGAATGCCATCGACTGGAAAAAATTCAACGTTTTTTCTATGATATGTTATCTCGGAATGGGTTGGATGGCTGTATTATTTATTAAGGATATAATGAGGTGTGTCGGCTCGTTTGGTACTTTGTTTCTACTTTTGGGTGGCATATTGTATACCGTGGGAGCTATTTTATACGTTTTCGGAAGAAAGGTCAGATACTTTCATTCGGTGTTCCATCTGTTTGTTGTGGCAGGAAGCGTAATGCATTTTATAATGATACTTGTTTGTCTTATGCCTATGAAATGACAAAAGAGCTGTAAACTTGTTTACAGCTCTTTTGTATTAAATTATCGATGTTTTGTGTCTGGTTACGTGGCAGGAAATATTGACTGCCACAGGAAGTCCGGCGATATGTGTGGGATATGTTTCAATATTTACTTTTAACGCTGTGGTTGCCCCACCAAGACCTTGAACTCCTATTCCAAGGTCATTTATTTTATCAAGAATTTCATTTTCCATTTCCCTATAAAAAGGGTCAGCGTTTGAAGTGTTAATGGGTCGTGCCAACGCTTTTTTTGACAGAACAGCAGAGTAATCGAAGCTACCGCCAATACCGACTCCCACAATAATCGGTGGACAAGGCTTAGCACCCGCTTTTTCTACAACGCCAACAACAAAATCAATTATTTCTTCCTTTGTTGCCGTTGGATTAAACATCTTTATACTGCTCATGTTTTCACTGCCAAAGCCTTTGGGAAGGGCAGTGATTTCTATTTTATCGCCCGAAACTATTTCGGTGTAAATTATAGCAGGGGTATTGTCCTTTGTGTTGACACGTCTCAGAGGGTCTGATACAACCGACATTCTCATAAAGCCGTCACGGTAAGCTGACCTTACACCCTCATTCACTATCTCTGACAGCGCTCTGTCGGTGTTGATGTGTACGTCGTTGCCTATCTTGATAAATAGAATTGCCATACCTGTGTCTTGACAGATAGGTAACTTATCCTTTTCGGCAATTTCGTTATTTTTAATTATAACGTCAATAACCGAGCGTGTGAGCTCACTTGTCTCTTTTTTACGGGCTTCTTTGAGGGAATCTGTTATGTCGCATGAAATGTCTGTGTTGGCAGATATAAATAGCTTTTTTACTTCCTCTATTATTGTTTTTTCTTCAATAATTCTCATATATTCTCCATAAATAAATGACAGGTAGCACCTGTCATTTTAATTTGGTTGACTGTTTGCAAAAATTATAACGTCGCTGTCCTGAAGATTTAACTTTTCACGTGCGATCTTCTTGATTGCTTCTTCGTCTAAATTCTCTATATCCTTGGGGAAAGAATCAATCTCAGACTGAATTTTCTCAATGCTGAGTTGCCTTTTTTCAACCTCAACTATTGATTTATTTAGTTCAGCCTTCATGTCATTTATTTGCATATTCATTTTTATGATAGCCACCAAAAAGAAAACAGAAATGAAAATCATGGCAAGCTTGACCCAAAAATTAAGCTTTTGCTTTTCGGTTTTTAAAACGTCTTTTTTCATACTGCTCCTTTCTGCCGTATGGCTTTTTGGCTTCAGATAATAGCTTTTTAACAAATCTCTTTGAATAAAGTTTCTTTAAATTAATTTTAACAAATTTTAAGAAAAAGTCAAGTA
>JAZNZV010000069.1:0-8197 GCA_045595105.1 Eubacteriales bacterium | reverse complement strand
AACGGGCTGACCTGTTCTCTTGCAGAATTCTCTGATTCTTCCGGGCTCGTCTCCGGGAGGTGCGAACTCAGGGGCATCGGGGTCGATGAAGCATTTTAAGGGCTCGGACGCCATCGCCATATTTGAAAGCTCGTCGTAGGTGGTCTTTTCACCCTCACGCTCCCACTGACGCTTGGATTCCTGCTCAAGCCAGAGACCCATAATGTTCTTGAGAAGTCGGATAGTCTTACCGTAACCGCCCTCGTTTGTGAAGTTATATTTTGTGGTAATATCGTTGATAACGGGCTCCTTCGCCTCACAGCCCATAAGTGACCAGGTACCGCTACTGATGTAGACGAAGTTATCATGGTCGGCAGGAACGCTGACAACAGCAGAGGCAGTATCGTGAGCAGTTACGTTAATAACCTTGGCATTCAGCTTGCCCACCTCGTCGGTGATGGCAGGGAGAAGGTCCCCGAGCACTGAACCGGGCATAACGATGTCCTGCAACAGATGTGTGGGAATGTCGAATTTTTTGAGTAAGTCAAAGTCCCAGCTTCTCTCCTTTGCATTAAGCATCTGAGAGGTGGAGGCAATGGTGTACTCACTCTTTGCAATTCCTGTGAGGAAGTAGTTGAGTAGGTCGGGAGTAAAGAGCATCTTGTCTGCCTTCTCGAGTATCCAAGGGTCGGCTGAAAGCTTGGTGGCAAGAAGCTGGAAAAGGGTATTGAAGTTCATGAACTGGTTGCCCGTAGTCTTGTATATCTCTTCTGCGGGAACAATGTTGAACGCCTTTTCAAGGATACCCTGTGTACGTGTGTCACGGTAGTTGTAGGGGTTCTGCATAAGCTGACCCGCCTTGTCGAGAAATCCTACGTCAACGCCCCATGTGTCGATACCTACCGACGCAATGTCACGGTCATCGGAGATAGCACACTTGCCGAGAGCAAGCTTAATCTCGTGGAATATTCTCATTATATCCCATCTGAAGGAGCCGTTGATGAGCACGGGCTCGTTGGGGAAACGGTGATTTTCTTTAAGATACAACTTGTTGCCGTCAAATGAGCCGACGATACCTCGTCCGCTTGACGCACCCAAGTCGATTGCAAGCATTTTGAGCATGTTTTACACCTCTCTATATTTAATATTACTCTAATTATACTTTTTTAACTCCCTTTTGTCAACAAATATTGCTCTTTTTGGTAAATTTGCTAAAATTACGAAATTTCGTAATTTTATATTGACTATACTACGAAAATATGTTATCATAGTGACGCCCCGAAAAAAATAAAGAAAAGGAGAAGAGAATATTTAAAAGAAAGGCGTGATGAAAAATGAAGATTGATGAATACCTTGCCCTGTATGACGAATACAGCAGACACGTGAAAAAATTGGCAGAAGCACTTGAACTAATGAAGGCAGGGATGGACGAAAAGGACGAAGAAACGCTTTTTTTACCAAGTGACCCATACGGGCTATTTAAAAAGCAATACTTAAAAAAGAAAAGGATACTTGAAAAGGCACAGGCAAGAATTGCAAGAGCCATGTGCAATATAAAAGACACTGAGGCAGTAAGATTTCTCACCTATAAGTACTTTTGCGGACTTAGCAACGAGCAGGTGGGAGAGGCTATGAATTACAGTGAAAGACAGCTATACAGAGTTAAAAGAAAGGCTAAGGACAAGCTTTACGAAAAGCTTCTTGACGAAATGCCTACCCCCCGTCGCTCTGAGAAAAAGTGCGTATACCGAAGACTGAAAAAAACACCCAAAAGAAGATACCGAAAGTATGCCTATGCTGATAGGATAATCTGACAAAATACTGTCAATTGATAGTATAATCCTGCTTTTTTGTTGACAAGACGGTAGTTTTGTGATAGTGTAAGGGCAAGGAATATTTTTGGAGGAATAATAATATGAAGCTTAAGGTTATGACCTATAATATTGCGGCAGGACGTGTATACGAAAGCTATGCCAAAACCAAAAAAGCCCCCGTTGACGTTAAGAGATGCGGTGAGGTTATCAAAAGCGAAGCCCCCCATATCTGCGGACTCAACGAGGTGGACTGCCTCACAGACCGCTCGGGTGGAGTTGATGAGACCGAGACCTTAAAGAAAATGCTTGATATGGACGGCTTTTTCGGAAAAGCTATCGACCTTCCGGGTGGTGAGTACGGAAACGCTCTTCTTTCAAAGTACCCTATCCTTGAAAAGGAAGTTATTGAAATTCCCGAAGTAAAGAATAAAATTCCGGGCTACTACTACGAAAGACGAGTAATACTCAGAGCGAAATTGTACGTAGCGGGCGGACTTACCGTTCTTCAGCTTCATTCGGGACTTTCGGACGACGAAAAGACCAACTGTATTGATAAGCTTTGCGAGATTATTGACAGCCTTGACACTCCCGTTATAGTAATGGGCGACTTCAATATGGTTCCCGACTACCCTGCACTTGATAAAATAAGAGATAGACTTGTTGATACAAAAGATCTCTTAAACGACGGCGAATTTATGACCTATGGTACATACGAAGGCGAGCGAAAGCTCCACATCGACTATATTTTCCTGTCAAAGGAAATAAAGCCCATAAAACTGAGCGTACCTGATATATGTGTCTCTGACCACTATCCCCTCGTTCTCGAATGCGAAATATAAGAAGAAAAACAGCGGTTTTACCGCTGTTTTTTTATGTTCTATATTCAAATTTATCGAATTTTGTCACGCCCATACTTCTCAAAAGCTCTTCACTTTTTTCACGGTCTGTCTCGCTGTTATATCCCTTTATGAGAGGGAGTCGGACGGTGATGGCGTCCTCTTTTTTCAGCGACAGAAGCAGTCTTAAATTGTCAAGGACTCTTGTGTTGTCAAGACCTGTATAGGCTTTATAAATCTCGGGATTTGTGTCCTTGACGTCCACGAAAAGCTCGTCAAGGGCATCTGCCACCTCAAGGACGTTCTTCTCCTCCACGTTCAGGCAGGTTTCGGCACGTATACGCCACCTGTCACCCACGAGAGTGCGGAATTCACGAATAAACTCTGAGTGTAGCAGTGGTTCACCCCCACCAAAGGTAACACCGCCACCCGTTGACACGAAATACAGGTCGTCAAGCTTCACCTTGTCATAAAGCTGTGTCGGGGTAAGGTCAAGGCAGTTGGCGTTTTTATCAAAGCACACGGGATTAAGACAGTAACGGCATCTGAGAGGACACCCCCAAAAGCCCACGAGTGTAGTCACGCCTTTCCCGTCGGTGGCAAGTCTGTGTCGGTAGATGCCGATTATCTTACTCATTTTCTATAACTTCCGCTCGGCTTATTACACCTGTCTCGCTATTGAAGTATATTACGATATCACGGCTTTCGGTGAAGTAGGAGTTGACGCTCTCGTCTGCCTTTTTCTGGCTCATGTCGGCATCTCCCCACTTTTCTCTGACGCTTTCGATGCTCTCTCCTGTAAGGCAGTCGTTGATAAAGGCTTCGCCGTAGCCCTCGTATTCCTCGGGAGTGAGTGGTATAAAGTAGGCTATCATGTCACCTTGAATTTCTATGGGCTCACCCATGAGAACCTCGTCCTCCTCGGGAAGCTCCCCCGGAGTCTCAACGCATTCATTCTCGGGGTCTACTGCAAGGAGTCCGTCCACGCTCTCTTCTATCTGCATATCACCTTGCAGGGTGTCACCGCCAAGCTTTTCTTCCACGTAGGAACAGCCAACACTCGTGAGTGTTATACCCGCCGCAATACCTGCAACGGCAATGCTCTTGCCAAGAGCTCTTCTTCTGTCAAGCTCTCTTTCGAGATATCTTACCTCTGACTCACATTTAGGACAGGTGCCAAGGCACTCACCCTTGTGGGTACACTCTGACACAGCAAATTCAATTCCGTTTTCCTCGGCAATTCTCGCTCTTATCTCTTTAAGTATTCTGCAACGCTCTTTTCCTTTCATGGTTTTCGCCTCCTTTTATCCTTTAGACTAATAATAATGAAAAAAGTTCCCAAAGTCAACACAGCAATATATATAAAGTTCAGGGCAAAAAATTTATGTTTTGGATATTTACATTTTTTTGCAGCCTTGTTATAATATTTATATCTGAAATGGAGGATTTAATATGAAAAGAATCATAGCACTTTTTATGGCAACAGTCATGGTTTTCTCAGCCTTTGCTCTCGTTTCGTGCAGTGACGAGGAAGCATCTTCGAAGACCCCTTCAAACGGCGGTGGCTCTGCTGTCATCTCTGGAGAAGAGGGAGACATATTCTATGAACGTTCTCTTATCGACGACGAGCTTGGTGACTACGATTTCGGTGGCAGAAAGCTTAGAATTGCAACTCACGCTACTGCTGATTTCTTTGTAGAAGAAGAGGACAGAAATAAGGGCAACCTTATCGCTGATGCAAAGTTCACACGTAACAAGACGGTTGAAGACCGCTTCAATATGGAAGTGGAGGTTGCTTATTCCAGCGATTATCAGTCGGTTGTTGACTGGGTATCAAAGACAGTACTTTCGGGTGCTGACGAGTTTGACCTCTTCTCCTCTCACACCGCATCCGCAGGAAGCCTTGTCCTTAAGAACCTTTTCCTTAACTGGTACGATATCCCCAACGTTGACTTCTCTAAGCCTTGGTGGGCATCGTCCTGCGCCAATGAGCTTACCTATGACGGCAAGTGCATTCTTGCTATATCCGACTTTAACTACAACGCTCTTTCGGGAGTGTACTGCATGGTATTCAATAAGAACCTTGCCAACGCCTACGATATGGGCAATCTCTATGAGGTTGTAAATAACGGCGATTGGACTTATGAATATTTCTATAACCTTATCAAGGACGTATACACCGACACCGACGGCTCGGGCACCAAGACCGAGGGCGATTTCTACGGCTTCGAGCAGGACCATTGGTACGGCGGACCTGTCAGCTCTTGGCTTTGGGCGTTCGACAACCCCACAGTTGCCAAGGACGAGGAGGGCGTTCCCGTTGTTGCAATTAAAACTGACAAGATAAACAGCATCGTATCAACCATTTACGACCTTTGCTACAATACAAACGGCTGTTACTACGTTAATACCAACGATAAGCCCCCCCGTTCAATCTTCAATGCCAGAAGAGCTATATTTGGCATTTGTACTCTTGGAGGACCCACAGGTGAGGATTTAAGAAACTTCGAGGACGAGTATGGAATTCTTCCTATGCCTAAGTGGAACGAGAATCAGAGCGGATACCATTCTATCGCTATCGGTGAGCATACCTGCCTTGCAGTGCCCAAAACCGTTAAGGACACCGAGTTTGTAGGTACTTGTATCGAGGCGCTTTCCGCTGAGTCCTATAAGCAGGTTGTCCCCACCCTTTACGAAATCGCTCTTAAAACAAGATACCTTCGTGACAGCGAGTCCAAAGAGGTTCTCGACCTTGTAATCGACGGACGTATCTACGACTTCGGCGTAATCTACGATAACTGGAAGGGCTTCACCTATACTCTTCTTAACACAGTAGGAGAAGGAAGCTCCAACTTCGAGTCCTATTATTCGTCTAAGTACACCTCAGCACGCAATCATTTTAAGAGGATTGTAAAGGTGTTTGACAAGCTCGGATAATTTCTTAGAAATTTTCGCCGTTACTTTGTTAACTGCAATATGAGCAAGGAAGTCTTACGTCAAGTAAGGCTTCCTTGTCCTGCTTTTGTTTTTGGGCAGAATATTACCAAAAAAGCGTGTTATTTTACGTATAAATTTGTATAAATTGGAGTTATAATTATCTTATATATGATAATAGGAGAAGAGTTTATGAAAAGAATTATATCGCTTTTACTCGCAACCATTATGCTCCTTTCCACCTTTGCTCTCGTTTCTTGTGACAAAGGCGAAGAACAGCAGAGTGACGATAAGAGACCCGTAGGACCCGTTATTTCGGGAGAAGAGGGGGACATATTCTATGAACGTTCTCTTGTTGACGATGAGCTTCCTGACTACGACTTCGGTGGCAGAGAGCTTAGAGTAGTAACTCATAACAAGAGCAGAGTCGTTCCCGACGAAGCCGAGAAGAATAAGGGCAACCTTATAATCGATGCTAAGTTCAGCGCACTCGACACCGCCGAAAACCGCTTTAACTTCAAAACCGTAGTAACCTACGATGCCATTTATCAAGAGGTTGTTGACTGGGTTTCCAAGACAGTACTTTCGGGTGCAAACGAATTTGACCTTTTTGACTCTCATGCGGCTTCTGCGGCAGGACTTGTAACCAAGAACATATTCCTCAACTGGTACGATATCCCCAACGTTGACTTCTCAAAGCCCTGGTGGGCAGCATCCTGTGCCAATGAGCTTTCCTACGACGGAAAGTGCATCCTTGCAGTTTCCGACTTTAACTATGACGCTATAAACGGCACCTATTGTTTGATTTTCAACAAAAACCTTGCCAATTCCTATGACTTCGGTAACCTTTATGAGGTGGTTAATAACGGAGATTGGACCTTCGACTATTTCTATAATCTTATCAAGGACGTGTACGTTGACTCCGACGGCTCGTCAGATAAGACCGAGGGTGACTTCTACGGCTACGCACAGCCCTACACCTATAACTGTCCTATCAACTCATGGCTTTGGGCGTTTGATAACCCCATAGTTCAGAAGGACGCCGAAGGCGTTCCCACCTTGTCTGTTAAGACAGACAAGATTAACAATATTGTTAATCGCATCTATGACCTTTGCTACAATACGAGCGGTGTTTACTTTGTTGCCGAAAATACCGAAAAGCAGGGTATGGACCTTTTCTATGACCGCAAGGCTATAATCGCAATGGGAATTCTCGGAGACCCCACAGGAGAAAAGCTTCGTAACTTCGAGGACGACTACGGACTCCTTCCTATCCCCAAATACGATGAAAACCAGCAGAATTATCACACCATGGCATCGGGTGACCACAACGTTCTCGCAGTGCCCAAGACCTGCACGGATACCGAGTTTGTAGGCACATGTATCGAGGCTCTTTCTGCCGAGTCCTATAAGCAGGTTATCCCCACCCTTTACGAGACCGCACTTAAGACAAGATATCTCAGAGACAACGAGTCAAAAGCAGTACTTGACCTTATTATCGAGGGCCGTGTCTATGACTTCGGTTATATCTACGGTGGCTTCAGCGGTTTCGGCTTTATGCTCGGTGACCTCATGAAAAACAAGCTCAACAACTTTGAGTCCTACTATTCACAGAATTATACCAAGGTTAGAACTTCTTTGAAGAAGATTACAAAGACGTTTGAAAAACTGTCGTAATTTCTTAGAAATTTTCGCCATTACTTCGTTAACTGCAAAAACTCCATCGTCGCCTTACACTAAGTAAGGCTTCCTTGGAGTTTTTTTGTCGCCTTTGAGCGGGGCTTTTTTGCGGTGGAGCGAGTTAGCGAAAACTGCAAAAATGCAAGCCATACAGGGAACGAAGGTGGAGCAGTGTGCGACACCGAAGTGAGTCGTAGTCTTGCGAAAGAATACTTCGAAATTGCATATACGAAATATAAAAAGCCTCGAGATTTCTCGGGGCTTTTTGTATGATTAACCTTTAAAGTTTTTGAAGGAGAGTAAGTGGGGAAACTTTTTATAAAAAGTTTCCCCTCTTAAAATATAATCGTTAAAATACCTAAAAGGCAAACTTTCTTTTTGTACAATGTGATAATTTACTTTTAGGGCTATTTTTAGTAAAATAATAATGTATGAAATGGAGGATTAAATATGAAAAGAATTTTAGCACTTTTACTTGCAATCGTTATGATTCTTTCCACCTTTGCTCTTGTTTCTTGTGATAAAGACGAAGAACAGCAGGGTGGAGGAAATAAGCCTGTTGGCCCCGTCATTTCGGGTGAAGAGGGCGACATCTTCGCAGAGCGTGCCGCAGTAGACGACGAGCTCGGTGAATATGACTTCGGTGGCAGAGAATTCAGAGTTGCCGCACACGACAGAAAGAGCGTTGTTCCCGACGAAGCTGACAAGAATAAGGGTAACCTTATCATCGACGCTAAGTTCAGCGCACTCGACGCAGCCGAAAACCGCTTTAACTTCAAGACGGTCGTTTCCTACAACGGCGGTTATCAGGATGTTGTTGACTGGGTATCAAAGACCGTACTTTCGGGCTCGGATGAGTTTGATCTCTTCTGTTCACACTCTGCTTCTGCAGGAAGCTGTGTGCTCAAGAACATATTCCTCAACTGGTACGATATCCCCAACGTTGACTAAGTC
>JAZNZV010000068.1:0-12422 GCA_045595105.1 Eubacteriales bacterium | reverse complement strand
TGCTCTTAAATTCGGTATAAGCACCGTTGCGGCTCTTGCATACCTTATGTTTAATCTCTTTACACCTCCTTGCTTTGCGGCTATCGGTGCGATGAATGCCGAACTAAAGAGCGCTAAATGGCTTTGGGGAGCGATTGGCTTTCAGCTTGGAGTAGGATTTACTGTCAGCTACTTTGTTTATACTGTGGGAACCTTAATAACCGAGCCGTCGTCTCTTGCATTACTTCCCGCAATATTTGGATTGGTTGCAGTAGCCGTGTTTAGTTTGATACTTGTATACCTTTCAATATCTGCCCAAAAGAGATTTGAAAAGGAAACAGCAACCAAAAAGTCAAAAATAGCTGTAAAATAATTGGAGACTGATATGGAAAACTATATTATTGCAGGTGTGGTTGTGCTTGCTATATTATCTGCTTCTCTTTATATATACAAAGAAAAGAAAAAAGGGAAAAAATGTATAGGCTGTCCCGATTCCTGCAACTGCTCAAAGAAGAATTGCAACTCTAAATAAGTTGAAAAAAGCAAGTGGATTTCACTTGCTTTTTTTATGCCTTTATGCTAAACTCATATCGAAAGGAAGTGCTATATATGAAAATTTCAACGGAAATAAATTCAGCAAGAAGAATTATAGGAGAAGAAAAGGCAGTAGAGCTTTATGCCAAGGCAGGCTTTGACGCTTGGGATTTCTCTATGTTCAGTATGTTTACCTTTGCATGGAATACAAGAAAGGTAATTGTGAACGATACTCCCCTCAATACTCCCGACTACCTTAAATTTGCAAGAAAACTCAAGCAGATAGGACTTGACAACGGTATCGAGTGTAACCAGTCTCACGCACCTTTTCCTACGTATGACTCTATTGACGGTATAAACGATTATATTAAAAGAGCAATTGAATGTACTGCAGAAGCAGGAGGAAAGATTTGCGTTCTTCACCCCGACACCAGCAAGGACACAGCGGGCAATAAGGAGTTTTACGAGAGATTTCTTCCCTTTGCCAAGGAGCACGGAGTAAAGCTTGCAACCGAGAATATGTGGTCTTGGAACAGTGAAACCAACAGAGCCGACGTTACGACCTGTGCTACTGCCGAAAGCTTTAACGAGATTTTAAACGCCGTTAACGACGAAGATTTCGTAGCCTGCCTCGACCTTGGTCACGCCGAAATGATGGGCGATTTTGCTAACGCAAAGGACCTTGTGTATGCACTTGGCGATAAGTGTCAGGCTCTTCACATACACGACAACGACAGATGGCACGATTCCCACCAGATTCCTTTCTCTATGGATATGGATTTCCCTCCCATTGTCAAGGCTCTCCACGATATAGGATATAAGGGCTATTTCACCCTTGAAGCAGACCAGTATCTTACAAAGTATAATGCCGACAATATTTTTGACGGTATGAAGGAGCTTGCCGCCTCTGCCAGAAAGCTTGCCGATATGTTTGAGGCACTTGATTGATGGCGAGACGTCTGTTTTGTGAGCTTTGTCCCTTTACCTATAAGCTATCGGTATGGAAGGGTATAATTTTACGTAGGCTACGTGACCTTCCAAAAAAGAGAAGCTTTGCAAGAGAGAAGTGCGATAAGCTGTTACCCGAGGTCATCTATGGGCATTCCTCTCTTATACGCCGAACTTTAGGTAACGTCAACAAGACCTTGCAGGAAAATAAAGCCACAAACCTTGCAATTTCTGCACCCCTTGTGAATAAGATAGTAATAAAGCCGGGTGAGACCTTCTCTTTCTGGACTCTTGTAGGCAACACTACCAAGAAAAAAGGCTATAAAGAGGGTCTGACCATCGAGAAGAACTCTACCTCATCGGGGATTGGCGGTGGTATGTGTCAGTTTACTAACCTTATCCATTGGATGGTTTTACATAGTCCTCTGACTGTAACCGAGCATCACCACCATGACGGCTTAGACCTTTTTCCTGATTTTAACCGCAAGGTGCCCTTCGGCACAGGCACGTCCATAATGTATAATTATCTTGACTACCGATTTAAGAACGAAACCGACGCGGTCTTTCAGATAATTGTGTACGTCAACGATACTCACCTTGTAGGTGAGCTCAGATGCGAGAAGGCATTTGACTTCAAGTATCACATAGCTGTTGAGGACGAGCATTTTGTGGAGGAAAATGGCGAGGTCTTCAGAAAAGGTAAGGTATACCGCAAGAAGACAGACAAAAGGACGGGTAACGTCCTGACCTCAGAGCTTATCCGTGACAACCACGCAAAAGTTATGTACGACACAAGTGATATAGAAATCAGAAGATAACGAAAAAAGTCCCGAAACTTTATGTTTTTTGGGACTTTTTTGTATTGCTTTTAGCTTTTTTGTATGATATACTCTATCTTGAAAATAAGGAAGAAGGTGCAAAATGAAAAGGCTAACAGCCTCAATAACAGAGGGCCCTATTTTAAAGTCGGTATTTACTTATACATTGCCGATTATTCTAACAAGTATTCTACAGCTTCTCTTTAACGCCGCAGACCTGGTTGTAGTCGGACGGTTTTGCGGAAGCGCCAGCGTTGCCGCAGTGGGTGCCACAGGCTCACTTACCACACTTATAGTCAACCTTTTTATCGGACTTTCGGTGGGTGCAGGCGTTGCCGTTGCTCATGCCTATGGCGCAAACGATGACCTGACCCTTCACCGCACGGTGCATACTGCTATTACCACCTCTATTGTGGCGGGAGCAGTACTCACAATCGTAGGAGTTACGTACTCCGAGACCTTTTTAAGGCTCATGGATACCCCCGAAAATATACTTCCTCTTTCGGCAACCTACATGAGAATATATTTCTTCGGAATTATTTTCAATATGCTCTATAACTACTCCGCCTCAATCCTCAGAGCCGTAGGTGACACTAAGCGCCCCCTTATTTTCTTGTCTATTGCAGGAGTAGTCAACGTTGGACTCAATGTTATTTTCGTCACCGTTTTCGATATGAACGTTGCAGGCGTTGCCCTTGCAACGACTATTTCTCAGGCAGTTTCAGCAATTCTCGTTCTTCTTTCTCTTATGCATAGAACAGACGCCTGCCGTCTCTTTTTAAGAGAGCTTAAAATACATAAGGCAGAGTTCTTGAAGATTATTAAAATAGGACTTCCTGCAGGAATACAAAGCTCCCTTTTCGCAATTTCAAACGTTATTATTCAGTCCTCGGTCAACTCCTTTGGCGAGGATTTTATGTCTGGTGCCGCAGCAGCATCAAATATTGAAGGCTTTGTCTACGTTACCCTTAACGCCTTTATGCAGACTGCTATAAACTTCGTAGGTCAGAACTACGGCGCAGGAAACTACAAACGAGTATTGAAGGTTTTCTGGACCTGCATAGCATCTGTTTTATCTGTTGGAATTGTGGTATGCATAGCAGTGTATATGGCGGCTCCACAGCTTCTGAAAATATATATAACCGACTCACCTCAGGCAATAGCCGACGGTCTTTTGAAGATGCAGTTTATATGTCTGCCATACTTCTTATGCGGACTTATGGAGGTTACAACGGGCGCAATACGTGGTATGGGCTCTTCCTTTGTGACAATGGTTATTTCCGTCCTTGGAGTGGTAGGACTCAGAATTGGTTGGATATATACAGTCTTTGCCGCACATCATACTCCCGAAACACTGTTTATATCCTATCCCGTTTCATGGATCGGTACCTTCCTTTGTCAGCTCGTAGCATTCCTCATAGTTTATAAAAAGAAGACAAAAGGAGTAATAAAATGAAGCTTAATAAAATATTCACATCCCATATGGTTATTCCCGCTCATAAGACAACAAGTGTATACGGAGAGGGAAAAGGAAAGGCTACGGTAACCTTTAACGGTATCACAAAAGAATTTTTATCTGAAGCCGACGCTTGGCGCATTGAATTCCCTCCTATGGAGTATGGCGGACCCTACACTATGGAAATTGACCTTGACGGAGAAAAGACTGTACTTGATGATATCTATATCGGTGAAGTATATCTTTTTTCGGGTCAGTCCAATATGGCGTTTCGTACCTGTGAGTCAAATACCCCAAAGGAAATGTACGAAGACAATTCAATGCTTCGCATATTCAGCCCCTCCAAGCATGGAACAAGCGGTATTACTCCCGACGACGGTTGGACTCTTGCCACAAAAGAGAACGTTGCAATGTGCTCTGCAGTAGGATATGTTGCAGCCAGATGCGTTCAAAAGGACAAAAATATAGCAGTTGGTATTATCGTTTCAGCCCAAGGAGCTTCGGTGATTGAAAGCTGGGTACCCAAAAACACCTTTGAGACAAACGGTATAGTTATTACAAAGGATGGAAAGTTTGCAGACCATTTTGAACATGCAAACGATAAATATTACTGGAATGAGAACGGCTACCTCTATGAAAACTCTCTTTCAGAGATAATCCCTTACTCTTTGTCTGCTGTCACTTGGTATCAGGGAGAGAGTGATGCAAGCCGTGACGAGGCAAAGGTTTACGCTTGTGAGCTTAAGGTTCTTATCGAAAAGTGGCGTGAGGACTTCCGTGACCCCAATCTTCCATTTGTAGTGGTGCAGATTGCTGATTTGTTTGATGGAAGTAAAGAGCGAGACTTTGAAGCTTGGCGTCTTATTCAGGAGGCACAGCTTGAGGTACAGACTTTAACTCACAACGTTAAAACAGTAATTTCAAAGGACGTCTCAGAAACCGACGATATCCATCCCAAGACCAAGCATCTACTTGCAAAAAGAGTCGCAGATGCTCTTATGAGCTTTTAATATGTATACAAAAGAACAACTGATAAATGATATTAACGCCCTCGGCATACCGAAAGGGAAGATAGTAACAGTCCATACCTCGCTGAAAGCCGTTGGCGAAATAGAGGGGGGCGGAGAAACGCTCCTTGAAGCCCTTGTGGATATATTTGCCGTGAATGGCGGTATTCTGGCAGTTCCAACCCATACGTGGGATAGCGACGTGTATGACCGCAGAAAAGCCGAGAGCTGTATCGGCACACTTCCCCGACTTGCCGCCGCCCACCCGAAGGCAGTCAGAACCCTTCACCCCACTCATTCTATGGCGGTGTTCGGAGATGACGTAAGGGTCACGGAGTTTGTCAAGGACGAAGCTTTCGCCGATACCCCCGCAAATCCAAATGGGTGTTATGGAAAGCTACTGAAAGAAGAGGGCGTTGTTCTTCTTATCGGCGTAGGACAGGACAAAAACACCTTTTTGCACTCTGTTGAGGAAATGCTCGATACACCTGACCGTCTGACAAAATCTAAGGTCAAAAAGACTATTATACATAAGGACGGAAAGAGGGAAGAAAGGGAGCTGTTTTGGTTCGATGACAGCAAAATTTCCGACGTATCGGTTTATTTTCCAAAGTTCGAGCCCGCCTTCAGATACCACGGTGCTATTGCCGATGGCAAGGTAGGTAACGCAAACGTTCAGATATGTAACGCACGTAAAATGAAGGAAGTAATAGAGCTTATTTACAACAGAAATAATTTTAAAGAGCTTTTGAATAACTCAAAGCCTCTTGACAAGGCTTTGTACGAATAAGGAGAATGTTATGGAACTTAACGAAAAATCTCTTGATACTATTTGTGCTACCTTAACTTACGCTATGGGAATAGACGCCCCCGAAAAAAGCGCTGATAAAAACGAAAGCCTTGCAAGATATATCGACGCATCTTTTTCGGGCCAAAAGGCAGACAGAATTTTTATGTATAACCCCGATGCCGTAGCAGAGTGGATATATAAAAAATATTCCCATCTCATAAAAGAAGTTACCGCCATTACCGACGTGGAAGTTCCTCTTTGCTCGGTGATGCCCTCGGTTACCCCCGTCTGCTTTGGCACGATGTATACAGGCGCACAGCCCGCTGTTCACGGAATACAAAAGTACGAGAAGCCCGTAATAAAAATCGACACCATCTTCGATGCCCTGATCCGTGCCGGCAAAAAGCCCGTAATAATTGCAGATAACCAGTGCAGTATGGGCAAGATATATCTTGAAAGAAATATGGACTATTTTCTTTACGATACCTACGAAGAGGTGAACGCCAAAGCGGCAGAGCTTATCTTAAAGGACGAGTATGACTTCTATGCTGTGTATAACGGAAACTATGACGCCGTTATGCATAAAACGGGTCCTGAAAGCCTTGATGCTCTATCTGAGCTCAGAACTAACTCGAGAAGCTTTGGCACCTTCTACGAGCTTATTAAAAATAACTGGAAAAATCATAATACTCTCCTTGGCTTTGCTATGGACCACGGCTGTCACGAGATTGACGGGAGCTGTGGTTCTCACGGTCTCGATATGCCCGAGGACCTTAATATTATTCACTTTTATAAGACTATTATCAAGGAGTAATTTATGATTATTACTAAAACGCAGTCTATTTTTGCTTATCTTAAAATCATTGCCGTTGCCCTTCTTCTCGGATTCAATTATCAGCTCTTTATCGTAGTAAATGACTTTGCCCCCGCAGGGCTTAACGGTATTGCTACTATGATTCAGTATAAGACAGGCTTCAGTATAGGCTATATGTCACTTATTATAAACGTCCCTCTTTGTATCCTTGCATATTTTTTCGTTGATAAGGTGTTTGCTAAGCGCTCTCTTGTCTTTTGTCTTGTGTATTCCTTCTTTTATCTTTATCTACAAAAGCTTGGGCTTACCGCTTTTCAGTACGACGCAGGGGGACATGATACTATTTTCCCCGTAATTCTCAGCGGTGTTATAAGCGGATTTGTTTATGGCATCTGTTTTAGAAACAATTCGTCAACAGGCGGTACCGATATCGTTTCTAAATACATAAGTAAGATACGCCCGCATCTGAACTTTTTCTGGGTAACCTTCTCTATTAATACCGTAGTTGCTATTGCTTCCTTCTTTGTATATGCAAAGCCCGACGCATCAGGCTCACTTATCTATGACTATAAGCCCGTCTGCCTTTGTATTCTCTATTGCTTTTTATCCAGCTTTATCGGTAGTCACATAATACAAGGCTCAAAAACTGCATCTAAATTCACCGTCATCACCTCTCGCCCCGATGACATAATCTCTGACGTCCAGACCTTCTTGAAGCACGGCTCAACAAGAATTGAAGCACTTGGCTCTTACAGCAATGAACGTAAGACAGTTTTGGTATGCGTTGTTAATAACCATCAGGTAGTAGACTTTAAGAATATTTTAAGAAAGTACGGCGATACCTTCTCCTTTTGTGAAACAGTCAACGAGACTTGCGGAAACTTTAAGAAAATAAGGTAACTTATGTTAGTCTTAAAATTCATATTCGGTGCTTTTGCCCTCATCGGAGCGCTTGACAGAATACTCGGAAACCGATTAAAGCTTGGTGAAGAGTTTGAAAAGGGAATAGTCACCGTTGGCACACTTGCCTTTGCTATGGTTGGTATGATTTGTATCGCTCCAACTATCGCATCTCTTTGTATACCTATATTCACTCCCTTTTGTGAAATGACGGGTATCGACCTGTCTTTCCTCGGTGGCTTTATTGCCAACGATATGGGCGGTGCCTCTCTTAGTCGGGAGCTTGCATCATCAAAGCTTCTGGGAGCCTTTCACGGACTTGTTGTAGCGTCAATGATGGGCGTAACTATTTCCTTCACTATCCCCGTCGCCCTCAAGATGACCGAAGAGCACTATAAAAAAGACGTCCTTCTCGGCATACTCTCGGGCGTTGCCACAATCCCCGTGGGCACTTTTGTATCGGGTTTTATTATGAAAGTTCCCTTTACAGAGCTTATTCTCAATTTATTGCCCGTTATAGTTTTATCTGTTGTGACCTGCCTCGGACTTGTATTCAAGCCCGACTTGTCCTGCAAGATTTTCTCAGGACTTGGCATTGCCGTTGCCTCGGTTATTATTTTTGGACTCGCCGTTGGCGTCTTTGAATATCTGACGGGTATAACACTTATCGAGTCTATGGCTACTATAACCGAAGGCTTTGATGTGGTGGTTGATATCGCCATAGTACTCTCGGGCGTTTTCCCACTTATCGCTGTTATATCGAGAGCCTTTAATAAGCTCTTTGTGAAAATAGGGGATAGGGCAGGTCTTGACGAAGCCTCAGTCCTTGGCTTTGTGTCCTCCGTGGCAAACTCAATTCCTACCTTCGGGAGTCTTTCTAAAATGAATTCTAAGGGAAGAATTCTGAATATGGCATTCGCCGTGTCCTCTTCCTTCGTTTTTGGTGACCACTTGGCATTTACTATTGCCTTTAATTCTGATTTTGTATTACCTGTCGTCATAGGTAAATTAGTGAGCGGAATAACCGCTGTTATCGTAGCGGCTATCATAGCGAAAAAGAAGTGTGCATAAAGCACACTTCTTTTATATCATCAATTTCGCCTTTATTGATTTTATATATGCAGAGGGTGATTGATTTTCATACTGCTTGAAAATTCTTGAAAAATAGTGTATGGACGAAAAGCCCACCTCGGTTGAAATTTGGGTGAGATTGTATTTTCCCTCACGAAGAAGCCTTTTGGCTTCTTTTATTTTTAGCTTGTTTATGTAGTTTATAACAGTATATCCGTAAGCCTCCTTAAAGCCTGCGCAAAGAGAGGTCTTGTTGGTGCCGTACAAAAAGCAAAGCTCGTCAAGTCCTATCTTTTCACGGAAGTTTTCGTCAATATACCGCTTCACCTCTTGGGTCTTAACGTCGCCCCCCGAAACGTTTTCAACGCTCTCCACAGCACTTTTGTTTCTGATAAGCTCGATAAAGAACGCTTCAAGCTTTAGCTGTATCATCTGGTCGGCACCGAAGGGGAAGTCACGCCTCTTTTTCATATCACGGAGATTTGGCACGTCATAAGGTGGGAGAAACACGTTTCGTCCCTCTTTGATAATATCGGTGAGTAGCCTCTGAAGCTCAACGGTCAAAACGGCGGGTCGTGATGCAAACTCATCAAGTATGGGGCTTTTGCATTCAAAGCCGATAATGATAACGTTTGGTGCATCGTCGAGAGGGCAGGAGATGGAGTGAGTCTCGTTTTCTCTGTGCACTATGACCTCGCCCTCGTTGACAATACCCACGTAGTCCTCGGCGTTGACCTCGATATATCCGCTGTCAACGTAAATAAGCTCTCTGAATTCATGACGGTCCTTTAGCGTATGAAACTCTCTTGTGAACTCAAAGTAGTGTATGTTGGCAATTCTCGTTATCTCAATATCACGTTGAAATTTTTTTAATTTATATTCCACAAAGTCACCTTCTTCAATAACTATAATACCACACGTTCACAATTTATGCAATATTAAAAATATTTAATATTGTGCAAAAAATACTTAAAATCCTCTAAATACAAACATAAATATATTTTGTATAATGATTTATGTAGAAAAATATAACGCAGTCAGCGTTAAATGAAAATAAAAGGAGATTTAGTTATGGCAAGAATTTGTATCCCCGATTATGAGTACAAGGAAAGAATTCAGAAGGCTGCAAAAATGGTTCGTGACCGCGGACTTGACGTAATGCTCGTTGTAAGCACCGAGTCTGACTATGCTAACGCAAGATATTTCAGTGGCTTCTGGCCTCTCTTCGAGAGAGCAGGTGTTGCGATTTCAGCATCAGGCGACGCTTGTCTTCTCGTTGGTCCAGAGTCCCCCATCTTCGCAAGAGACGTTGCGGCAAACTCCTCTAAGATCGAAAAAATCTTCGTTCTCAAGGAATTCCGTGAGTCTGCTGACCCCTCATATCCCGAGCTTGTTCCCGACACATTCCCCGAAGCATTCAAGGCTATCGGTGTAACAGGTGAGAACATCAAGATCGGTCTCGGAAGCTACGTTGAGTGCACACTTCCTATTCTTGACGGTCTTCGTGACAACTTCCCCAAGGCTGAAATTTCTGTTTGCAACGATATCATGGTTGAACTCAGAAAGATCAAGAGCGAAAACGAGCTTGCTTGTATTCAGGAAGGCTTCAGAATCGTTGACCTTGCAACAGAAGAGGTTATCAAGAACCTCCGTCCCGGTGTAACCGAGCTTGCAATGGTTGGTGTAGCTCAGAGAGTTATCTACGAAAACGGTGCAGAATACGAAGGACTTCCTATGTACGTATTCAGCGAAAAGTCTACAAGCCACGCAATTTCACGTCCCAGCTACAGAGTAATCGAAAAGGGTGACGTTGTTCAGCTCAACCTTTCCGCTAAGATCGACGGCTACTCTCCTGCAACAGGTCTTCCCGTTATCATGGGCAAGCTTGACGCTGAGAGAAGAAAATACATAGACTTCTGCTACGAGATGCACAACTGGACAGTTAAGAACCTCAAGGCAGGCATTCCTTCAAATAAGGTTCCCCTTGAATTCCTTCAGATGTTCAAGGACAGAGGATTTGAAAAGAACTACGTTTACGGTCCTTGCCACGGTACAGGTATGATCGAGGTTGAAGCTCCTTGGATGGAAACATCTTCCGACTGGGTACTTGAAGAAAATATGACATTCCAGGTTGATACCTTCATTTCCGCTCCTACATTCGGAACAAGATGGGAGAAGGGTGTAGTTATCACTAAGGATGGCTGCAAGTCAATGACAAACATTCTCGAAAAGGGACTTATCGAGCTTGACTTCTAATTCTATTAATACAAAAAAGACGGCGTATGCCGTCTTTTTGTAAAAAAGGAGATTTTTTATGAGAATTAACCTTAGAAAAGAATTCTTCACAGAAAAAGAATTCGTAATTGCTGAAAATGGCACACTTAAAGCAACAGCGTTCCGCTTTTCAACGGGTGTAGAAGCACTCAGAATTGAAAACGAATGCGGATACTACGTAATTCTTCCCTTTATGGGTCAACAGCTTTGGGACTTTAACTTCGGCGGTAAGAGCCTTAAAATGGAAACTACCGTTAAGGAGCCTGTTCCCGGCGTTAAATATCTTATGACCTACGGTGGATTTCTCTACCACTGTGGTATCAACTCCTTTGGCGCTCCCGATGCCGAGCACCCTCAGCACGGTGAGATACCTAACGTTGAATACCAGAGTGCATACCTTGATGCAGGATGCGACGAAAAGGGAAACTACTTTGCAGTTGGCGGTACCTACGCTTATGACGTTGCTTTTGTTAAGAAGTACGACTTTTCACCTGAGTGTCGCTTGTACGAGGGCGCAAACAAGGTGAGAGTTAACGTTAAACTTGAAAACAAGCGTGCAGAGCCCATGGAATATATGTACCTCTGCCACATCAACTTCCGCCCCTTCAACGGTGCCAGACTCGTTTATAGCGTTCCCCGTGACCTTGACCATATAATGATTCATAAAATCGTTCCTGACACGCTTCCCGCTGACGCACAGAAGAAGCTTTCGGGCTATATGGAAAAGCTTGAGGGAGACTTGTCTGTTATGGATAAGGTTGGCAACGCCGACGAGTGCTATCTTCCCGAAATATGCTTCAGAATGACCTATAATCCCGACGAAGAGGGAAGAGGACATACAATGCAGTATATCGAAGGGGAGGGCGCTTGCTACGTAAGCCACCCCGTTGATGCACTTCCTCATCCCGTCCGTTGGATATCGAGAACACCGACCGAGGACGCTATGGGTATGATTCTTCCTGCAACCTCCGAGCATCTCGGCTACGAGGATTCTAAGAAGAAGGGATATATCAAGTATCTTGATGGCTTCTCTACTCTTGAATTCTTCATAGAAGTAGGCTTTATTTCGGATGCCGAAGCCAAGACAGTAGAAGCAAAGATAAACAAGCTTATCTAAAAGAATAACCGCACTGAATTTTCAGTGCGGTTAACTTTTATCTCTTAAAGTGCTACTGGCTTATTCAAGTCAGCGGATTCTTTTTCTGCAATTGCAATTCTGAGGGTGTTGAAGCTGTCTTCAGCAGGGTTGATAGCCGAAGTCTTGTTATTCTTGATGCAGTCGATGAAGTCGATAACCTCTGTTGCGTAGCTGTTGTTTGACTCAACCTCAAGCTCGATTGCTTCTCCCTCGTCAGTGAAGAGCATAAGCTTACCGTTTCTAACCTCAACAGTTGCAGTTTCAAGCTTTACAAAGAAGCCCGATGTGAAGGGATAAGACATGGAAGGACAACCCCATTCACCGGTAGCTGTAACGAGAACGTCATCGTATTCATAGCGTGTGAGCATTGAATCGTGCTTTGTCTTCTTGTTGGTTGCAAATGAAGTAACGGACTTGGGAACACCGAAGAGGTAGTTTACCATATCAACGTCGTGAACGTGAAGGTCAAGGGCTGCGCCACCACTCTTTTCTTCGTCGAGATACCAGTTTGTCCAAGACCAGATGGGAGTACCCGAAATACGAGAGAAGTGTGCTCTTACAACCTTACCATACTTACCGCTGTCAATAATCTCTTTAAGCTTTACGTATCTGTTCATATAGCGAACACACTGACCGATCATAAGCTTAACGCCCATTTCCTTGGAAACGTTGAGCATATTTTCAGCAGCCTTA
>JAZNZV010000067.1:0-8182 GCA_045595105.1 Eubacteriales bacterium | reverse complement strand
AGCTTGGTAAAGAAATAGATTTATTAAGTCAATCTCTTAAAATTGATGAGTTACAAGAATCTGTCAAAAACTTAGAAGCACTTTCTCAGGAGCCTGAATTTTGGAATGATCCAAAGAATTCACAAACTGTTTTAGTTCAATTAAAGGACGAAAAGGATAAAATTGACGCCTATTTTAACTTAAAGAGCAAGCACGAAAGCGCAACGGAACTTTTAGAAATGGCAATTGCCGAAGATGACGATAGCATTGTAGACGAGCTTCTGCAGGAAGTAGAAGATATAAAAGCTGATTATGAAGCACAAAAAATACAAATTTTACTTTCCGGTGAGTATGACAAGAATAATGCTATAATTTCAATTCATCCCGGTGCGGGCGGCACCGAGGCACAAGATTGGGCTCAAATGCTTTTCAGAATGTATTGCAGATATGCAGAAATGCATGGATTTAAGGCAAAAACGCTGGACTATCTCGAAGGAGATGAAGCCGGAATTAAAAGTGTTACATTTTCTGTTGAAGGAAAATTCGCATACGGATATCTAAAAGGAGAAAACGGAGTACACAGACTTGTAAGAGTCTCCCCTTTCGACTCATCGGGAAGGCGTCATACTTCATTTGCTTCCGTTGAGATTATGCCTGAACTTTCTGATGATATAAATATTGAAATAAGAGAAGAAGATTTAGAGATTGAAGCTCACCGTGCTTCGGGTGCGGGTGGTCAGCACGTCAACAAAACCGACTCTGCAATCAGAATAAAACACATTCCTACCGGCATAGTTGTTGGTTGCCAAAACGAAAGAAGTCAGCTTCAAAACAAAGAAGTTGCTTTAAAAATGCTCAAATCAAAGCTACTACAAATTAAAGAAAAAGAACAGCTTGACAAAATTGATAGCATTAAAGGCGTAAAATTGAATATTGAATGGGGCGCTCAAATAAGGTCGTATGTATTTATGCCGTATACCTTAGTTAAGGACCACAGAACTGAATTTGAGACCGGTGATATACAGAAGGTCATGGACGGTTCGTTGGACGGTTTTATTAACGCCTATTTAACAAGTAAAGTTTAATATATTTTTCGCAAAGGCGAATGCGAAAAATAAGAAAATATATTCGCTAAGAAAAGGAGTACATTATGCTTAAAAAATCAAAACTAATTGCAGGAATCGCATTACTTGTTCAGTCATTGACATTTCTTATTTTATTTTTTGTTTTCTTTTCACGTAAGAAAAAATCAGCTAATGCTTACCTCGGCATAAGCCTTGCGGCGGCTCTCTCAGGTGCAGCACTCCTTGTATGGCACAGAGAAGACGAAAAAGCTGAAGAACAGCTCCTTTGGGGTGACGATTGGGATGACAGCGAGGACCTGTTTGATGATTGCTACTCAGATGATATAGACTGTGTTATCGAAGGAAATGAAAGCGCAGAAGACTCTGACGTTACATTTGACGTAAATTCAGAAGAAACCCTTTAAGACATCAAAACCACCGTACTTAGTACGGTGGTTTTATTTTACTTATTAGAAACGATTTTAACCTTTGCTCCATTACCGATACCGCATGCGTTAGCGTCATCGGTATCAAGGTGCATTTCAAGAGCAAACTTATCGCTCACTCTAACCTGAACGTCATAAAGAACTGTTCTCTTGCCGTCGCCATTAACTTCAACAGCAACGTACTCTCCGTCTTTAACGTTAAATTTCTTTCCGTCTTCAAGACTCATATGTATGTGTCTGTTAGCAAGAATACAGCCTTCCTTGAGAGTAACCAAGCCTTTGGGACCTATTATGGTTACGGGAGCTGAGCCTTTAATATTACCAGATTCTCTTACCGGAGGCTTAACTTTAAGTGTAAAGGAATCGGTACGTGAAATCTCTACCTGAGACTCCTTTCTTACAGGACCAAGAACTCGCACACCTTCAATAGATCTCAAAGAGGGACCTATAATTGTTAACTGCTCTTTACAAGCGTACTGACCGGGCTGAGATAAATCCTTAAGCTTAGTAAGCTCATAATCCTTACCAAAAAGTATGTCAAGATGCTCTCTTGAAAGATGTATGTGTCTGTTTGAAACGCCAACAGGAACTACGTTTTCTTCCGTTTCGCAAGCGTTGATTACTTTTGTAACTATTTCAGTAATTGCTTTTACATCAAATTCCATAATAATACCTTCTTATCAGATAATTCTGAAGCTGTCAGCAAGTACACATCTACGCTGTCTTGTGAAGCTACGTGCAGACGTAATACCTTCACCGGTAGGACCGGCAATAGTGAACGTTGTATGTCCTTCACCGCCAAATCCAATGCCTGCATACGAAGGAGCGTTCTTCACAAAAATAGTAGTCTCTACTGCTTTTGCAAACTTTGAAAGATTATCAACGTTCTTAGAATGCATGTGAGCGGTATGACGGCAACCGTGTTCTGCCTTTACTGCCATTTCAATAGCTTGGTCAATATTATCTACTCTTACAATAGGAAGAATAGGCATCATGAGCTCATGCTGAACGAAGTCATGCTCAAAAGGAACTTCACAGATAATACATCTGATGTCGCTGCTAACCTCAATTCCCATCATCTTGAGTATTACGTCAGCGTTTCGTCCAACGCAGTGACGGTTAACAGTTTTTACTGTCTTTCCTGCTTTGTTGGTCTTTTCTTCAAGAACAATCTTTGCAAGCTCATCAGCCTGTTCCTTTGTAATCATGTAGGAACCAGCTTTTTTCATTCCTGAAATAAGCTCGTCGGCAATGTTTCTGAAAGCAAAAACTTCTTTTTCTGCGATACAAGGAAGATTGTTGTCAAAAGTACAACCATTTATAATATCAACTGCGGCTTTAGCAATGTCTGCTGTGTCGTCGACTATAACAGGGGGATTTCCGGCGCCTGCGCCAATAGCCTTTTTACCAGACGAAAGCACTGCTTTAACGACACCGGGACCACCCGTACAAACAAGGAGCTTAATAAGAGGATGAGACTGCATAATAGCAGCTGAGTCCAAAGTAGGCTTATCCATCGAGCAAACAAGAATTTCAGGACCACCTGCAGTTTTAGAAGCTCTATTAACAAGGTCAACGGCGTAGTTCGAGGTAGCAATTGCGTTAGGGTGAGGATTGAAAACAACTCCGTTTCCTGCTGCAATCATACCAATGGAGTTACATATAACAGTTTCGCTGGGGTTGGTACTTGGAGTAATAGCACCAACTACTCCGAAAGGAGCCATTTCTATCAAAGTTAAGCCATCGTCACCTGTTTTAGCATTAGCAACAATATCTTCTGTGCCGGGTGTTTTGTCAGCAACGAGAATGTGCTTAAGCTTTTTGTGCTCTACCCTGCCCATTCCAGTCTCTGCAACACCAATCTTTGCCATAATTTCGGCTTCGGCTCTTGTGAGACGTCTAATCTCATCAATTATCTTTTCACGCTTTTCGACAGACATTTCTCTGACTGCTTTGTAGCCTTTATTTGCCGCATCGATAGCTTCGTTCATGTCAGAAAACACACCTATAAGCTTTCTTCCGTTATACTGAGTAGAATCCCATGATGCTTTATTATCGTCTGACGTTTGCAAAGCACCAATAACTTTTTCTACAATTGCTTTTATTTCGTTATCAGTCATTGTAGCCATAATTTTGTCCTTTCGTTTAATATATCAATTGAATATTCTGATTTTCAAATTCTCTTTTGCACTCTTCAGATGGCTCTACGTCAGTTACTACTATATCAATATCACTGAGGTCGCATATTTTTACAAAAGAAATTTTATCAAACTTTGTATTATCTACTGCCAAAATAACTTTATTTGCATTCTTTATAAACGATTTCTTTAAATCTGCATTGTGCTCTCTTGTATCGGTAACTCCTTTTTTTATATCGAGACCTTTACAAGACATAACGGCAATATCAGCATGATAATTAGAAATTGCAGACGTAGCAGACGAACTTAAAAATGACATAGAATCTTGTCTGTAAGTTCCGCCTGTCGAAATTATTCTCCAATCGTTATTAATCGGTAAATCCAAAAGAATTTCTACTGAATTTGTAATAAGAGTAAGGTTGTGCTTATGAAAGATGCTTTTAACTGTAAATAAAGCAGTTGTACTCGCATCAAGTAATATAGAGTCACCGTCCTGAATAAGATTACCTATTTTTTCAGCGATAAATTTTTTTCCGCTAACGTTTGTAAGTTTTCTAACGGTGTAAGGCAACTCAACGGTCATGTTGTCGCTTTTAACAGCACCACCATACGTTTTTTTTGCAAATCCCTCACGCTCAAGCTTTTCCAAATCACGTCTTATTGTTTCTTCGGTAACCGAATAAAAGCTTGCCAGGTCGCTTACTATTACTTTACCGTCGATCATAAGCTTAGAGAGAATTTCATTTTTTCTTTCTATCGGTAACATTTCATCACCATTAAAGAATCTTATTCCACAGTTTTTCGTCAGGACCTGCAATAACAGAACTATCTAAGAACATTCCCTTACCACCTGCACCTGCCATTGCTTTTTCAATAGCGGCAGAAACTGCAGAAACCTCACCTGTAAGAAGAAGGTACGATTTTCCGCACATACCTCTTCCAAGTCTCAATTCTATCAAATCAACGATAGCGGTTTTAGCTGCTGTATCAGCTGCGACTATTGCTGATGCAATAGAATATGTTTCAAGCACACCGAGCGCTTTAGGATTCTTTATTTCAGCGGTACCATATATAGCATTAAAGAGTGATTCATGAGGATTACCAAGAACAAAAGTATCAATAAGATGTTCGGTAGCATGCTTAGATGCAGCATCAACTGCTGCTCTAACTGCACTCAGGTCGCCTTCAACAAGAACGAAGAATTTACCAGGGCATACTGTTTCTGCGTGTATAATATCAACTTCAGAAGTCTTTACCATAATGTCGGCAGCTGTAATACCGGATGAAACTGTCTTAAATTCAACTAATCCTATAGCCTTTCCCATTATCGAACACCTCCCTTAGATTTTATAACAATATATTTATCTGTGATTTCTTTAACTGTGCCATCAATTGATGAATGTATACTTACGCCAAGCTTATCATCGCTTGTCGAAGCAATAACGTCATATCGCTTCACTTCATCCCCTACTTTAACAACAGGAGTTGCAGGAACACCAATGTGCTGAGACAAAAGTATCTTAACGTTATCCGGATTATACTCGTTTTCAGATATTGGTGCCGAAACATTATATACGTCCAAATTGAGACGAGAGCACAATCTTGACAAAGGCACTCTTCTGAATTCTCTGCTCTTGGGAACAGGTTTTGCCTCTACTCCCTTGGGTATTGCTACTCCCTTTGCACGCATACCGGCTTTAAATTTCGAAATCAAGGCTCTTGGCGACAATCCCTGATGACAAGAATACATCTCACAAAGAGCACAACCGCTACAAAACATTGCATCGAGATAAGGCTTTACGTTCTGTGAGTCATGGCTTGAAACAACACGCATAAATTCGTGAGGCTCGATAGGATGACCCAATAAAGCTCTCGGACACAAATCCGTACAATAACGGCACTGAGAACAAGAAGCCATTGCACGTTTTAAATCAACGCTTGTCTTAACCTTTTTCCTTGTAACAACATAATGATCTTGAGGCAGGACAATTACAGCGTTAGTTGTTTTGGTTACGTATTCTAAATCAGAACCTATTCGACCCATCATTGGACCGCCTAACAAATACGCAGGGTCCTTTATCGTCTCTCCACCTGCCAAAGCAATAAGTTCAGAAAGCTTTGTTCCGATAGGAACGAAAAACGTGGCGGGCTTTTTAACTTCACCCGTTACTGTAACATATTTGTGAGTTACGGGAGTGTTTTCAAAAACTGCATTATAAATATTAAAAACAGTTTCTACGTTAAAAACAGTTACACCGACAGAGACAGGTATAGAACCGGGAGCAACAACTCTTCCTGTTGCTTCATATATAAGTACAACCTCGTCTCCTGCAGGATATATTTCATCAAGCTTGCAAACAGATATATCTTCAAAAGACGCAAGCTCGCTTTCAACAGCGGCAATAGCTTTAGTATAAGCTTCTTTCAAAGCAACTATAACCTTTTTTGCGCCTATTGTTTTCTTAATTAAATCAAGCGCTAACAAAATCTCATGCGCTTTTATTTCAAGTAAACTTCTGTGAAGTCTCAAAAGCGGTTCACATTCCGCACAGTTTAAAATAATTGTATCAACGCTTTTGTCGAATTTAGCATAAGACGGAAATCCTGCACCGCCCGCTCCGACAACACCAGCATCTTTTACTATCTTTTTTAATTCTTCAAAATTCATTTCTTAGGTACTCCTGAAAGTCCGACTCCGTCATCTACTATACCAACAATAGCAGCATCAACGGGAGAATTTTCCATGCCACAACCGATACGTGCAGCGCTGCCTAAAGCCACAAGAACAATTTCACCTATACCTGCGCCAATATTATCAACAGCAACAATTCTGTTGGAAGGATCACCTATTTCCTCAAGGGGCTCTACAAGCATAAATTTATTACCAACCAAATTTTCGTTTTTGCGGGTTGATACTATGCTACCAATTACTTTTCCTACAATCATTTTACGTGTTCCTTTCTTAGTCAGATAATAATGGACGTGACGTTCAGTTCCCGACAAGAAGTCGGGAACTGAACAAATCCTCATTTTTACTTAATGATGGGGAGAATCTTTTCAACGTCTGCGTGAGGTCTGGGGATTACGTGGATTGCAACAATCTCACCGAGCTTTGCAGCTGCTGCTCCGCCTGCCTCTGTTGCAGCATTAACTGCTCCAACATCACCTCTTACCATAACAGATACGAGTCCGCTACCGATCTTTTCGGTTCCGATAAGAGTTACGTTTGCTGCCTTTACCATTGCATCTGCTGCTTCAATTGCTGCAACAAGACCTCTGGTTTCTACCATACCAAGTGCTTCAAGTGCCATTTTCTTTTCCTCCTTGATTTCAACCGCTTTCTCTACGGTTGTTGTGTTTATATTATTATTTTTTGTAACTTGTTTTTCACTGCTTTTCTTTGAAGCAGTAGTTTTCTTTTGCTGTTCCATCACTGTTCTCCTTACTTCTTAAGCCTTTCGGCGCTGAGATTTACGATACGCATCGTTTCTTCGTGTGGATTGGCAATTACAAGACTCGCAACAGGCTTCTTTATAGATCCTGCAACAGCGTTTTCAACTGCCGCAGTAACTGCAGAAACATCGCCCTTTACAATAAGTGTTACAAGTCTGCCGCCCATTTTTCTCTCCCATGTTACAAGCTCAACGTTAGCTGATTTGCACATTATATCGAGAGCATCCATAGCTGCGGTAACTCCGGAAATTTCAATAAATCCAAGTGAATCCATATTTACACCTCCGTCAGTTCTTATCAAAGCCGTGAATTTTCAGCATTTTCTCTGTGTCCTCTTCAACGTTAGCGATAACGTGATGAGAAACTACTCCGCTGACTCCTTCAGCAGCCTTAACCGCTGCCTCAACAGCAGCATTTACACTGTCAACCGAGCCACGAAACTTTACTACCACAAGTAGAGGAACCGGAAGTTTATCGGCGTTAGCCGGTTTATTTTTGTCGAATCTCTCGACTGTAACGTCTGCTGCTTTGCAACCTGCATCACAGGCGGCAAAGGCTGTTACGAGACCGAAAACTTCAACCATTCCAACTGCATTTCCCATTTTGTTGAATTACCTTTCTTTACAGGATGATAGCAATCTTTAAGCCTTCCATTTTAAGGTTAGTCTGATGTGCTTCGTTGATTTCGTCAAGCTTGTATCTGTGAGTGATGAGCTTATGAACAGGAAGTCCTATACCCTTTGCACGCTTAAGAAAATCAAATGTAGTTGCATAATCACGAAGAGTATATACCCATGAACCAACTGTTGTGATTTCCTTAGAGCAAATGTCAAAGTGAGGATTGATAGTAGCGTCTCCACCGTTTATGAAGAAGCCAAGCTCACAAAGTCCGCCACCTTTTCTTATAAACTTGTAAATGTTTGCGTGTGCAATAGGTGAACCTGTGCACTGGAATGCAAAATCTGCAAGATATCCGCCAAGAGCGTTTTTAACACCTTTAGTAAGCTCTTCAATTCCCTTGTGGTCCTTAAAGTTTACTGTCGCTGTTGCTCCCATTTCACGTGCGAACTCAAGTCTCTTGTTCTCACCGTCAATAGCAACT
>JAZNZV010000066.1:0-9057 GCA_045595105.1 Eubacteriales bacterium | reverse complement strand
TACATATTTTAAATATGGAGGATTTATTATGCTTAAAAACAAAGTTTTTCGCATAATAGTATTGACTTTAGCGGCTTTAATGCTCTTGTCATTTACTATATTTGCCGAAGAAACGCCCGAGGAGGATACCATTCTTAACTTTGGTATCTTTTCCGATATTCACAATCAGGCAGGTTACATGGCAAATACAATGAACAACTTCGAGACGCTTGCCGGTGGCAATGAGAATATTGATGGTATAGTAATGGTAGGTGACATTGCTTATCTTGGATCCAACGATATACCAAATGCTTCCACCTACGATATTATTCATAACAATGAAGACGTGATGTTCTTCAAGGATGCAGGTAAGCTGGTTTTCGCAATGGGTAACCATGAGTTCCCCATGGGTTCCAGCGCTGAGGATATTTCTGCTCTTTCAAGACAGGTTTTCACAGAGCAGGTTGGACAGGCTCCCGAAAGCCACACAGTACTTAACGGTTATCACTTCATTACTGCAGGCCCCGACAGATATGACGGAACTTTTTCTGCCGAGCAAGAGCAGTATGTAATGGACGAGATTACAAAAGCTCTTGAAGACGGAGAAGACAAGCCTATTTTCTTTTTTGTTCATCACCCCTTAGACGATACGCTCTATGATTCAGCCCAAACAAGACATTCCACAGAATTTGTGAATTTTTTAAAGGCCCAGCCCAGAGTTATATCCTTCAGCGGACATATGCACTATTCCATATCCGACCCCCGTTCTATTTATCAGGTAAAGGGCGGAGCTACATTTATGTATACAAGCTCTGTTCATGGCGGAGGAAATAATCTTTCCAATTTTTACGCAACTCAGCAACATGACCTGGCAAGTCCTTCACAGGCATATATTATGCAGATTGACAGTGCAACCAATGTAGTTACACTTAAGCGATTTTATGTTGATGCTACATCTCCAACTTACATCGAAAGCGATGACTGGGTATTAGACATTCCCAAGATGGTTGCCGAAAGCAAAAAGGCAGAAGAAGAAATCGATACCGAAAATGTATATAAGTATACCTATGAGGTAAGAGAAGCGAACAGTGTAAAACCTGTGTATGATGCAAATGACAAAATCACTCTTACCGAGATGACAAACACACAGCTTACTGTCACTTATCCCTGTGCAACTCCCGGTGCAGAGGGTGAAGACAACTATGTAGGTTACTACAAGATTGACTTGTATAATAAGAGGACAGGAGAAACAAAAACCAAGAAATTAATCAGTGACTACTTCCTTAAAAACAAGAGAACCTCTTATAGTTGCTCCTTTGATACTTTTTTATATGACGAAGATTATACGATCATAGTAACTCCCGTTAATATGTGGTTTGTTGAAGGTGATCCGATAGAGCTTGATATCACAACCAATCCGCCTCCCTTTGGATTTGGCAAAATCAGTGGTTACGATGATACTTATTATGCAACAGAAGCTACTATTAACGGTGCAGGTGACGGACTCTTAATAGATTACGAAAATGCTTTTCAGCTTACACCCGAGAACAATAAGAGACTTGTAGGTCTCTATGCGGTATCAAACGATGAATTTAACACCTACGATATCGTTTATGTTTATGGCTCTATTGGAGAAAGAAGAGTTATATTTGAACGAAATGAAAACTCGAAGCTTATAGTAGCCTCCTCAGGCGGTAAGGGTGTATTTATTCCGGGTACTATTACCTCATCCGAATGGATAGGTGCTCCCGGCACCAGCGACTTTTCCACCGATTCACAGTGGAACTCTGCTTTCGTTAAGAATTATTTTTCTGCTACCGACGATCCTGAAGGAACCGAAGGGGGACAGACTGCAGCCGAAAAGAGACTTACTATTTTAAGAAACCAGATAGCATCTCTCAATGTTAACAACAGATATTGGGCTTATGCTTATACAAAAGACCAAATAATTCCTGTTTCAGAGGTAGGCACCTTTAAGTTCGGTTTCAAGATGAACTCTGTTTACAAAAGAGCAGAGGTAAATATAAACAATGCCACCTTCCGTTATGTTGCATATGTAATTGACAAAGACGGAAACGTTACTACCCACGCTGTAAATAAGAGCGGTGCAATAAAGACAACGGGTTACACTTATGCGACTGTTGACTTTAAGGCAGATGAGTGGGAAATTCCTTTCCCCGAGGAAGGCTATCTTGTAGGATTCAGAATCTATCCCTACTACGGGTTAAGTGACTCAGATGTTAGTGTTACTGCAACCGATGAGTCAACAGCCGCTGCTTCAGGTGACACAATAAGATATGTGGCATCGGTATCAACCTATACAATTGATATTCCCAAGGCTCCTATGCCCACAGGTATCACAGTTGAAGGTACAACCTTCAATGGACTTGATAAGGATGTAACATATTCTGTAGCTCCCTATTATGTAACCGGAGCAGACAGCACAAAGGCAATTGAAATAAGCGGTGACACATCTTACACTCTTCCTGAAGGCTCGGTAGGTCTTTACGGAATTTATGTAAAAGGTGACGGAATCGATACTAAGGACTCTGATGCATATATAGTTTATGTAAGAGGCTCATATGTAGACCGTTACAACATTACAGAGCTTTGGGAAGCAGACGATTTGCAGTACGACGGAGTTACACCTGTCGACCCAAAGTGGATTGGTAAGCTCAAGCATGCCTCCAAGGATGCATTTATTCCCGGATTTATGTCTCAGAATACCACTACCTATACAGGCTACGGCAATATAGGTATCATGGCAGACGGACACTTCTCTGTGGTTAATTCAAATAAGCTCTGGGATGCCATAGAGTCGGGTGATGACGATGAATTAGCAGCTGCACACGAGGCACTCTATGACAACGGTCATAAGTTTGTTATCAGATATGCCCTTACCGATGAGGAAATTATTCCCATCAGCGAAGTAAATCATTATACCTTTGACTTAAAGAGAGATCAGGGTACTTTCAATTTAACTAAAAACACAACTCGCTTTGATGCATATGTTATGGATGAAAAGGGTCAGATTTCAATCCACACATGCTATTTTGATAAGAAAATAGTAAACTACGCAACAGATGCATGCGTTGTTGACTTTACTACATCAGTCGGTTGGGAAACACCCCTTCCTAAAGACGGATATTTTGTAGGCTATGCAGTTTATCCCTTCTGGGATATCGGTCCTTTAGATTCTATTGAGCTTACACTTACTACAAGACCAGCATCAATGCATAACACAAGAGCAATTTTCTCTCATATTGTTGGCGGTTATTCAATAGACATTCCTACTCTTGAAGCACCTAAAGGCATTACAGTTGACGAAAACACCTTCAAGGGACTTGATGCTGACAAGACTTATACAATAACTCCTTATACTATTGTAGGAGCAGATGAAGAAAGTGAAATAACAGTTACAGGTGTAACCTCCTATACTCTTCCCGCAGATGCAAAAGGGCTTTATGGCATATATTTCAAATCTACAAATGATGAGTATACAGACTCTGACCTCGGTGCAATGATCTATATTCACGCTCCTTACGAAGAGCGTAAGATTCTTGGTACAAATAATGACAGCGGTGACCCTGCAGGCGTAGAATCAACAGAGGCTGATAAAGAATGGGAAACACCCGGTGTAATAGCAGGCGGTGACTGGTATACATCCACGAAAGCATTTAAGTGCGACTGGGTATACTATCTGGTATCTCCCAAGGAACTTATGGATGCAGATGATACAGGCGATACAGAAAAAGCTCAGGCTCTCAGAGAAACAGCAAAGAACGCCCTTGCTAAAATTAGCTACCGTTATGCTTTTGAGTGTAGCGATATTTCGCCTATAGAAGATGTAGTTACTATGAAGTTTAGCCGTTCTACTCAAAACAGTGACATAACGGTTAGAAATGCGGCAAGTAGGCTCATACTTTATGTAATGGGTACAGACGGCAAGCTTTCCACCTATTCTGCAACAAGCGCTATTCATACTAACTCAGGCGATGCAGCTGCAACTGAAAATGAAGAAACCTTTGATATCCAGTCTATTGAAGGACTTCCCAAGGAAGGTTACCTTGTAGCATATAAGTACTATCCTTATTATATAGTTAACGCCGAGGATATCGTAGGTTCAAATAGCACTCAATCTCACTTTTCACCTCAGGTCAGAACACCTTCCACATACCATACAAGCAACTATGTTCTTAATAAATCCAAGACAAAAGCCCCTAATGGCATTACCACAATGGGAACTGTTATCAGCGGTCTTAACTCCCAAAAGACGTATAAGATTGCCACCTACACCGTTGAAGGCAAAGACACAGAGAATATTCAGACAATTACAGGCGTTACAACAGTTGATATAAGAACTCTATTCGAAAATCCCGTTGGCCTTTACGGACTTTACTTTGAAGGTGACGCAGAATTTCTTACATCCGACAGTACTATAATTTATGTTCCCGGTGTTTCTGAAGATAGAGAAGAAATTGGTGTGCCTGCTACGATTTATGTTAATGGTAACTATTATGACGGCGTTCTGTCATACGCAAGTAACATCAATACCGATCCTACATACATGAAATATGATCTTGTATGGACTACAGGCTTGTATTCGGGTTACAGAAGCTATTACAATAGATCAGGTAATTACTTCTATTTCTCGAATGACTGGTCCGCAAGAGGAAACTACACTGCAAATCAGCTCAAGGAAGCTCTTGAAACCGAGGATACTGCAGACGAGCTTGTTATTCAGCAGGCTTATCAGAAGCTTCTTGAGAAGCAGACTCTCAGATATTCTTACTTACCCGAGGAAATCATTCCCGTTGACCAGCTTCTCACAATGAGCTACAGTGCATTTTCCAGCCACGGAAAAATTACTCCTCAGGTGAGAGCAAAGCTCAATGTTTATGTAATGGCTCCCGATTCCACTATTACAGTTTACTCAGCTCTTTCGGACAAATATATTCCTACCGGTTCTGCTGTTTCGTGTATTTTTGACATTCAGTCAATCAAGGGACTTCCCAAACAGGGGTGGGTAGTAGCTACCGAATTCCTTCCTGCAGGTGAGGTTGCTCTTGAAGATATCGTTTCGACCTCTACAAGTACAGACCGCGGTTTTGAAGTCTCTGTTATCCCCGGTGTTTATAAAATTGCTAAGGCAGAGGCTCCCGTAGTTGAAAGGACTGACAGTAATCAGTTCACAATCACTAACCTTTCTGAAGGCTTTGATTATGAATATGCAATAAGCGATACAAACGAAAGTGCTCCCGAAACAGGTTGGACTGCAGTAACAGACAACACAGTCACAGTTGACGGACTCGGAAAATTTGTTTGGGTCAAGAGACTTGCAAACAACAAATACGAAGCCGAGACTGTTGTTTCCGATATGGCTACTGATTCTGTCAAATTCACAAGTACAAACCTTGTTCTTGACGGAATAATCGGTATTAAGGTAACCTTTGAGCATGCTAAAGGCATAACAGGCGCTACACTTGATTACACTCTTGTAAACAACGGCAGCACAAGCTATCAGGAGGATATTACCCTCGATGCAACAGGCAGAGGCTCCTTCATTCTTCCTATGCTTGCCAAGAATGCAGGCAGTGCACATTATGAAGCAAAACTCTCTTATAGCGGTGCTAACGGTGATGAAAGCATCAGCTTAAGTAATCTCTCTGTATATGATATGGTAGAAAGATACCAGACTAATCCTACAGAGTATGCAGATGTGCTTCCTCTTATCAATGCACTTGAAACCTACTACCTTGCAGTTACTGATTACTTCAACACAGAAATAACAGAGGTAGAAGCTCTTGCAGACCTTACAACAGAAGAGCTTAACGACCTTGACTCCAAGGTTGTTCACAAGAGAACAGGTGCAGTAGCAGGACTTGAGTTCCATTCAACGTCACTTATACTCGAAGAGGATACCACGATCCGTCACTACTTCAAGGTAGCAGAAGGCACAGACCTTGCCTCCTACACCGTAGCAGGCGGTACAGCCCTTCAACTTGCAACCGGCACTGAAGAGTATGCTTACACAGATATAACAAGCATTGCATCCAATGAACTCAGTACAGCTTATGAGGTTACTGTTATAGACAAAAATACAAATAGCATCACAATCAACTTCAACGCACTTGCATACGTAGACCTCTGCCTTGAAAACGAGGACGCAAAGCTCAAAAAACTCGTAAAGGCACTTTACAGATATTCAGTAGAATCCGACAATTACATGGCATAGACAATTAAAAAGTAAAAACTAAGGAGAGCATATTGCTCTCCTTGTTTTTATTTGAATGATTGACTCTGATTTAATATAAGTGCACTGTAAAGGAAAAGTACGTCGGCATCCTTGAAGTCATCGGGAGTGACGAACGCTCCGATGAAGTGGGATGCAAGGTATCTTATATCGATGAGGATTATTTCGGAATAACCTTGTGTCATAAGAGGTGCAAGAGAGCTTGTATAAGAGTCACGGAAGACAATAAGCTTCTTGCCCGAGGTATTATTTTCGTTTACTATTCTCATAAGGTTGACAGCACCCGACAAGAACATTTCGTAGGGGTCCTTGGAGTCGAGCTTTTCCATATTGTAAACCGAGGTTGGCTTGATATTTTCAAGGACTCCGTCGCTTCCCTCATAGTTATATACCTTACAGTTTTCAATCGTCTCGTTTGTAAGATAGGTTATCTTGTCAGGGGGTAGGGGAAGAGAGGACTGACCGTAATAGACCCCGTAGAAGGGGGTATCAAGAGTTACCTCTTTGTAGTCATCAGTTTTTTCAGCTCCCATGGCGTCAAGAATGGTGTGAGCAACGTCAACTATCTTTTCCTGACTCCAATGTGTGTCGGTCTTATAGTAGTCGGTGTAGTCGAGAAGTGGGAAAATATCGATATACTTTGCAAAGGGCACACCCTTTACAACGCTATCGGCTAACCTTTCATAGTCAAGGCTTGGGTAGTTACCCTTGGGAGCAAGGGTGGTATTCTTGTCGGGAATAATGGAAAGGTAAACCTTATTTGTGTTGTCCTTCACGTATTTTTCGTAAAGGTAGTTTATCTTTTTCACGGCATTTTCTATCGACGTGTCGGATATGGCACTTTCGATTTTGGCGGCATATCCGTCGTGGATATAGATATCGTTGTTGTCCTTACTGTTGAAAATATAGAACTTTGAAATCGCTTTGAGTGTTCTGAAGCCGTCACGGAAAGGAAATTGGTCGGTAGCGTAGCTTTCAAATTCCTTTGTGAATTTGCCCGAAAAGATTGTATCCACACTTACCTCTGGGAACTGTGCAAGCGGACGCCTTTCGCTTTCAGACATAGCGTCGGGGGCTTTAAACCAAGCGAGAACGGTGAGCGTGAAAAGTGTTATTATCACAACGAGTGATGAAATTAAATATTTTGTTTTCATGTTTCCCCCTCCTTAAAATCTGAAATAAAGGAACGGATTGTAAGAGCCGTCAACAAGATATGCGGTACATACGAGAAGAAGTAAAACTACGCCTAACGGCTCGATGAAGTCAAGCACCTTTACAGCTCTCGACTCTGAAAGCTTTGTGTAGAGCTTCTTTGGTAGCGGTGTAGAGCCGAGAATACCGAGAATAAATATCACGGCGTTACTTGACAGATGATAGAGGGTGACGCTGTTTGAAAGGGCGTATCCGCCAAAGCCGAACATACCTGCAAGGTCCTGTCCTGCCGTTGCCATGTTGGGGGCATTGAAAACTACAAAGCCCAGTACTACGAACAGCATGGTATAAAGGTGAGCGAGAACGGCGTTTTTATCAATGAGCTTCCTTACGAAGAACTTTTCGGCGATAAGCAGTGCTGCGTAGATAAGACCCCATACGACGAAGTTCCACGCCGCACCATGCCAGAGACCTGTCAGCATCCATACCACAAGGGTATTGAAAAGCCAACGAAGTGTTTTAACTCGGTTTCCGCCAAGAGGTATATAAACGTAGTCTCTGAACCACGAGCCAAGTGACATATGCCAGCGTCTCCAGAATTCGCTGATACTCTTTGAAATATAAGGGTAGTTGAAGTTTTCGATAAAGTTGAAGCCGAAAACCTTGCCAAGACCTATTGCCATATCGCTGTAACCTGAGAAGTCGAAGTAAACGTGTATGCCAAAGGCGATAGCGTATACCCAGAAGAAGAGCACCGATTTGTCGGCACTTTCTCTGAAAATGTCGCAGACCTCACCCATCTGATTTGCAATGAGCACCTTTTTTGAAAGACCTACAACGAAGCGTCTCATACCGAGATAGAATTTCTCGAAGGAGTGCTCACGGCTCTCCAGCTCACGGCAGACGTCAACGTATCTTACAATAGGACCTGCAATGAGCTGAGGGAAGAGAGCAACGTAGGTTGCAAAGTTTATTATATTCTTTTGATAGGGCACGTTCCCTCTGTAAACGTCGATAGTATAACTGAGTATCTGGAAGGTATAGAAGCTGATACCGATAGGAAGGGCAATCTTTAAAAGAGCCACACTCAGTCCTGTTACTGCGTTAAAGTTATATATAAAGAAGTCGGCATATTTGAAAAATCCAAGGAGGAGTATACTTGATATTACCGAAAGGGCAAGGAAAAGCTTCTTCAAAGCCTTGGTTTTGGACTTATCGATAGCCATACCGAGGAAATAGCCCAGCAGTATTGAGGCTATCATCAGGAATAAATACATGGGCTCGCCCCAGCCGTAGAAAATAAGGCTTGCTAAGAGGAGAACGGTATTTTTAAGAAATTTCGGTACGATAAAATATAATATTAAAACAACGGGAAGGAAATAAAAAAGAAAGGGCATTCCCGAAAAAAGCATTTAGACACCACCTTTTTAAAAGTGAAGAGTGAAGAGTTAAGAGTGAAGAGTTAAGGTTGATTTTGCTTACAGCAAAATCTTCATTAAAAAATGCAGAATGATGAATGTAGAATGATGAATTTTGGACAATTTGCCTTAGGCAAATTTACTATTAATTATATTTTGCTCTTAGCAAAATTTTTCTATCCATTATTAGTCGGAGCTGTAAAAAACCTCTATTCGAGTTTTTTACAGCTCCTTCCTTAATTCTGCATTGCGATT
>JAZNZV010000065.1:0-20199 GCA_045595105.1 Eubacteriales bacterium | reverse complement strand
ACTTCTGCTTGAGCATAGCTCTGCGCAACATCCGGCTAAAAACAGTCCACCGGACTGTTTTCTTTACGCCGTCTGCCCTCTCAGGGTTCGAATCCCTTAAGTTGTCTACATAAAACAAAAAAAGATGCTTTCGCATCTTTTTTGTTTTATGGCGGAAAGGGAGGGATTCGAACCCTCGGTCGGGTATTAGCCGACACACGATTTCCAGTCGTGCGCCTTAGACCAGCTCAGCCACCTTTCCATAGGATTTTCGCTTGGACCAATAAATTATATCAAAAAACATTTAAATTGTCAATATCTTTTTTTGATTTTTTTATTTAGTTCAAAAAAGCAAACTTTTAGGTTTTTTGAGAGGAAAAAAACTTTTTACCTTTTTGTGAAACATTCACATAACTTTTGAAATTCTCTTCATTTAAGTGTATTTAGCGTCTTGACTTTTAATTTATAAAAATATACAATTATTATGCAAATATTATATTTTTAGGAGACATGCTATATGAAAAAAACTTTAAGACTTCTTCTATGCGTGTCGGTACTGACTCTTCTTTTTTCGGCTGTTGTAAATGCCGAAACTGTTAAATTTGAAGACGACTATGTTACCGGCAACGAAATAGTTGTTGCAAGTTTCAACGGCACAAGACCTTTTCTTGCCAACCTTGCTAACACTGCTCCCCTTGAGGATGCTTGTTATTGGATAACAGACAAGGTTGACACTTACAATATTAAATATGTAAGTTTTGTTGGTAAGACAACATCTCTGACAACGGAAACCTTCTCCAAATACAGAGGTGTATCCGAAAACAATTCTATTGTTGTTGATGCTACCGTTGCAGCCAACAAGGTTGACCAGCCGAGAATCGACGAGTACGAAACAATAAGAAAATTCGGCAGAGTTCTTCAGCGTGCGAAGATCCCCTACGGTATTTCTATTCATACGGAGGACTACTTCGGCAGAGGTCAAACCAGAGACAATCACGTTGATGCACTATTTACTATCGACGATTTCACGGGACGCTCTGATACCCGTGTCGAATTTCTCGACATCAATAACTTTGCCGTCGTAGCCGAGGAAGGAGACGAAAAATACATAATATATCAGTTAGAGGCTTATCCACGTCTTGCTGTTATTAACTGGTTTAATGAAGTAAATGCTCGCCATCAAGACAAGCGTGCTATCGCTTATACCACTTCGTTTGCTTCGGCAAGCGGTGAGCTTTACAGACAGTATGACCCTGTCAAGTACACCTACTTCACCGCCCCCAGCCGTTTAGATATGACACTTACAACCGGTATGGTTTCAGACGGCAGACCTTTTGAGGGTGATCAGATCTGGAAGCAGGCTCTCGGTAAATGGAATAACGTTCTCGTTGTAGTTTCTTCAAACGCTAACGTAAAGAAGAACATCATTACAAAAGTAATTGAAAACGAAAACGGATACGAGGCTGTTTCGATAGTTGCTAACCTTGTTGACGGTTATGGCTCGGTTGGAGCATATCCCCTTCTCGTAAAGCTCTCTGAAGACCATAAGAACATCGATATCAGATACGCAGTTCCCTTCTTTGAAAAGGACGGCGGATACGTTAAGGAGTCGGTTACTTCAGTAGAAATTAAGAAGCTTGCTCCTCTTGCTGAGTCTGACCCCGTTCAGGACCTTGAAAAGATTGTTCCTCAACTTAACGGTGAAAACAAGGCGTATATCAACGGATACGAAGACAACACCTTCAAGCCCAACGCAAATATGACAAAGGCTGAGGCATCAGTTATCTTTGCAAGACTTCTTGCAGGCTCTGACGAAATGCCCGAGGGTCTTACTACAAGATTCACAGACGTTACACCCGACAAGTGGTATTATGACGAAATAGCATATCTCGATACAAACGGATATTACTTCTCAACTGAGGGTGATAAATATAATCCCGACGCTCTTATCACAAGAGGAGAGTTCGTTGAGCTTGCTTATTTTGCTTCAGATATTTCCGCTACAAAGAACGTCAAGTTCAAGGACGTTAACGAGGGTGACAAATACTATGACGCCATAATGGCGGCGGCTTCTACGGGGCTTGTAAACGGCTACAGCGGAAGAGTATTCAAGCCTGAGGCTAACATTACAAGAGCCGAGGTTGTTACTGTTGTTAACAGAATACTCAACCTCACTGCCACAAAGCACACAGTAAGCAAAGAAAACACAGCGAGTGTATTTACAGATACCGACGGTCACTGGGCAGAGTACCAGATACTCATGGCTTCTAATGACAACGTAAACTGTGACGCATTCTACAACATTCCTGACGACCTCTTCAAGGAAGATGCAAGCACTATTACCTTTGGTAACTCTCAGCTTGAATTGACCATCAAGAAGAAGGACGGACAGGTTGAAAAGGCAATTTACGTTCCCACAGGAGAAAACGTGTTGGCTGTTTCTACCGCTCCTTGGTTCTCCTACGTTGTTTCAAACAACGGCGCTACTCTTCAGCCTACCGGCGTTGAAATAGTTGACGGAAAGCTTAAGTTCAGCTACAAGGGCGGATACACTGCTTACTTTATTATTGAAATGTTTGAAAACCACTTCACAATGGAGCTTGTTTCAAACATATCTTCCGACCTCAAGAGCGTTGTGTTTGCTAACGTTGACTTCGACTATACAGCCTCACTCACCGACCCCGAAAGCTTCAGAGCTTCAGGCGTATCTATGGATACGAAGGCCGACTGTATTTACTGGCCCGGTGGCTTCAGCTCAATTACAAGAGGCCAGGCTCTCTCCTCTATCGGTGTTGACCTTATAGGTGCAAAGCTTGGTGTTACCTTCTCTAAGGAAAAGGACCACAGAACATTCCTTAAAGAAATAACCGACTCCATTGACCGTTCACGTGGTCTTGCTTCTACGGCAGGCGGTGCTTATGCACTTGACACAGATAACCTTTTCACAGACTACGTTATCGTATCAACTTCAATTAACGAAAACAATGCTACAGAGATGGCAAAGCTTGCCAAGGAATATTCTATCGACTTCCTCGACTATCATCAAGGCTACAACACTTTCTATCAAGGTACCTTCAACTTCCAGGGCTCAAAGAATGACAGTGACCCATACGGCTCCTTCATTGATGCTAAGAAGTTTAAAGAAAGAGTTGTTGACAAGGTTCACGCTGAAGGCATAAAGCTGGCTCTTCACACCTACTCTTCTACCGTGTATCCCGTTGGCTCTGCCGTATATTGGGACGAAAACCCCGAATATCTCTACGATATCGAATACGCAGAAACAACCTACACATTAAGAGACGACCTTTCAAAGTATAAAACCAGTGTCAAGACCTACGAGGATGCAAGCTCGTTCAGCGGTGCGGCAGGCGGTACAAACTACTACAACGACTACTCCTCTTATATTCTCATTGACCATGAAATCATCAAGGTTACATCAGGTACTACCTCTGGCTTTATCAGATGTCAGAGAGGTCAGCTCGGTACCGAAGCGGCAAAACATGAGGACGGTGCTGAAATCCGTCAGCTCATGACAGGATATGCCTTCTTCCAGCCCATATGTGGCTCCGACCTCTGGTACAGAGTTGCAGACGAGACCGCTAAAGCTTATAACGAAGGCGACTTCGATATGATATACCTTGACGGCTTTGAGTCAATGTACAAGTTTGTTCCTACTGAACAGCTCTACTACTTCTACGGAGAGTTCGTCAGAAGAATTTTCGAGCAGGTAGAAACCGACCCCATTATTGAATATTCCACAAACGACGAAACGCTTTGGGCTGCACGTGGACGAGGCGGTGCTATCGACCATGCTAACAGAGCATATAAGGAATTCAAGCAAAATCACCTCGACGACCACCTTCTCGCTTTCGAGCAGCGTTACTATACAGCCACACTCGGTTGGATGAACTACGCACCCGACAGAGCGTCAACATATAAAAATACTGTAATAAAGACACTCTTCCGTGACGATATGGACCACATGGGTTCGATCGGTGTTGCAAGAGATTACAGTACCGTTTGTCAGCCCTTCTCGGTTGATGCATTCAAGAACTATCCTATGCTCGCCGAAAACTTCATGTACTACTCGGCTTACTCCAGACTTCGTAAGGGCGGATACTTTGCAGAAGAGGTTAAGGATGCACTTATTAACAGTGACTACGAGCACAGACTTATCGAGCAGGATGACGGAACCTACGCATTTGTTGAAATGTACTACAACAAGCATAAGATTCTCGATATGACAGACAATCTCTTCATTACGGGAACAGGCAATAACCCCTTCTCGGCACAAACTCCTTTCGTAAGAATTGAGCAGAGATACTCCACTCTCGGTGAAAACGAGCTTACAGTAATTGCATTCGATGAAAACGCTGAGGTATCAACGCTTGCGAAGAAGCACACCATCCCCGTAACAGACCTTTCGAAACATCAGGCGATGAAGATAAAGGTTCTCGGTAACGGAGAAGGCGGAGAAGCAGGACTTCTCATCACCATCAGAGGCAACGGCTCAGGTGGCGGTAGAACCGACTTCTACATTCCCGTAAGTCACAAGGGCTGGAGAGAATTCCTTCTCATCGATTCAGACAATGACGATTACCCCGGCTCCAACTTCGAGGGTGACCCCAGAGGAAGCCTTTATGCAAACGACGGCGGTTACCGAGCTACTAACGAGCTTGCAACCACATCCAGCGTTCAGGTAACTGTCAGAGGAAACGTTGAGGGTGTTAAGATTGACGACCTTAAGGCGTACACAATTACCGACGGTTACGTAAAGAATCCTTCTGTTACAATCGGTGATACAAAGATAACCTTCAATACCGAGCTTCATTCGGGCGAGTATATTGAATACTACCCCGACTTTGGTAAGGCTTATAGAACATATTATCCCGAGGTTGCTGACCTTAGACGTGAAGAGATCAGCTTCACCGGTGATATCACAGTTCCTACCGGTAGCTTCACCTACACCTACAATGCCGAAGCACAGACAAAGGCTCCCGTAAGAGCACAGGTAGTAATCGGTGTTGCGGGTCAGATTATCACAAACCCCGAAGGCTTCACTCCTCCCGAAATCGATATGCCCGAAGGAATACTTGACGTAAAACTCAGATAATTAAAAAATAAATATGTAAACCGAAGTTGACATGCTTCGGTTTACATATTATAAAAACAAATTCAAGGAGAAAACTATGAGCATTTTCAAGGAAACAAACGACAGAATAATTATCGAAAATAGCCAATTATCCATTGAAATAGCAAAGGACACAGGAAAAGTAGAAAAAGCCATTTTTGTTCCCGACAACACCGACGTTCTTGAAAAAGAAAAGGCGGTAGCGTCAGACACAAGAGCACTAAGCATACCATATTTTTCATATCTCTACACAAATAATAAGGAAGTTATAATCCCTCCCATTAAGGTAGAGGCGAGAGAAGACGTTCTCACCTTCACTTATGAGAACGGTGTCTCAGCCGATATTCTTTTTGAAATAAAGGACCATTTCTTCACGGCAGAGCTTATATCAAGCATCCCCAAGGACGTTAACGGAATTGCATTTTTCAATATTCGTTTCAACTACACCCCTTCCTTTGAGCCCGAAAGCTTCAGAGCGTCGGGTGTATCAATGGACTCTAAAGTAAACAATTCATTTATCCCCGGAGGATGGACACCCGCTCTTTGTGCAGGGGCAAGAACTTCTATCGGTCACGACCTCAAGGGTGCTAAAATGGGTGTTGTATTCTCCAAGGAGAAGGATCACAGAGCTTTCCTTAAAGAGGTTATGAGTGAGGTTGACCCCAAGAGGTCTGTTGTATCCTCTCACGGCGGTCCTTTTGCTCTTGACAACGATGACATCTTCGGCGACTACGTTATTCTTTTCAATAACATCACTCCTGAAAATGCAGAAGAGACGGCAGAGCTTGCACTCAAATACTCTCTCGACCAGATAGATATCCACCACGGTCCCGACACCTTTATTCAAGGTGACTTCAACTTCGTGTCCGCCGCTACCGAAGAGGAAAAGAAAAACGGCACCTTTATCACAGGTGCTATGTTCAAGGAGCGCATTGCCGACAAATTTATATCACGTGGATTGCAGCTCGGTCTTCACACTTACTCTTCCACAATTTCCGCTCAGGCTACCACTATTACTTCCGACCCTAAGTGGCAGGGCGATTTCGTCTTTGTTCCAACCACATATACTCTCAAAGAAGATATAGACGAAAACAGCGAAACTATTTTTACAAATGAAGACGCAAGTGAATTCAAGGGTGACAAAGACGGAATAACTTACTACACCTTCTATACGGGCTACGTTCTTATTGATGAAGAAATTGTACACATTCCCGAGAATGGCACTAAAGATGGTATGAAAAATATCATAAGAGGTGCTCTTGGTACGAAGCCTGCTCCCCACAAGAAGGGTGCTAAAATGCGTCAGTTCCAAGGTAAATACGGCTGTCTTCAGCCTGTGCCAGGAACAGAGCTCTTCTACCACATTGCACGTCAGACAGCAAAGGCGTACAATGAGGGCGGATTTGAGATGATATACTTCGACGGATACGAATCCATGTATTGGCTTCTTACTCCCGAAAACAGATATTACTTCTACACCGAGTTCGTAAGAGAGGTTCTTATCAACTGTAAGAAGAAGCCCATTATAGAATTCTCTACATTTGATCCCTTCCTTTGGGGTGCAAGAGGACGAGGCAACGCTATCGACCATGCAAGACGCTCTTATAAGAAGTTCAAGAAGATGCACTTTGACAGAGGTATGAGACAAAAGACCTTCTACTATACTGCTACTCTCGGTTGGATGGACTATGCACCCGACTATCTGTACGAGCTTAAAAACACGGTCAACAAGTCGATATTCCGTGATGACCTTGACCACATGGGAACCCTTGGTATTCAGTCTGACTTCTCTACCGTTTGTATGCCCTTCTCTATCCCTCACTTTGACCCCAAATATAGAATAGGTGAAAACTTCATGTATTACGGAGTTTATTCAAGGCTCCGTAAGGCAAAGTACTTCTCGGAAGAGGTAAAGAAAGCGCTGAGTACAAGTCCCTACGAGCACAAGGCTGTGAAATGCAGTGACGGTAGCTGGGGTATGCAAGAAATGGTTTATGCTCAGAATAAGGTTCACGGCTCACTTGATGACAGCTACGCAACAGGTAGAGCTAACAACCCCTTTGAAGAGCAGACACCATACATCCGAATTGAAGAAAGATACTCAGCTATTTCCAAGGGCGAAAAGACAGTATTTACGTTTGACAGCAAGAACCCTGCAGACCTGGTAGGAGTACATGAATATCCCGAGACAGATATATCGGGATACAGAGCTCTCAAAATCAACGTTAAGGGTAACGGCTCTAAGGATGGCGCTGTGCTTCTTAAAATTGAAGGCAAGGGAAATGCAAGCGGTTGGACAGAATTCCTCCTTCCCCTCTCTCACGTAGGTAACAAGGAGTTTATACTTATAGACACCGACAATGCAGACTACGACGGATACGATTTTCCGATAGGCGGTTACGCAGTACACGGTGAGCTTTACCGTTGGTTTACTAATCTTGCAAGGCTGACTTCTGTTACAGTAAGTGTAACAGGAAACACCGAGGGGGCTGAAATAGGCGACCTTGTAGCTTGCAAGCTTGTTAACGCTCCCGTTAAAAATCCTACGGTTACTGTTGGAGACAAGAGCATCACCTTTAACACTGAAATTGGCTCGGGTGAATACATTGAGTATTATCCCGAAAAGAACAAGGCGTACCTTTACAGCTATGAAAAGTTTTACGAGGGTACAAGCAATGCAGATAACTCTCAGGACGCTATCAAGCATGCAGGATACGTTGACGACAATGCAAGTAAGTGGGTAAAGGATATTGCTCATACTTCCGAAATCACATTTGAAGGTGAAATCACAATCCCCAAGGGTGAATACTCCTTCAAGTATGATGCAAAGGCTCTCACAAGTGCTCCTACACGTGCACTTGTAAAGATAGGCATGGCAGGAAATATTCTCAAAAACCCCGAAGGCTTCAACGCACCTGAGGTTGACATGCCCGAGGACATACTCGACGTTATAATTAAATAACTGATTTAAGGTGGGCGGTCCATATTGGACTGCCCTCTTTTATTTTACAAGAAAAATTACATTAAAATTGACCTCGCCGTTTTGCTTTCTTTAGCAAAAGATGCATTACGATAAGCGAAGGTATGCCAGTGGCGGCTCGCCACTTTTTATGGAAAACTTTGCATGACAATATTTTTAAACAAATATACAAGATTTGACTTGAATAAATTTTGTTTTTTTCTTAATATAAAATCAAGTAAGTATATCTTTTAAGAAACCATCTTGACAAAGGAGTATCCAGATGAAAAAAGTTTTGAGTGTCTTATTCTCGGTGATAATATTAGTTTCTGCTATAAGCCTTTCGGCTTTTGCGGAAACTGTGTTCTTTGAAGAGGACTACGTAGGAGAAAACGACATCGTTCTTGCCTCTTTAAACGGCACAAAGCCTTTTTTGGGTGATGCCGCTAATACTATCCCCTTAGAGGTAAGCTGTTATTGGCTGTCAGACTACGTTAACAGCTATAACATAAAGTACGTAAGCTTTAACGGTAAGATGTCATCGGGAGCAAACTACACCTATGGAAATTACGTTAGCGCTCTCGGTAAAACCGTTGATGAATTGAACGAAGCTAATGCCACCGACGAAGAATGGGCTAAAGACTTCAAGGCTTTGAAAAATGCAGGCTCTGTTCTTACCGACGTAGGTCTTCCCTACGGTGTGTCAATACATTTGACTGACTACTATGCGAACGGATACAACAGAGGAAACATCATTGCAAATGAATTCACTCTCGACGATTTCACAGGCTCTAATCCCGACATTACAGTAGAGTCATACGATACGAACACTTTTGCTCTTATTGTCAGCGAGGGCAACACCAAATACGTTATTTATCAGCTTGAGGCTTATCCGAGAAAAGCAGTAATAAACTGGTTTAATGCTACTAACGAAAAGCACAAGGACAAGAGAGCTTTTGTATTTACTACTTCTTTTGTTGATAAAAACGGTGAAATGTTTACCCAATACGACCCCACCATTTACGGATATACAACAGCACCCGTAAAGGGCAACTCTACCATGAATACCAATATGGTGTGGTATGACAGCCCCTTTGACGGTGAGCAGATATGGAATCACGCTATATCAAAGTTTGACAATATTGTAATGGTAATGTCTGCAAACGATACTACGGGTAAGGATATTGTGGTATCTAAATTCACCAACAGCAACGGCTATGAAGTTGTATCGGTTATTGGTAACTTGATGGGGGGCTGGGAAAATGCAGGTGCTTACCCTATTCTTGCTAAGTTTTCGGAAGAAGATAAGACCCTTGACTTGAGATACGCTGTTCCCTTCCATGAGAAGGTGGGCGGATACATTGAGGAATCTCACGTTGTTGTAGAGCTTAAAAATCTTGCTCCTTTGCCTGAGCCCGACCCATTTACCTCTCTTCCTAAAATCACATCTCAGCTCAATGGTGAAAACAAGTCATACATAAACGGATATGAGGAAAATCTTTTCAAGCCAAATGCCAATATGACAAAGGCTGAGGCTTCAGCGATTTTCGCAAGACTTCTTCTCGGTTCAAGCGAAATCCCAAGTGGCTATGCTACAAGATTTTCCGACGTTACGTCTGATAAGTGGTACTATGACGAAATCGCTTACCTTGATACTTTAGGCTTTTATTATACAAACACATCAGACACCTATAAGCCCGATACCCCGATAACAAGAGCAGAGTTTGTTGAGCTTGCTTATTTTGCATCAAATCTATCGGGAAATGAAAAAATCAAATTTACTGACGTGACTCTTGACCACAAGTATTATGACGCAATTATGGCTTCAGCCGAGGCGGGACTTATAAACGGATATTCTGACAATACATTTAAACCCGACTCAACAATTACAAGAGCCGAGGTCGTAACGGTTATTAACAGACTTCTTTCTCTCACAGTAAATGAAAATACCGTTAAAAAGGATAGTCTCGAAAACGTATTTTCGGATATAAACGGTCACTGGGCAGAATACAATATTCTCATGGCTTCAAACGATAATGTGCACGGCGAGTCATTCTACGCTATTTCACCCGACACGTTTACAGAAAGTGCTACCTCTATCTCCTTTGAAACAAAGCAGATAAGAGTAAGCATCAATAAGAAAAACGGCAAGGTAGAAAAGGTTACTTATCTCCCCACAGGAGAAAACGTTTTTGCTATCTCTGCCTCTCAATGGTTTACATATCTGAAAACCACTACCGGCGCTACCCTTGAACCAAACAAGGTTGAGCTTGTTGACGGCAGAATAAAATTCACCTACAAGGGTGGAGTTTCTGCGGCATTCATAATCGAGACCTTTGACAACTTCTTTACGGTTGAGCTTGACACAAATATTCCTAAAAATATAGCAAGCATTACTTTTGCAAACATTGACTTCAATCACTCGTATTCAGAAGATGAAAACTCATTCAGGTCCTCTGTTGTTTCAATGGATACCAAGGCAAACCCCGATTACCACGCCGGTGGAGCCAACACCATTGTCAGTGCAAGTGCTTATACGGATATCGGTGTAGACCTTATCGGTGCTAAGGCAGGTATAGCCTTCTCTCTTGCAAAGGACCACAGAGAGCATCTCAAGGAGCTTTGTCTTGCAATAGACCCATCAAAGGGCATATTCTCTGACCATGGCGGTGCCTTTACCTATGATGAAGGTAATGAAAATCTCTTTGGCGATTACGTTATCGTATCGTCGGGTATTACGCCCGATACCGCAACAGACGTTGCAAGACTTGCAAGGGATTACTCCATCGACCAGCTCGACATACATCAGGGCTCACGCACGTTCTCTAACGGAGATTTCAACTTTGTAAGTGCAAGAACTGCAGATGAAGCCCAAGACACTTATATCAGTGCAGAAGTATTCAAGGAAAGAATAGGAGACAAAATACTTGCAGAGGGCGTTGAAATGGGTCTTCATACGTATGCCTTTCTGATTGACCCCAAGGCATCCTCAATTCTTACAAATCCCGAATACCAGAAACAGCTTGCTTACAACGAAGAGACGTGGACGGTAAGAGGTAACACTTCAAGATTTAAGACGAGCATTAAAACACACGAGGACGTTTCGGGCTTCTGGAACAGTGTTGCTCTTCCTTGGGACAACAAAAACACAAGATACATTCTTATTGATGAAGAAATCATCCTTGTTGAAAAGGGTACCACATCAGGCTTTATAAACGTTAAGAGAGGACAGCTTGGCACGAAAGCTGCCGTTCACAAGGACGGCGCTGAAATCCGTCAGCTTTACGGATATTTTAACTTGTTCTCCCCTATTATCGGCTCTGACCTTTTCTATCACGTTGCAGATAACATAGCAAAGGCTTATAACGACGGCGGTTTCGATATGATTTATCTTGACGGTATTGAGTGCCTTCTCAGATACGTATCGAAAGAAACTTCATATTACTATTACGGAGAATTCGTAAGAAGAATTCTTGAGCAGTGTGAAAAGAAGCCTATACTTGAAATGTCGGACAACCCTGCAATTTTCTGGGCATCCCGTGGACGCTCGGGTGCTACCGACTATGCTACCAAGGCATATAAGGAGCACAAGAAGGCTCACCTTGAAAACAATCTCGGATACTTAAAGCGTTATCAGACGGCAACGTTTGGCTGGTACTGCTTTGACCCCGATATTGACGAGAGATACAAAAATACTATAACAAAGACACTGTTCAGAGATGACCTTGACTACATGGGCTCACTTGCTATTGCCACAGATTTCTCTATGGTTTGTCAGCCCTTTACGCCAAGTGAATTTGAAGCGTTCAACAGAATGGCGCAAAACTACGCTTATTACGGAATTTACACGAGACTTCGTAAGGCAGACTACTTCTCCGAAGAGGTAAAGAAAGAGATACTGAACGGAAAATATGAATACAAGGTATTTGAGCAGAGTGACGGAAGCTGGGCATTCAGAGAAATGTACTATACATCAAACAGAGTATACGATACTCTCGATTCCCTCTTCACCACAGGAAACGGAAATAATCCATTCTCTGCGCAGGCACCATACATCCGAATTGAGCAAAGATATTCTACTCTCGGAGAGAATGAAATAGTTGTACTCGCCCTTGACGAGAACGCAAACATCAAGAGCACGGCATCGGTAAATAATTTCTCTCAGATCAATCTGACTAAGAACACCGCTCTTAAAGTAAAGGTTCACGGCAACGGCGACAAATCGGGTGCACTTCTTCTTTCAATGTACTGTGCAACAGACTCAGGAAGAACCGACTATCTCATTCCCACCTCTCACGAGGGCTGGAGAGAGTTTATACTCATTGATGCAGATAACTCCGACTACGACTATACCTTCAGCGGTATAACCAACAATATGCACACCTTTGCAAACTACCGATATAACCCTGACCTCAAGACTATAAACAGAATGACTATCACTCCCACAGGTAACACGTCGGGAGTAAAGATGGACGATATAAGGGCTTACACGGCAGTTGATGCACCTGCAAAGAACCCTTCAGTTACTGTTGGAAAGAACACTATTACCTTTGAAGCGGAAATCCATTCGGGAGAATATATTGAATTCTATCCCGAGACGGGCAAGGCTTATCTTAACTACTACACCTCCACCTACAATACCGAGACAGGTGCATGGATAAGCGACGAGCCTCACACTAAGGAAATCAGCTACACGGGAACCTTGAACGTTCCCAGCGGAAGCTTTGAGTATAAGTACTCTGCTGAAGCTTTAAGCGATGCGCCTCTGAGAGCTCTCGTGAAAATAGGACTTCAAGGCAAGGTAATCGCAAATCCCGAGGGCTGGGTGGCACCGGAGGTATATATCCCCGAGGGCGTTTCAGACATTCATTTAAACTAAAAGTTCATAAAAAGTCCCTGCTAAAATTTGGCAGGGACTTTTTCCGTGTAGTAATAAAAACGGCAGTGCATAAAAAAAATAAATATTTTTGTGAAAGTTATACATATTTTTTCAAAAATGTGTTCTTAATTTTAGAAAGGCGTATTGACTTTTTCCTTTTTAAAAGGTAAAATAATTTGGGATAAAAAAATTATTTTAAGGAGAATTAACAGATGAAAAAACTACTTGCAACATTTTTATCCGTTTTAGCTCTCGTTACTCTTCTGTCGGTAGTGTCCCTTGCCGGCAACGTACCGTTTGAAGAGGATTACGTGAGCGGAGACGAAATCGTTCTTGCAAGCTTTAACGGCGTTCAGCCCTTCTTAAAGAAGCTCAATGACGTTGAAGCACTCGAAGACGCTTGTTACTGGCTGACAGACTACGCCGAGGCTTACAACATTAAGTACGTAAGCTTTAACGGAAGGATGTCCACCGGTTCCACACACACATATTATACTGTCGTTACGGTTGGTAAAAAAACTGCCGATGATATGTATGCACTCAACGACAACGATAAAGATTGGATCAAGGAGTTCAACGCTCTTAAATCCGCAGGTACAATTCTTACCGATATGGAGATCCCCTACGGTGTGTCCATAGCAAGACAGGACTATTATTCTGACGGTTTTGCAAGAAAAAATCACATTGCTAACCAGTTCACATCAGACGATTTCACAGGCGGTAGTCAGAATATCAAGATCGAATCCTATGACACAAATAACTTTGCTGTTATCGTAGAGGAAGGCGACCAAAAGTATATCATATACCAGCTCGAAGCATACCCTCAGCTCGCTGTTACGGATTGGTTTAAGGGTATAAACGATTCTCACCTTGACAAGAGAGCGTTTGTATTTACCACATCCTTCCTTGACAAGGATGCTGAAATGTACACCATGTACGATACAGCGAAATACAGTTGGGGAACTGCTCCTGACAGAGGTAACACTACCCTTACCACAAACATGGTAAACGTAGGTAAATCGGCTGACGGTATAATGATATGGGAGCGTGCTTTCAATCAGTACGACAATATCGTTATGATCATGTCGGCTAACGCATCCGTTGGTAAAGAAATCAAAACAAAGACACTTACAAATGCAAACGGAAATGAAGTTGTAGCTGTTGTTGCAAACCTTATTGACGGTTATGGTAACAACGGTTGTGCATACCCCGTTCTTATTAAGTTCTCTGAAGAAGAAAAGACTCTCGACCTCAGATATGCGGTTCCCTACGAAAATATGGTAGGTGCATACGTTGAAGAGTCACAGGTTACAATCAAGTTCAAGAAGCTTGCTGAGCTTCCCGACCCCGACCCCGTTACTCTTCTTCCTAAGGCTCCCGCACAGGTAAACGGTGACAACTCCGCTTACATAAACGGATATGAAGGAAACGTGTTCAAGCCCAACGCTAACATGACAAAGGCTGAGGCTTGTGCAATATTTGCAAGACTTCTCGTAGGCTCTCAGGACATTCCTCAGGGTTATACAACAAAGTTTACAGACGTTACACCCGACAAGTGGTATTATGACGAAATCGCTTATCTTGATGCAATGGGCTACTTCTTCACAACAGAAGGTGACAAGTACTATCCCGACAACAAGATAACAAGAGCTGAGTTCGTTGAGCTCGCTTATTTCGCATCTAACCTTGCGGCAACCGAGAACATCAAGTTCAAGGACGTTCCCGAGGACCACAAGTACTATGATGCAATTATTGCAGGCGCTGCTGCAGGACTTGTTAACGGCTACGAGGATAAGACCTTCAAGCCCGATGCTACAATTACCAGAGCAGAGGTTGTAACTGTTATCAACAGACTTCTCTCTCTCCTTGCAACAGATGAAACAGTAAGTAAGGAACACCTTACAACAGTATTTAACGATATCGAGGGACATTGGGCTGAGTACCAGATACTTATGGCGTCCAACAACGACGTTCACGGTGAGTCCTTCTATAAGGTTGATCCTTCGATCTTTACAGAAACTGCTACTTCTATCTCCTTCGAGAACAAGCACATTCGTGTCACGCTTTCTAAGAAGAACGGTAAGGTAGAAGAGGTTATATATCTTCCCACAGGCGAAGACGTTTTCGCGACATCATCTACACCTTGGTTCACATATGCAAACTCTGCTAACGGTGCATTGCTTGAGCCTACAAAGCTTGAGCTTGTAGACGGCAGACTTAAGTTCACATACAAGGGTGGTGCCGTTGCATACTATATCATTGAAGCATTCGACAACTTCTTTACAGTAGAGCTTGACTCTAACCTTCCAAAGTCTCTTATAAGTGCAACCTTCGGATACATCGACTTTGATTACACTGCATCCGAAACTCCCGGCACCTTCAGAGCATCTAACGTACTCATGGACACAAGGGTTAATCAAAAGGCTACTCCCGGCGGTTACACTTCACTTGTCGGTGGATTTACAAGAACAGACCTTGGCGTTCCTACCATGGGTGCGAAAGTCGCTATCGCCTTCTCTCTCATGGAAGAGCACAGAGAAATCCTTAAGGAAGTAGTTCTTGCAATCGACCCTGAAAAGGGTATCAAGTCAACACACGGCGGCCCCTTCACGTATGATGAAGAGTGCGCAGACCTCTTTGAGGACTACGTTATTATCTCCACAGGTCTCAACCTTGATACAGCCGTTGACATTGCAAAAATGACCAACAAGTACTCGTTTAAGCAGATAGACATGCACCAGGGTTCAATCTTTACACAGGGTGACTTTAACTTCAAGTCGGCAAGAACGGCAGAGGAAACAGAGAGCAATGCCTTTATAACAGCTGCAACCTTTAAAGAAAGGATTGCCGATCCCATGCACGCCGAGGGCGTACAGATAGGTCTTCATACCTATTCTTCACTTGTTTCAAATGGCGCTACATCGATACTTTCCGATCCCAAGTGGCAACAGCAGTTACAGTACGCTGAAACATATACGCTTCGTGGTGATATGTCCAAGTTCAGAACTAACATCAAGACTGTTGAGGATGCAACAGGCTTCGTAGGACGTGGACTCCCCTACTCAGGTGAGCCTATGACAAGCTACGTGCTTATCGACCAAGAAATCATCTACGTTGCCAAGGGTACAACATCCGGCTTTATCAACATAAAGCGTGGACAGTTTGGCACAGAAGTAGCTAAGCACGAGGACGGCGCTGAAATCCGTCACCTTCAGGGCTACTACGGAATGTTCCAGCCTCAGAGCGGTTCAGAGCTCTTCTGGCATATAGCTGACCTTACAGCTCAGGCTTACAATGAAGGCGGATTCGACAACATCTACCTTGACGGTTTTGAATCCTTTACAAGATTTAACAAGAGTGAAGTCAACTACTACTATTACGCTGAGTTCTACCGCAGAATTGTATCTCAGTGTAACAAGTACCCTCTTATGGAGGACTCGGCAGGAACATTAGTTGTATGGGCGGCACGTGGACGAGGAGGCGCTACCGACTCGGTTACAAAGGGCGTTAAGTCTCATACAACAGGTCAGGTTAACACAGCGAAGGGTAGAATCCAGCATTACTATACAGCTACTCTTGGTTGGTTCAACTTCTGTCCCGACGGAAGACAGGAATACAAGAACACCATTTGTAAGACAATGTTCAGAGACGACCTCGACCATATGGGTTCACTCGCTATTGCATATAACTTCTCTAACGTTGATAACGGCTTTAGCCTTGCAACATATCAAGCAAATACTACAAGACAGGTCGACAGCGTGCTTTACTACAGCGTATACTCAAGACTTCGTAAGGGCAACTACTTCTCAGATGAAGTCAAGGAGCAAATAAAGAATGGTAAGTATGAATACAGAGTATTCAAGCAGGCAGACGGTACATGGGCATTCAGAGAAATGCAGTACGTATACAACAGAGTATACGATATGTTCGACAAGAACTACATTACCGGCGAAGCTAATAACCCCTTCCCTGCACAGACACCTTTCGTAAGAATTGAGCAGAGATATTCAACTCTCAGCGAAAACGAGATTCTTGTAGTAGCTTTGGACGAAACTAAGGAGGTTACTCAGCTTAAGGGTAACAACAAATCCATTGCACAGGTTGACCTTTCCAAGCACATGGCTCTCAAGATCAACGTCTACGGTAACGGAAGTGCAACCGGCGGTGTAATGATTTCTATCACATCACCTACTGCAACTGAAAAGGGACGTACCGACTACTACATTCCTACTTCTCACGTAGGTTGGAGAGAGTTCATCCTTATCGACGCAGATAACGCTGACCACCCCGGCGATAGGTTCAGCAACCTGAACTACACATGGAACATCTACGAAACCTACCGTGCTAACCCCACACGCACGCAGATCAATGCAATCTCAATCGGTACTGCAGGTGACGTAGCAGGCGTTAAGATTGACGACCTCAGAGCTTACACAGCCGTTGATGCTCCCGCAAAGAATCCTAGCGTTACAATCGGCTCAAGCAAGATCACCTTCGAGGCTGAAATTCACTCGGGTGAATACATCGAGTACTATCCCGACGATAACAAGGCATACCTCAACTACTATGAGTCAGTATATGACGAAGATGGTAAATGGATTGAGCATATAGCTCACACCAAGGAAATCAGCTTCACAGGAAGCGTATCTGTTCCCAACGGTAAGTTCACTTACACTTACGATGCAGAACCTTTGAGCGACGCCACACTTCGTGCAGAGGTTACTGTAGGTCTTCAGGGTGCAGTAATTGCTAACCCCGCAGACTTCGAAGCTCCTGAAATCGACATGGGTATTTCAACTCTTGACGTAGTTCTCAGGTAAATAAAATGTAATCGGCACTCCGAAAGGAGTGTCGATTTTTTTGAATATCTATGCTTTTGGTTAACCAAAAGCATAGATATTCTCAGAATGTGGATAAAATTTAGAAATTCAGAAGTAAAAAATGAGTTGAGTTTTTTGTACGGAATAACGATTTTTCGCTTTTTCGGTTTGTAAACCGCAAAACTTTATTGACTTTAAAAAAGCATATGGTAAAATTAGAATAGTATTTTATTATTTTTATGAGGTTAATATGAAAAACAAATTTTTATCTCTGCTTTTTTCTGTAATTGTTATTTCGGCTATCTTGTCAGTATCGGCGTTTGCTGAAATACACGTTGACGGAAGCAGTATCGTTGGACTTGACCCTGAGCTTAACTATGAATATGCTTACGTAACGCTCGAAAATTACTCAAGCCCCAACTACACTGCACTTCCTTTTGAAAATGAATTGAGTGCAGGACTTGTTGCAGTCAGAGAAGTCGGCGGTGATGCTAAGTATTATTTGATAGACGGAGAAAATCTGCCCGAAAACATCTCCGCTTTAGAAGATGACGGAGCCATTGGATTTGTAAACGGAACGTCCTGGAAAGCAGGCTCATGGTCTACCACTGAGACTAATACTTTTACCATGTACCGTTATAATACCGAGTCATACGGCAATTACCCTTATTGGATTTCATGTCACTCATTTTTAAATCACCAAAATGCTCTAAACTATTATAACAACGGACAAACAGAGGAAATACTCAAAGCCTTTGAAGGTGTTAGTTGCAGATATGCATACGATTCCGATGAAATAATACCCGTAGAGGATTTCTACACATTTTCCTTCAAATCCGGTGCAAGGTCTGGCTCCACTAAAATAATTCCGCCAAATAATCAGCCTTTATATACAAAGGTAACGTTATATACTATCAATGATTTCGGAAAAATAAATTCATACGACTATACAATTCCGGTTGATTGGAACCCCGGTGGAATAAATAATTATACTGTTCAAGATATAGCGATAAAAACTGCTTTTCCCGACGCCAAAGGCTATGTGATGGGATTTGAAATATTCCCGTTTGGATACATCCCCGATCATGATGAATGCATGGTAGAATTTATTGGTACCGGAAATAATTCTTTCTCTATAAACTACATTCCTTCATACTACACGACAATAAGAAACGATAACACTGCCACTTCTCTCCCCTTCCAATACAACGGTGCAAATGCGGCGTATATTGACGGTAAGGGTATGGGAATGTTCCTTCCCGATGACCATATAACAATAGCCGAGCTTTCTACAATCCTTGCAAAGCTCTTAAACAACGGTGTGCTACCTGCACAATACGTTTCGTCTTATGAGAATATCAGACCTCTTGATTGGTACTACAAGGCTATTGCTTGCATGGAAAATCTCGGAGCATACAACAACGTTGAAAACAGTCCTTTTGACCCGAATAAGGTGCTGACACGTGGCGAGGTTGCACAGATGATATGCAACATTGCGAAAATAAGCCGTGATGATGGAAAAAAGTTTATTGACCTTGGAGAAGAGCACAAGTACTATGATGCCATCACTACCCTTTCGGCGTACGGAGTTATAAAGGGTTATGCTGACGGCTCTTGCTGTCCCGATGCCCCCGTATCAAGGGCAGAGGTTGTTACGATGATAAACCGCTTCACAAACCTTAACTCAGACGTGGCAAAAACCGATATGAGTTCTCTTGAGTCTTTTATTGACATTGAGGGACACTGGGCAGAGAATGAAATTCTTATTGCCTCAAACGACAAGGTTAAATCAAATAGCTTTGCGTCGGCGAAGTCCTCACTCAAGGATAACGGCGTAAATATAAGCTTTGAAACAGATTATATTAGTGTAAGCATCTCAAAGGAGCTTGCAAAGATTACCGAGTTTTATAATAAGGAAACAGAGGAAAGTGCATTTTCTTCTACTCTTACTCCATGGTTCAGTTACATAGCACTTGAAAACGGACTTAAGGTTTACCCCGCAAAGGCTGAAATTGAAGACGGCAGACTTGCCGTTACCTATGCCGACGGAATAAAGGCTTACTTTATTATCGAAGCTTATGAAAACTATTTTACTATTGAGCTTGACTCCGACCTTCCTATCGGTGTGAAATACATAAGCTACGCCAACTTCTCTACAAATGAGGAGCTTACCACCGAAGAAGGCAGTTACAGACTTTCAGCCGTTCCTATGTCAACAAGTGCAACAAGTACTTATTTCCCTGGCGATAAAGATAAAAGCACTTCGATTACAACCTATCGAGCAACCGAAAAGGCGTTTGGTTCAAAGGTTGGTATTGTATTCTCCCCAATGGAAAATCACAGAAACATACTTAAGGAAGTAACAAGCACTATTGATATAAGGGTAGGCGTGAAATCTACAAAGGGTGGTGCATTTACCTACGATGAAGGC
>JAZNZV010000064.1:0-4164 GCA_045595105.1 Eubacteriales bacterium | reverse complement strand
ACGAGCCTCAGAGATGTAAGGCATGCCGTGACGCAAGAAAGGCAAATGGCAAGCCTGCAAGAGAATTATTCACAACTACATGCGCTAATTGCGGAAAAGAAGCTAAGGTTCCTTTCCAGCCCAGCAATGATCGCCCTGTTTATTGCAGCGAATGCTTCGCAGCTATGAAGGACCAGCAGTAATATATAGTCCCCTTCAGTGAGTAATTTAAAAGCACAACGAAATTCGTTGTGCTTTTTACTTTTATTACATAGGAAATTGTATTACAATCGACCTCGCCGTTTTTTATAAAATTTTTAGTCGATTTTTCAAAAATTATATACAAAAACGACTTTTTATGTTATACTTTAAACAGAGGTAGTATAAATTATGAAATATTATGACAAATCAAAAGAAATAAAAGATAATTACAACAGCCCCGTGGAGGACGTTACCCCAAACGAAAATATTATCTGCGGACGAAACGCCGTTCTCGAGCTTATCCGTTCGGGCAGAAGCATTGACAAGCTCTTTATGAAAAAGGGCGGTATTGAAGGTGCACTTATAGTTATAAATGCCGAAGCAAAAGCACACGGAATTCCCATAGTTGAGGCGGAACGTGAGAAGCTTGACACCATGGCGGCAGGCGTAATACATCAAGGCGTTATTGCCATGGCGGCGGCAAAGGAGTACGTGAGCGTTGACGATATATTAAAGCTTGCCGAAGAACGCCATGAAAAGCCATTTATCGTTATTGCCGACGGAATAAACGACCCCCACAATCTCGGTGCCATTATCCGTAACTGTGACGGTGCAGGTGTTCATGGACTTATTATCCCCAAGAGGCGCTCAGCCGGACTTACACCCGTTACCGCAAAGTCATCGGCAGGTGCTATCGAGCATATGGCTATTGCCAAGGTATCGAATATTTCAAACACAATAAACGATTTGAAAAAGAAGGGTGTTTGGGTGGTAGGATGTGAGGCAGGCGGTCAAAGCTATGACTCCATCGACTACGATATGCCACTTGCCTTAGTTCTTGGAAGCGAGGGCGACGGAATGTCCGACCTCGTTACGAAAAACTGTGACTTTATTGCTTCCATTCCAATGATGGGCAAGGTCAACTCGTTAAACGTTTCCTGTGCATCGGCGGTAATCTTGTTTGAGGCGTCAAAGTCAAGAAGGATAAAATAACTGAAAGGGTACGAGTAATCAAAAATGAGTAAGTATAAATTCAAAAGAGTTCAAAAAGCGAAAATAGAAATCGAAGAGGATATACCCACCACTTGCAATGACTCCACCGATCCCGACGAAGCATCCAAGACACGTGACTTTAAGATAAATAACAACAATGATTTCAATCCCTTTGAGGAGGACGAGGATGAAAAGAAGTCTTCTCTCTTCAATTTCCGTTCCTTTATAAAGTCAAAAGAAAAAGAAAAGGACGTTGTAGAAAAGCTTGACGAGATTTATTCAGCTGACGTAATGAGCGTCGAAGAAATCAAAGAAAACCTTTCCGATGGTAAAAAGATTGACCTTGGGCGTGTATTTGGCGATAAAAAAGCCGAGGTTGAAGAAGGTGACACCGAAGAGGAAGAGGATTTCGACGGCGACAAGGATACCTACGACATTGAAGAAGAAACCGCTCCTATTGAAGAGGACATCTACGACACCGACGACGGTGAGGACTTTGTACCTCCCGTAAAAGCAAAAAAAGAAAAGCAGGAAAAAGAGGTATTTGAATATACCTCTGCCGCTCAGAACGAAGAAATAACCGAAAAATACCGCAAAAAAGGTCAAGCTATTTCTTTGAGCTTTATCCTTTCTCTGGTGTTTACACTTCTTCTTATCTATCTTGAAACAAAGGCTTTACCCCACCCTGTCTGGCTCATGCCCGGAAAGTTCGGCGTTTTGTTCTTGCTTCTTGACCTTCAGCTTGTTTTCCTTTCGGCAATATGCGTTTTCCCTTATTTAATAAACGGAGCAAAGGCTCTCTTCACCTGGAAGCCAAACAAGAACAGCGTCACATTTATTGCTTTTTGTGTAAGCGTAATACAGATAGCTCTTCATTTGATTTTCAATAAATTCGACTCGTCAGTTTCTCTTTACTCCTCTGTATTCTCACTTTGTGCTACAATAACTCTTCTTTCTGCTTACGTTGATGCAAGAAGAGAGCACATTTCGTTCAGAGTCCTTGCAAAGGCAAAGACAAAATACTGTGTCTCAGAGCTTGATGAAACGTCAAGCGAATATGAAAAGTTCAGCGAATATCTCCCCCGTAACCTTGGAATGTATAAGATAGACAAGTCAGACTTTATTTCGGACTTCTTCAAAATCTCTTCAAAGCCCTCTCCCTACGATGAGGCATATAAGATTTCTATTCCTTTAGTAGTGCTTGCCTCTCTTATATTCTCAATAATCACCTCAATCATTTCTAAGGGTGCAGGCTTTACCGGAGCACTTAACAGCTTTACCGTACTCTTTATGCTGGCACTACCCCTTTCTTCTCTTTTCACAGTTTCTCTTCCCTTCTTTATTACAACGCTCAGGCTTGCAAGAAGAGAATCAGCTATAATCGGTGAAAGCTCGATTTCAGACTACGCCAACACTTCCTTGATATCCTTTGCAGATACAGACGTTTTCCATGAAAAAGGAATAAAGGTTACGTCAATCAAGACCTACGGAAAGAGCAGAATTGACACCACCTTTGTCACTGCCGCAAGAATATTCAAGCTTGCAGGCGGTCCCTTGAAGGAAGTATTCAACCGCTCGGTTATCGACACTACCTCCGATTCCTCGGGTGACGAGCTTGTGTCTGTCACATCAACGGGAATTAAAGCCGTTATTGACGGCGAGGACGTTTACGTTGGTAACAAGGATTACATGGAAGCCAACGGATTTGGATATTACAACGATTCTATTGACACCGCCTTTGAAACGGGCAACGGAAGAATAATGTATGTTGCAACCGGTGGCGAGATAAGTGCAAAATTTTACATCAAATACGCTCTCGGCAAAAACTTCAAGGCAATTCTCGACTCCTTCTGTTCTATTGGCATATGCATGGCAATTAACAGCCGTGACCCCAATCTTGATACCAAGTTTTTAACTCAGATACTCAAGGACGACAATTATCCGATAGTCGTTGTAAAGCGTGAGGAGGTTCCCTCAAAGGATGAAAATGAGCCCCGTGAAAAGACTTCCTGCGGTATAGTTTCTTCTTCGTCGGTTCCCAATATGCTCAGAACCTTCCTTGCTTCAGACAAGCTGTCCCGTCTCATATCAATGAATACCATTGTGAAGTACATAAGCCTTGTATTTGCAGTTACGGTTCTTGTAATTCTCTTCCTTGGCGGACATTCTCACGAAAAGGTTACTCCTCTCTTTATTATGCTTTATCAGCTTGTTTGGTCATTACCAGTAATAGGATCATCTCTGTTTCACTAAAAATTAAGTGGCTATATAAACTCAAGATCGAGTTTATATAGCCGCTTTTTTGATTATACAAAAAGTTACCGTTTACTTTTCCTGAAATTCAGAGGTGTTGTGCCGAATTTTTCTTTAAATAGAGCGATGAAATGGCTTGTATCGTTGAAGCCCACGTTCAATGCAATCTCGGTGACAGACAGGTCGGTATCTAAAAGAAGCTTTCTTGCGTCAAAAAGCTTTAAGCTATTGCAATACGCCCTAAGGGTCATTTTACTTTTAGAGCGAAACAGATGGCTGACGTAGGAGTTACTGCGGTTTAAAAACTTTGCCACGTCGGAAAGTGAGATGTTGGTGTGATATTCATTTAAAAACTGAACTATTCTGTTATATTCGGTCAGGTTTTGGCTACCGCCTGACAAAATAAGCTCCTCGGTCATTTTGGCAAGAGGCGGGATGAGGGTATCACAAAGTGCTCGGGGAATGCCGTCCTTCAAGGTACGCTCCCAAAGGTCGTTATCAAAGGCGCTCTTACCTTCCTCACCTTTATAACCGCCCACCGCTATAAAGCCTACGTTTTCACCCCTTTTAACAAGAGGATAAATATACTGATATACACCTGCGTGACAGGTAGCGCAAAAGCTGTCGTCACCGCAGGATGACATGATACCCTGCTGTTCTGAAAGGCACCTTTTATGATCTTTGCTTTTCACTTTTATGCAATAAGGATTTGTATGGGAGTTAAAGGGGATCAAGGCA
>JAZNZV010000063.1:0-19853 GCA_045595105.1 Eubacteriales bacterium | reverse complement strand
AATTTCCGAGACCTTTCACTTTGTTCAGTTTTTTTACCTTACTTCGTACATGTCTCGTTGTTTAATTTTCAATGTCCATCTTCGCTCCCGCTCTCGCGACAGCCTTGATAGTATAGCACACTCTTTCCCTTTTGTCAACACTTTTTTTCAACTTTTTTAAAAAAGTTTTGACATGAGATTTTTGCGTCATACTTTCTCTCTTTTTTGGAGAGTGTCCCTATATTATCACCTTTTTTTCCCTTTGTCAAGCGTTTTTTTACACTTTTTTCAAAAAAATTTTTACCCGAAATGCATCTTGTATAAATCATGCTAAAATGCCACAAGATGTTGATAAATCAAGGTGTTGTTTATCTCTACTCATACTTTTTAAATATGTTGAGAAAAACATATAAAAAATTGCTGTAATTACATTGGTATATTGAAAACACAACGACAGATTGGTATAATCGGTAAAAAGCACAAAGGAGAAAATTATGAAAACACTGTTTGTGGGAGACGTTTCTCCAAAACATGAAGCAGTTAAAGAACTGTTCAGACGCAATGATATTAATACTCTTTTTACTGACGTAGCTTCCATATTTGAAGGAAACGACTTAAACTTTGTAAACATGGAATGTGCACTTACCGAGAGCACAAGTGCTATTGAAAAATTCGGACCTAATTTGAAGGCACCCATAGAAACTGCCAACGCTCTCAAAAAGCTTGGTGTTACTGTTTGCGGTATGAGCAACAATCACATTTTCGATTTCGGAATAGAAGGCTATAAGGACACAGAGAAGGCTTTAAGGGAAGCAGGGCTTGACTTTACGGGGTTCGGCAAAAATTACGAGGACTCCAGAAAAAACTACGTTGTGGAAAAAGACGGCGAAAGCGTTTGTGTAATCGCTGTCTGTGAGCACGAGTATTCCTATGCCCTTGAGGACAGAATGGGTTCCCGTCCCTTCGACTGCTACGACACCATTTCAGACGTGCGTGAAGCAAAGAAAAAGCACGACAGAGTTATTGTTATATATCATGGAGGCAAGGAGTTCTGTGCCTATCCCTCGCCAAGACTCGTTAAGCTTTATCACGCTCTTGCAGATAACGGAGCAGACCTGGTAATCGGTCAGCACAGTCATTGCATTTGCTCCTATGAGGAATACAACGGAGCCCATCTGTTTTACGGTCAGGGCAACTTCCATTTTGTATGGGAGGGTTACGGCGTGGAGTGGGAAACCTCTCTTGCCGTTAAATATGACACAAAGGCAAACAAAATCGAGTTTGTTCCCATAATAATTAAAGGAAAGGGAATTTCTCTTGCCAAGGGTGATGACAAAAAAGAAATCCTTGAACGGTTTGAACGCCTTTGCGCTTCAATGAAGGACGGAAGCTTTAAGGACGGCTGGCACGAGTTTGCACTGTCAAAAGCCGAAATTTACGAAAAGGTTTTGAGGCACGCCTATACGGAAGGGGAAGAAGGCGAGCTTAACACCAAAATTTTCGGTCACTATCTTGACTGTGAAGCCCACACCGACGTGTGGCGTGAGCTCAATAAAACCGCAAATGAAACAAATGAAAGAGGTTGCTTTTAAAAGCAACCTCTTATTCTTTTTGTCATTCTGTCGGCAATTTGCTGAATTCCGTAGATATTAGGGTGGACCTCGTCACCCGACAGTCCCGACACGTCGCCGAAAAAGACGTTGAAATTAATATGCGTCTCCTTGTCGGTCAAAGAGCCCAGCTTTATCACGGCGCTGTCGGACTTCATAACAAAGCGAAGCTCGACGCCCGTAAAATTGTGGCACATTCTTTTGCCTTGGTCGCTTTCCATAGAATCATATATTTTTTGGGGTACACGAAGCCAGCTTACACCACCGTTTTCACATTCGATAAGATGCGCAACGTTATGCACTTCTATATTTTTATATTGCATTGATTTACTCCAGCTCGTCTTTTAATACTTTTATAATCTTATTTGAATTAAGACAGCCATCTGAATTGTTTGAATGATAATAAGCCACAAGGAAATAGCTCTCACCGTCAAAAACAGAAGGGTAGCAATATCCGTTTTTATCATCGTCTTCCAGATAGAAAAGCTTTTCAAACTTATGTCCGCCGTCTTTTGATACTGCACAAACGAGAGGAGTTCTTCCCCAGGTTCTGTCGTGTGCAAGCTGTCGGGATGTATATGTGGGAATGGGATTGAAAACTGCCAAAACATTACCACAAGCCCTTTTCATTGTCATTGGTGAAGCGGGAGACGTAAAAAGCTTCTTGGGATGAGGGGGTGTCCAGGTTTTCCCATCGTCATAGGATATACATTCATACTGATAGCCCATATCCGTTCTTGAATATGCGATAATTTCTCCGGTTTCTCTCTGAAAAAATCCGCTTTCCTGAAGCCCTGTGGTGCTTTCCTTTTCGGGTATTTCTATGTTTTCTGCTAACTTATACCAAGTATATCCGTCATCATCGGAGGCAAACACATTAAGCTTTGCCACCATACTGATACTGAATGAGCCGGGAGCTTGAGAACCTTCATTTATAAATGCATGGTGATTGGCGGGGATCAGAATTCTACCGCTCTTAAGCTTTATAACTCTATCGTTATTGGTAACAAAATAGTTGTCTTCATCAATGCATCTGACGGGCTCCGACCAGGTCTTGCCGTTGTCAGCCGACCTTATCATGTACACAACGCAAGAGCATAACTCTTTATCCTTCTTAAGATAAAACAAGCCTACATCTCCGTTGCCAAGACGAAGAAAAGATGCGCACATTACATTTGCAGAATCATGCTTTACAAGCATTCTTTCATCCTGCCAGCTTTCACCGTCATCGTAGGAATATATAGCATATATATCTGCAGGGTTATGGTCCTCCCAGCGCTTACCCACAAACTTAGAATAAGCATATATAATTGTATTATCATCAAGTCTTAAAAAAGAGCCTTCTCCGTTTCTGGGATTTGTGTCGTTGGGTTCTAAAAACAAAACCTGTCTGCCGATTTTTTTCATAATCGAGCTCCTCACATTTTTAGTATAACTGAATTATACTATGCCGTAATTGTAAAAGCAACTAATATATTGTAATTTCCAAGTATTTTTTCGTAATACAATCGGCGTCAATGCTTTTAATTTAAATTCACACTCCCCTGAGCTGTGCAGTGGGGATATATTTTCTGACAATTTCAAGCATTTTGTCAAGCTCTTCCTTTTCAAAGCCCTCCATGGTGTCGTCGATAACGTTGTCCGACTTTTTGAAGGCTTGGAGAAAGTAATTTTTCTCACCCTTCAGCCATGCGCCTATTTCCTCCATGTCATTTTCGGTGTGGAGATTTTTTACAAGGGTGGTTCTGAACTCGTGGTCTATTCCCGAGTTTTTAAGAAGCTCCACGCTTTTTTCTATGGGGGCAGTATCAAAGGACTCAAGTCCTACTGTTTTGGGGTATGACGCAAGACAGCTTTTAATATCCATTGCCACGTAGTCAACGTTGCCCGAAAGAAGTATTCTTTCAAGTCGGTCGGGGTAGGAGCCGTTGGTATCAAGCTTTACAAGGTAGCCCATATCCTTTATATCCTTTATGAGCTCCTCGGTGTCCTGCCACATGAGAGGCTCCCCTCCCGTTATGCACACGCCGTCAAGAAAGCCCTGTCGTCGGCGAAGGGTATCGAATATCTCAATTTCCTTTATCTCTCCCATATCATTGTGAGAGAGCACCAAATCTCCGTTGTGACAAAAGGGGCAACGGAAGTTGCAGCCACCTGTAAAGACGGTGGCTGCTGTTTTTCCGGGATAATCGAGAAGGGTAAGTTTCTGAAATCCACAAATTTTCATATCAATATATAAAACCGAGAGCGGTTTCCTTTACTTCATTTACTTTGTCGGCGGAGACGTAAAATTCTCCAAAGCCGTTTAAGGTGTAGTACATATTCTGAGCGGTGTGACGGTAGAAGCGATAGTCCAGCACCTCACCCTTTTCGGTTTCCACCGTAAGTCTGAGCGCCTCTTCACCAACTGCCGAGCCGTCGGAATAGGAGGTTACGATAATATAGAGTATGGAACGGTAAAGCTCCTTAAAGGAGTCGATGTCAGCAACCTTGTCGTTGACCTTAACGCTGATGTCCTGTCCTACTCCCGACAGGGTGAACTCTGCCCTCTCGCCATCTCCTTCAAAGGTCATTTTTGCTATATCCTCAATATCGAGAAGATATATTTCCGAAGATACCCAAAGGAGCATATCCCATTCAAGGAAAGCCAGAGCATCGGCAGGCACAACGGCTACGAGTCCTGCGTTCTTGGAATAAGCGATATAGTCCCCTGTTTCGGCGTTCTTCATCACGTAAAGCTGTTCCGAAAAGGCGGGGAACTTATAGCTGAAGGAATAGTCGGAGGTATCGTTGCCGTCGGCATCGAAAAATCCGTAGGACTGAAGTGCCTCGTCGGTTATCTCGTCGCCGTAGAGAAGCGTTGCACTTCCCGAAAGCGCCAGAAGGTCGTTGAGGAACACCTCGAAGTTAGTCAGGTTGGTGGCATAGTTATAGGCGGGGTAGGTCACTCGGTGAGTAGAGTTGTTTCCGTAGGTCAGATCTCCCGAAACCTTATCAACCGTTACAAACCTTTCTCCCTTTTTATTCAGGGTGAAGGTGGTAAGAGTGAACTTATGGCTCTGCTCAACAGTGTGAACTATATTGGGCTTAACGTAGTCACGTTTAGCAGAAAGGATAGAGTTTTCAAGTCCTGTGTCTATAACGTAGAGGGCGTTTCTTCCTTGGAGAACGGCGTAGTAGCCGTCGCCGTCGGGAGTTTTATCGCCGATAAGGATAGTATAGCTCTCGCTTTCGTTATAGGTTACTGTGAAGTAGCTTGCAGGGGCATTCACGTCAATTCCGTAGTCGAGAAGCTCGCTGTCCTCCACTACGTCAACGTATCTGAGCGCTAAAAGGTTCATGGCGTTTACTCTGAGAGAAGCAAGTCTTTCCTCGTCAGCCTCAAAGCCCTCCAGCCCTTCTATCTTATAGGCTCCGCTCTTCTTATGGATAAGAGTATATTCGTCAAGGGGGTTATGAACGAAGATGCTGTTCATATCCTTGTTTTCTATCATATCTACTATATAGGGTCGGGAATTCTTGGTAGTCTCGCCAAAGGCACCGATAACGGTGACCTCGTTATTATCCCCTTTTTCCTTTATATAGCAGAATTTTCCCACGTCAAGGGTAAGCTGTGATGAGCTCTTTTCCACCTTCTGCCAGCTCTTGCCGTCTCTTGAATATTCGTAAGACCTTTCGGGGTCGAGACCCGAGATGACGATATTGTCGCCGTCAAGGGTGGCGTCAACCTGTGGTGCAGGGGCGACGGTATCCTCCTTTGACACAAGGAAATAGGTAACCGTCAAGGCTATCGCTACCACTACAAGAATGACAGCGAACAGCATTTGCTTTTGGAATTTCGTCATTATAAGTGCCTCCTCTTCAAGAACACAAGGAAGGCTCCCAAAAGAACCGCTACGGGAAGTGCAGCCACGAGAGCTATGAGCCAACGCTGGCTTGTACGGTTGTCGATGGTAAGGGTAGTATCGTTATAAACCTTATAGCTTACGTCGAGGAGCATGGTTTCGTCGGTGATTTCCGAAACGATGGATTTCATAATCTCGGTGTTAGCGTAGGTGTTTCGATAGGTTCCAAGGAATACGTCGGAGGCAAGGTAGGTAGAGCCGCCAACGATAAGGTAGTTTGTCTCGGTCTCTCCAAGCTCCGAGTTGAACTCTCTTCTTGCACCTGCAACGAGCACGGGAACAGAGCCCTCATAGAGGTTATAGTTATCGCTTTCGGGAACGTACGAGGTGCCGTAGGATGCAAGGATAGGTGCTACCGAGTGGGTAACGTTAGTGAGAGGAAGGATTTCAAGGGGCACTGTATAGTGGGATACTGTCTTAATGGGGTTTTCAGCACCCGAAACTCTCTTATGGAACACCGAGAAGTCGGTCTCGTCGTCGGGGTTGGTATCTTCAACGTATCTTGTGATGAGGGCAAGTGAGTTCATGCTTGACACCGAGTTGATGTCGTCTACTACCTGATAGCCGTGAAGCACGCCTATACCCCAGGTTTCCATAAGCTCGTCAAGGTTTTTAAGCTCGGGGGTTGCGGGGCTGACAAAAATCATAGCGTTGCCACCCTTTTCAAGGTAACGTGAAAGCTTGGTGACTTCGCTGACTCCCATTTCTTCACTTTCTATACCTGTGAAGTCGGTTTGGGGGTCGTTTACTATAACAAGCTTTGCGTCCTCGGGGATATCCTTTTGAGACAGGTCAACGTTTTCAACGGTAAAGCCTGCATCGACAAGGAGTGCTTTAAGCTGAACGGGAACGGTTTCAGCGTGGTTGGTCACGAAGAGTGCTCGGGGCATCTCTTCTCGTGTCACCTTAATAAGTGATGACGTGAAGCGGTACTCGGCATTAAATGCGTAGTACTGGTAGTTTCCGCTCTGGTCCTGAGAATAAACGAAGCACTCGGACATATCAAAGGCTGTAAAGCGCTTTGCACTTTCTACGATAACGGTGGTTGCGGACAGGTCATAGTCACGGCGATATTTTGAAACGGCGCCGGGGTTTTTGAGCATATCCACGTATTCAAGAGTTATATTCGGGTACTTTTCGGCGTATTCCTCGGCGAGGGTCTTGACGCTTTTAGTGTACTCGTTGTTGTCAAGCTCGTCAAGGGGGGTGAGGAAGATGAACTTAACGTCATCGTCACCTATATTTTCAAGGAGCTTGTGTGATGCGTCGGAAATCTCGTAAAGCTGTTCCTCGGTCAGGTCAACAAAGAGGTTGAAGCGCTCGGTGAGGGAGGTAATAACGAGATTTAATACAAAGACAAGGGCAATGAATACCACAGCGAGGATAACAGAGGCAGAGCCGTATTTGAGAGTTTTTTTCATGTTGTGCCTCCTTATGCCCAACGGCGCTTTTCATACACTCTGACGGTGAGGAATATGAAGATTGCCGAAATCGATATATAATAAACTATGGAAGAAACGTCAAAAATACCATATCTGAAGTTTACGAAGCGGTCGAGAATGGAGAACCACTTTACAAACACTCGGATAAAGTCGTTGGTGATTGACGATGAGAACACGCCCACAAGCAGAATTCCGAGAATTACTGCAATAGAGCCTATCGCCGCAATGAACTGACTCTCGGTGAGAGAAGAGATGAAGAGACCGATAGCGATAAGAGACATTGCGATACACGAAACGCCGATAAAGTTGGAAATTACCTCGGCGGTGTTCACGGTGCCGTAGCGTGATACGGGAATGAAATTTAAAAGTGAAATCAAAAATGTGGTTTCAAAGAGAGTGAGAGCCGCAAGGAACTTTGCGAAGACGATATTGAAGAGGGAGACGGGGGCAGTTAAGAGTATCTGCTCGGTCTTGGTGCGTCGTTCCTCGCTGAGAAGTCTCATGGTGAGAATGGGGACAAGTATAACGAAGAAGAAAATCATTATGAAGAAATAGTTGCCAAAAGAGGTGGTTGCCGAAAAGAAGGTGGAAAACCACACAATGGCTCCCGACAGGGCAAGGAAAACTGCCATGAAGATATAGCCGAGAGTTGAAGTGAAATAGCCTGTAAGTTCTCTTTTATATATTGCAAACATTTTACTTTACCTCCCCTGCAAGTGTAAGCTTTGCGAAGATGTCCTCAAGAGTGAGGCTTACGTTTTCAAGTCCCACGAGAGGAACGTCCTTTGAGGCAAGGAGTCTGAACAGTCCCGGTCTTACGTCCACAGATGGGTCGGACTCAAGGATAACTGCCGACATTCCCTCCTCGCTTTTTTCGTCGGGCACAACCGACACAACGCCGTCCACCGAGCTGACGAGACGAAGGGCGTCCTTCACGTCACGGGTAGCGAGCACCGCTCTGTACCTCAGCGTTCCCGCTGTGTTTTTAAGTAAATCCTCGGTGGGTGAGTCGGCTACTATCCTGCCTTTATTTATTATAAGTATTCTGTCGCATACCGCCTGAACCTCAGAGAGGATATGGGTGGAGAGAATGACGGTGTGCTTCTTGCCAAGCTTTTTAATGAGTGCTCTTATTTCCACTATCTGGTTCGGGTCAAGTCCGACTGTTGGCTCGTCGAAAATAAGCACCTTGGGGTCGCCCACAAGAGCCTGGGCAATACCTACTCTCTGTCGGTAGCCCTTAGAGAGGTTCTTTATAACTCTGTTCTTTACTCCGCCAATGCCCGTCATCTCACATATCTCGTCGAGGTGAGCTTTTTTCGGAAGGGTGGCACCTCTCAGCTCGTACACGAATTTAAGATATTCGAGAACTGTCATATCGGGGTAGAGAGGGGGCTGTTCAGGAAGAAAGCCTATATTCTGCTTTGCCTTTTTGGGGTCCTCAAAAACGTCGGTGCCGTTGATTATAGCCTTACCCGAGGTTGCCGAGAGATAGCCTGTGAGAATATTCATGGTCGTGCTCTTGCCCGCACCGTTAGGCCCGAGAAAGCCCATTATCTCGCCGTCTGCCACGGTAAATGTCAGATTGTCAACAGCCGTCTTGTTACCGAAAACCTTAGTAACGCCTATTATTTCAATCATATGTACTCCTTTATTAAGTCCTTAATCTTCATCATTTTATCAAATAATTTTAAACAAAGTTTGTATAAAACGAAATTTATACGTTTTTATTATACAATTATTATTTGATTTGTGCAATATGTTTGACAAAATTAAATTTATGGGGTATAATACATTTGACCGAATCGGACGGTTACGCATATATGTCGAAAGACTTTATGTGAGGAAAGTCCGGGCTCCGTATGGCAAGGATAGCAGATAACGTCTGCCGAAGGCGACTTCAGGGAAAGTGCAACAGAAATAAACCGCCGTTTTTAACGGTAAGGATGGAAAGGCGAGGTAAGAGCTCACCGGCATGGCGGAGACGTCGTGGCCATGTAAACCCTATCCGGAGCAACACCGCAAGAGGCGAAGCGAAAGCTTCATATCCGCCTGATAAGTCCTCGAAGGTGGCGTGAGATATCGGGCGACCGATATCCAAGATAGATGATCGTCTAAGACAAAACCCGGCTTATAGATTCGGTCCCGTTATTTAAAACAAAAGGAGAGAAAATAAAATGTCTGTAAATGAAAACGGAAAAACAATGATGTTTCCTGTTGTAGACCAGCGTGAGGCAGAAATTCACGATACTCTTTTTCAGGTCTATGAGGCCCTTTCCGCCAAGGGATATGACCCTGTCAATCAGCTTGTGGGATATTTTATTTCACAAGACCCTACCTATATTACAAATCATAACAACGCCAGAGGTCTTATAAGAAAGCTTGACCGTGACGAGGTTCTTACTATTATGATTAAAAAATATCTTAACTTAGACTAATCGGAGGAATATTATGGCTGAGAAAATAATTGAGGGATTTTCTACCTATAAGGGAAAGCCCCTTGTAAAAAAAGATAACGTTATCTGCTACGGCGACCCAAACGACAAGGCAGTGCTGGTGCTGACTGTACTTACCTACAAAGAGGTGCACGGAGAACAGGTGCCCTCGGATATACTTATTCAGATACAGAGCACCGATAAGAGCTTGCCCATCGTAGAAAGAAGCCTTAAGCAGGGCATGAAGAAGGGGCTTTATGAGGCTCTCGACTTCGGAGCATCATGGCTTGAAAACGCACTTATGTAAGAAAAAATCCCCCCGAGGGGTGATTTTTTTGAATGCAGAATTAAGGATAATTTCGCTTACAGCGAAATTTACCAAAGCTTTTGCCGTTAGGCAAAAATATCACTTGCCCTTGGGCAAATATCACTGCGAAGCAATATAACTTGTGCGACAGCACAAATATCACTTTCGCTTTAGCGAAAACAAAAGCCCGTTTACACGGGCTTTTTTAACACCATATCAAGAACAGTTTCGGTGGCTGTATAGCTTTTTTCCCAAGCGTTTATCAAGTCCGTTATGAGAAGAAATGTCTCTTCGTTCATCTGACCTGTCTTTTCAAGTCCGTAGTTATACTGCAAGGACTCGAGCGCTCTCGAGGTATCTGAGTCAAAGGTGCCGTCAACCTCATCGGGAGAAAGATAGTCAAGGACAAGAAGTCTTTCTTCAAGAGCCGACACGGCTGTCATAAAATTGAGTGCCGTAAAGCATCCCACGTTTACGCCAAGCTCGTTTTTCTGAACTTTAGGCTTCTTCTTTATATCGGGTGTAAGCCCTTTTTCGTTATAGGTATTGCCTTCGGTGTCATACGCCACGTAAGAGGTAATTCCCACAGCCGAGCCGTCGGTAAACTGCAGGGCGACCTGCGCTACCCCCTTACCGTAGGTTGTGCTTCCCACCACCTTAGCACCCGCCTTCTTTCTGAGGGTATCGGTGAGAATTTCGGAAGAGCTTGCGCTTGCCTCGTTTACGAGAACTGTCACCGAGTCAAAGGCATAGCCGTTGCCAAGGGAATAATATGGAAAGAGGGTTTTGTTGTCCTCACGTCCCATGTAAAAGAGGGGAACGTTCTTTTCGGGTATAAACTTAGAAGCTATGTTGTAGGCGAGCTGTACTACTCCCCCCGAGTTTCCCTGCAGGTCGATTATAACGTTTTTGTAGCCTTCGTTCCACGCCCTGTCGATATGTGCTCCTATTTCGTCTGCCGACGAGCTGTTCATAAAGCTGTTTATATCAAGGTAAAAAATCTTCTTTTCGGGATAATACTCCACCGAATATTCGGGGAAGGTCACGTAGGTGCGCTCAAGAGTATAGGTATACACTCCCGCTTCGTCACCGTATCTCTCAAAGGTATAGGTCATAAAATCGGCGTCACGGCTTTCCTCGTCGATTACCGCCGACACACCGTGAAATCCAAGACCGCCAACCTCAACTCCGTTGATTTTCACAAGGCGGTCACCTTTTTTTACACCTGCCTTTTCGGCAGAGGAGCCCACCGCCACCATATTGACGTACATGCCGTTTTCGGGGTATTCCTCGCTTTTGTCCTGCCAAGTGGTCGATATACCAACGCCACGGGAGTCGGTAGGATTGAAAAAGGCTTGTGCCTCTTGGGGGGTAAGGTAATAGCTGAAGCGGTCAAGCATTGACAAAAGGGCGGAATAGGTCTCGTCCATATTGTTTATATCTATGTAGTCAACCCGGTCTACAAAAGCCCCGAAGAGAGTATCCACCGTAAAAGGGCTATGATAATTATACAATATGAGGTCGAAGAGATAGAAGAGCTTCTGAGTATAAAATCTGCCATCGCTGTTGTCAACTATCTGCATATAGCCGTAAAGGTCCTCGGGGGTCATGCCCTCATCCACCTTGATGATGCCACGGTGGAGCCTTTCAAGCTCGCTGAGTCCCGCATATGGGTCCTCCTCGTCCTTAAAGCCCAGCCCAAAGGGGTCGGGGTCTTCCATAAGGATAGGTATAAAGTCATCCGCCAAGGCGGTAAATGACAAAAGTGATATACAAACTAAAAACAATACTAAAAATCTTTTCATTAGCTTTCCTTTGCAAATTCTATAAGCTTATCGATAAGGTGGGTGTAGGACACTCCAAACTCTGCCATAAGCTTAGGGTACATACTTATTTTTGTAAATCCGGGGAGAGTATTTATTTCGTTGAAAATAATTCCCTTTTCCCCTGCAAAGAAGTCCACTCTCGAAAGTCCTCGGCAGTCAAGCACACGAAATATCTTAACTGCAAGCGCTCTCACCTTTTCCGACGTGTCGCTGTCAAGACGGGCGGGGATATAGTAAGAGGTGGTGTCGTTTACGTACTTGGTGTCATAATCGTAAAACTCACTTCCGGGGTCCAGCTCACCGGGATTTGATGCGGTGGTAACTCTCACTCCGTCACGAAGCTCGTCTATTACCGCTACCTCAATCTCAGCGCCCTTTATATATTCCTCAACAAGCACCTTGGGGTCGTACTTCATAGCATTTTCAAGAGCCGAAACAAGCTCTTCTCTCGTCTTGACCTTGAATACTCCAACCGACGAGCCTGTTCCCGCAGGCTTTACGAACATGGGATAGCCGAGGCACTCTTCACACCAGACAATATCGTCCTCTGTCCACTCTCCCTTTCTGAAGAGATGCCACTCTGCCATAGGAACGTCAACGGTGGCGAGTATTGTCTTGGTGATAGCCTTATCCATACAAACTGCCGACCCTCTGTTATCCGAGCCCACAAAGGGTACGCCCGACAGCTTCAAGAGTCCCTGAAGGTTTCCGTCCTCACAGTTTTCGCCGTGAATGACGGGATAGAAGCAGTCCACCTTTTCTATCTTGAAGGTGCCCTCTTTTTTGTTGAGAATCATTATTCCGTGATGTGCAGGGCAAGGGCTGATAATAGCAGGCACAAGGTTTTCGGAGTCATTGGCGAAGGTGGCGTCGGCAATTTTCTCAACGTCTCCCTCGTACAAAAACTGTCTGCCGTCCTTGAGTATGGCAAGGTACTTCAGGTCGTACTTTTCCTTGTTGATATTGGAAATAACAGACGCTGCCGACATACACGAGACCTCGTGCTCGCTGGAGGCACCGCCGAAGATTATACAAATTTTTGTCTTTTCCATAATTACCTCTTAAAAGTTTTACTTTATTATATGCTTATATTTTGTTTTGGTATCTTTTAGCCGTTATTTTGCCCTCTTTTACTTCAAGTCGGCAAATTCTCGCTGTTCTTTCTGCGTTGTCGCTATAATCTCTTCCGTGATATATAGCGTAATATTCGCCATCATATTTTATAACGCTGTGATGACCTGTTCCCTCTTCAAAGTCGTTCTTTATTATAACGGGGTCAAAGGCACCCTTTAGAGTGTGCTTTTCAAAGGTGAGTTTTGTCAGATCCTCTTCGTCACTTTTCACCGAAGCGTAGCCTATATGATATGTGTCGTCCTGATAACAGCCGCCACTATACATAACGTAGTGCCAACCCTCCTCCTTGAAGTAGAAGGGGCCTTCTATCGTATGCCAATTTCTATCAGCAGATGGTGTGAATATCTCTTCATCAAAGGTGGGCACTATCTTTTCAGAGCAAATATTCTCAGGCGTTTCGGGATTAATAAGCTTGTCAACAAAGACTCTTGTGCCTATTCTCTCTCCCTCTTCGGAATTTTCGGCATACCACAAAAAGAGCCCTTCCTCGTTTTCCACAGCGTGAGAGTCGATAGAAAAGCGTTCATACAAAAGCTTTTCGTTTTTAAAGGGGCCGAGAGGGCTGTCAGCGGACGCCACGTGCATAAACTCTTCAAATTCTTCTCCACGGTCAAAGGAAACGTACATATAGTACTTGCCGTGAGTCTTTATCACAGAGGGTGCCCAAAAGTTTTTACCCTTTATATCGGTTACAATACCCTCGTATTTCCATGTACCTAAAGGGTGGTTGGAGGAATACGCTTCGACGCCGGCGTTTGCCGTAACATAGAGGTAAAGATTGTCGCCGTCCTGAAATATAAAGGGATCGGGCTGGGATTTTCCTTTTATGTCAAAGCTGAGCTTCATATGTATTTATACCTCTCCAAAGGTCTTTAGCCACTGTGTCTTTATGTATTCGTGTCCCATGGCCGATGGATGAACGCCGTCCTCAAGCCAATAGCTCGCCCCTACCTTCTCCGACAGCTTGTCGAAGCCTTCCTGTAAAGGTATGAAGGGAAGTCCGTGCTTTTCGGCTATCTTCTTTGCCATAACGGCTCTCTTCTTTACCTCGGCATTAAAGATTTCCCACCTCTCGTCGGTGGCAGATGCTCTGAGCACGAAGGGCTCCATTATGATTATTTTGATATTGGGAAGGGCTGTCTTAACCTCTTCAATGAGCATATCGTAGATTTTAAAATACTTGTCTGCGTCCACTCCGTTGGGAGATGCGTGAAAATCGTGCCATACGTCGTTTACACCGATAAGGATGCTCATAACGTCGGGCTGAAGGTTTATAATGTCGCATTTCATGCGGGCATAAAGGTCAACGATACGGTTACCGCTGATGCCTCTGTTGAAAAACTCGTGCTCACCCGGGCATTCATATCCGAGAGCCGCCTTTATAAGAAGAGGGTATCCTCTTCCCACGTTAATATCATTGTCTCTCAAGCGTCCTACGTCTGTAATGGAATCGCCTTGAAATAAAATCCTCATGCTTTTCTCCTTATATAAGCTTCAAAAGAGTTTCGTTTTCGCCGATATATAGGTCGGCGGTCTTTTTGATTACGTCTTGACAGAAGGAGTTTTTGTCATGTATTCCCACCGTCATAAAGCCTGCCCTGTGGGCGGTCTCTATTGCCACGTAGGAGTCCTCGAAAACACAGGTTTCACTGATATCGGTGCCCAAGCTTTCCAACGCCTTAAGAAATACGTCGGGCTCTTCCTTTCCCTTGCCGACAGTAGCACAGGAAATAACGCAGGGAAAATATTTTTCAAGTCCGCAATGCTCCATTGCCACACTGACAAGAGGAGAAGCGGTTGCCGATGCAACACACATTTTTATTCCCCTTTCAAGGCAATAATCAAGAAATTCTGTAACGCCATCCTTGACCTTTACCTCATCTGAATAAAACTCAAGCATTATTTTGTTAGCCTCATCAACAAGCTCCGACGGGCTGTTACCAATGTTGTATTCTTCGTGTATGTACTCCATAGCCCCAAAAAGAGTCATCGTTCTTATCTTTTTGTCAGACTCCTCGGAAATCGAAAAGGTTCCGTCCTTGGAAAATTTCTCACCAAACCTTTTCCAAACAAAATCCCATACAATAAGGGAATTTATAAGTGTTCCGTCCATATCGAATATGGCACCCTTTATTTTATTTATCATAAATGCTCCTTGCGTTATAAAGAAATTTACACCATACCGCACCCATTATAACACACCAAAACTCAAATTACAACAAAAAAAGAGTGTCGAAAGACACTCTTTTAATAAGGGGATAGGAAAAATTGCCCCGAATGGACAAACTGAACCCGAAGGCGTACAAAGGTACGTCGATGTGCGGGGGATTTTTGCCGTGTAGCGTAAGCGAAACGAGCAAAAATTCAAGCCATACAGTAAGGTTATCCGAGCAATATGCGAGGATAAAACGAGTCGTAGAGGTGAAGTTTGTTCATAGCAAAAAGAAATATAATAGAATAGTAAAATCTCAAATTTGAGATTTTTACATTAAAAAGTGCAATCTTGTAAAATTACATTTTATAACGCTTTGATTGTTTTTTCTTTTTGCGTTCGGGACGGTTTTTACATCCCCTTAAGTTACATTTTTATTCTTGTATTCTTTACCCTCGCCCTTTCGGCGGCAAAGGCTATTTTATGGGACTCGAACATCCAGCGGTCAACCTTTTCTTCCACTGTGTCAGCGTTATCCACAGTCCTTGCAAAATACTCCATAAGTCCTGCGTCCCCGCCTGCATGCTTTGAGGCACTGCCGTCTATCTTTATCCTTCTTTCGGACATATCCGAAAAGCTCTTCACCAGAATTTCTCCCGTTTCAAGACAGCCTCCCACCTCGCCTCGGCTTCCCATAAGCTTTATTGTACGGTTATTCTCAAGAGAAAAGGCGCTGACTGTAAACACAGCCGTCACACCGTTTTCAAACTCCATCGAAACCACCTGATGGTCGCAGACGTCGTTTTCGCATCGGTAAACGCATCTGCCGTAAGGGTTGGTTTTAAGTGCGTTTATAATATCCTCTTTTTTGTTTCCGCACTCAAACTTGTGGACGAAGTACTCCGCCTTGCCCTCGGTGTACTGCTTCACCGAATTGTATATGCATTTATCGGCAAAGGCACAGCCGTCGGTACATCTTTCGGGTACCTCGCCCGGGGCATTCTCGGGCTTGAAATAAAAGTTGCTTCCGTAAGAGGAAATATACTTACAGGAAGAGCCTATAAGATATAGCATCAGGTCCATGTCATGGCTGGATTTTGCCACAATAAGGGGTGATGACTCACGGCTGTTGCTCCAAGGTCCCCTCACGTAGCTGTGAGCGTGATGCCAAAAGCCCTCGTTTTCGTTGAGAGACATGGTGACAAGCTGTCCTATCTCACCGCTGTCGATTATTTCCTTGAGCTTCATGACAAAGGGGGTATATCTGAGAACAAAGCCCGTCATGAATATCTTGTCATAGTCAGAAAACTCCTTCTCAAGGAGCTTTACCTCTCTGAGGGTGGGTGCAATGGGCTTTTCAAGGAGGATATGGTATCCGCACTTCTTTGCAAGAAGGGTGGGCTCTGTGTGCATTCTGTCCTGAGTGCAGATTATGACCGCATCGGCAAGTCTGCCTCTTTTGAAAAACTCCACGTAGTCCTCAAAGCACATACTCTCTTCCACGTTGTACCTTGACTTAAACTGCTCTCTTTTCTGTCTGTCGGGCTCTACCACGCCCACGATTTTCATTAAGTTGCCTTTTTCAATGCAGGGTGCATAAGAATCCTTTCCTCTGCCTCCCGCTCCGATAATAACACACGTCTTCATAGTAAACCTCTCTGAATGTAAAAGCGTTTTTATCCTCCAAAGTCAGTGTAACATAAAAAAATTGCTAAAGGTAGAAGAATATTGTTATTTTTTAGTACAATATTGACATTTTAAATTGTATCATAGATTAGGAATTTATCAACCAACTTTAATTTGAATTTTTTGCAACTAACAGTTGCAAAAAAGCAAGGCAAAATGCCTTGCTTTTTAATCTAATGAATAAATGTAGTTTTCGGGGTCAACCTTGACGCCGTCCTCAATTACTTCAAAGTGACAGTGGTAGCCGAAGGAATAACCCGTTGAGCCAACCAGCGCAATCTCGTCTGCCTGAGAAACGTAGTCTCCCACGTCAACGAGGAGCTTTGAGCAGTGAGCGAAAACGCTTATAAGTCCGTCGTCGTGAAGAATTTTCACAACGTATCCGTAGGTAGGATTGTAGCCTGCGTAAATTATCTCGCCCGATGCCGACGCATAAATGGAAGTTCCCACCCATGCCGCAAGGTCAAGTCCTTCGTGATAGTCGCTTCTGCCGTTGAGAATTCTCTGTCCGAAGTGGTCGGAAACAGTTGCCGTAGGAACGGGGTTTATCATATATTTACCGCCGTTTTCTCTTTCGGGCATATTCTCGGGAAGCTTTTTGGTACCAATCTTTACAACGCTTTCACGGGGGAGTCTGATGAAGCTCTGATTGACGAGCTCACGGCTTTCCTCTTCTCCGTTTACGTACTTAACCTTATAAGTATTGTTAGCAAGTCCGTCTCTGCCCGACTTTTGTACTATCTCTTGGTTTTCGTAGTAGGTATCGTCGTAGACGTATCTTGTGGTGAATTCTACCTTTTCTCTTACTGTTTCCTCGTAGTAGACTGCGAAATCCAGGGCAAGTGCGTCCTCTTTTTCTCCGTCAAGACCGCTTACTGCCTCGGCTATCTTCTCTTCTATTGCCGATGCTTCTGCATCGATGGTAAGAGTTGTAGGAGCCGAGCGTGCGGAAAGGAGCGCTTCAACGGGAGCTACCTCTTCCTCTTCGGGAAGGCTCACCTCGAACATAGCCATGAGAGACTCTTTATCGATTACGTCCCTTGCGGAATACTCCTGATATTTTATCTCAATGTTATTGGCAATGTTCTCATCCTCGCCTGTTAACGCCATATGCTCACTGCAAAGGGTTTCAAGGACCGAGGTTATATCCCCTCTGTTATCAAGGACGGCAACGAGACTGTTATCTATGTAAAGTCCGTAAGCCTCGGTAACGAGGTGGTCGGTATAGGTGAGAAGAAGCTCACTCATTTCGTTTATGTCAAGGCAGGATGCCTTTTTAACTTTTCTTGTTTCAAAGGAAAGCTCATGAGGGAAGCTGAATGCCTCGCCCGTGATAGATGATATCTTAGAGTTGACTCTGTCAAGTGCCTCTTCCACTGTATCTGATGAAGAAACTGTGGCAACCTTCACACCGTCAACGTTTACTTCTATTACGGTAGTCTTTTCGCTGTCGGCGTAAACCGCACCGAATAAAGCCACGCTCAGAACCACCACCGCTGTAACGGGAAGCGCACGTCTGAAGGACTTTACGGCTTTACGGAGAGTAACCGTACTGCTGTCACCGAAGAAGTCAACCTTACCCGTCAGCCTTTCAACGCTTTTTGTAAGGGGTGCTATAAGCTTTGCCGCAAGCTCAAGGGCTTTCAGGGTTTTCGTTCTTGACGCTCTTCTTACCTTTTCGCAGTTTGCCTTATACCAGCCTGCAGGATGTGAAAAGAAGCCTTCTCCGACCCTGCTTGTATCAAGCTTCATTCTGCAAAGTCTGTTGCTTTGACAGATATAAAGAGCGTTAAAGGCAGAGTCAAGCTTTGAGAGGCCCGACACTCTGAATGCTCTGTAAAGAGAGGTCAGGGTCTGCCTCGGACGGCGTATTTGGGCGTTACCCTGGGGTAGCGCACTATTCGACTGTGACTTTTCTTCCGTTTCAATTCCCATCGGTAACACCTCCTTGAATTTAGTGAAGAGGTAAGAGTGATGACTTCAGCTTGATTTTGCCTTGGGCAAAATCTTCCTTGTGTAGTATTCTCATACCTTTGCCTTGGCATTATACCAAAAAAGAAAAAATAAAGCAAATTTCATAATTTTAAAATAAACTCATTTTTTGACAAAAATCTGCCTTGGTTTTTTAAAAAAGCTTTAAGTTTTTACGATTTTTCGTATTTAGGTTATTAAAATTGCTTAAAATTCAAAGTGTTTAACTTCGTTTTTTAAGCAAGTTGCTAAAATTTTTCTAAGGCACTTTCAAAATTTCGTTGTCTCGTTTGGGGGTGACGGGCTGTTTTTCGGCTTTTTCGCAAAAGAAAACACAAGATATAGTGTTTCCCCCAAAAAGGACTTTTACGTTTTATCGTAAAAGTCCACGGTGTTTTGAGGGGGGTTTTTAGGTTTTCCTTGACGAACTAAAAAAAGTGTGCTAAAATAAGCGTGAATTTAATATCTTAGCTTTAAAGAGGACAAGAGTAATATTGAAAAACGCTGTCAGAGAGAATGCGGTTGGTGTGAGCATTTGAGCGAAGTAGATATGAAAGTGCGGTCTACACACCTTTAAAGTGTAAGACAAAAGAAAAAATAAGAGTGGAACCGTGCGAAAGCACCTCTTGAAGTTATCAAGAGGTGCTTTTTTTAATCTAACCATTGAGCTTAGCTTGTCACAGGACATTTTCGGTGTCCTAAAGGAGTTTTTATGAAAATAATAGACGACCTCAAATCCATAAAATCACGTGACCCTGCGGCAAGAAACGTTTTTGAAATTTTCTTCCTGTATTCGGGGTTTCACGCACTTATATATTATAGGATAGCACATTTTTTCTACGTTTATCATATGTTCTTTATTGCGAGAATGATTTCTCAGCTTGGCAGGTTTTTCACGGGTATCGAGATACATCCGGGAGCGACCATCGGGCGTGGGCTTTTCATTGACCACGGCTCGGGGGTGGTAATCGGCGAGACGGCTGAGATAGGCGACGAGTGTACTCTTTATCAGGGAGTGACCCTTGGCGGTACGGGTAAGGACACGGGAAAGCGTCACCCCACTCTGGGTAACAACGTGCTTGTAGGAGCAGGCGCAAAGGTGCTGGGTCCCTTCAAGGTAGGCGACCGTGCCAAGATTGCGGCAGGCTCGGTTGTGCTCTCGGAGATACCACCCGACTGTACGGCGGTAGGCTCTCCCGCAAGGGTAGTGAGAATTGGCGGTGAGCGACCTGCTGACCTTGACCAAGTGCATATTCCCGACCCTGTTTCACAGGAGCTATGCAGACTTCATGCCGAAATCGACAAACTCAAGAAAGAAATTGAAAATTTAAATAATACCAAGGGGTAATGCTTTTTAAAAAAGCACTCCCCCCTTCACCCCCACCAAAACTTACAATAAAATTTTT
>JAZNZV010000062.1:0-1968 GCA_045595105.1 Eubacteriales bacterium | reverse complement strand
GATGATATACAGTCCTAACGGACTGATGAGATACAACAACGGCTTTGCCGTTGTTGATGATATACCAAGCCTGTCGGCTTGGATAAAAAAATACACACTCTTTTGAGTGTGTATTTTTTGGAAGAGCCGAATGATTTAGATGCAACTAATTTTTAGTGATATTCCATCTTCGATGGAGTGATATTTTTGCAAAGCAAAAGTGTTATTGCAAACTCCGTTTGCAGTTATATTATATTTACCATTAAACTGTGCGAAGCACAATATCACTCGGCGTAAGCCGAATATAACTGCGTAGCAATATCACTTGCCAAAGGCAAATATAACTGAAAAAAAGACTTGTCGAAACAAGCCGTTTTTTCTCGCTCCCCCTGCTGGGCTCGAACCAGCGACATCATGATTAACAGTCATGCGCTCTGCCAACTGAGCTAAGGAGGAATATAAAAGTCAGCGACGACCTATCTTCCCGGGCAGCTTCCCGCCAAGTATTGTCGGCATAGTTGAGCTTAACTACCGTGTTCGGAATGGGAACGGGTGTACCCTCAACAACAAAGTCACTGACTATCCGCTCACTCTCGTGAACTTGTTGCCTCTCTCAAGGCTTGATTATTATAGCACAGTGTTTTGAAAAATGCAATACCTTTTTTAAAAAAAGTTGAAAAAATTTTTAAAAAGCTTGAAAACGCCTTTAAATAAGGGAATTTTCGTCGTTTATAAGGCTGTCAAATCCCTCGCCAAGCACTCTTTTGGCGTCATTTACCGTCATAAAGGCATCGGGGTCGGTGTCATAGACTATTCTTTGAAGCGAAGAAATTTCTCTTGCCGACACCACAGAAAAGAGCAACGTTCTCTCCTCCCCTGTGTAAAACCCCTTGGCTCTGAGTCCCGTGATGCCCCTTTTCAGCTCGTTCATGACGGTTGACGCTATCTCACTGCTTTTCTCCGACATGATAAAAACAGTCTTTGCCGAGCTGATACCGCTAAGGGTCAGGTCGATGACCTTTACGCTAATGACAAGGGACAGGGTAGCGTACACACCTCTCGTTATTCCAAAGAGAAAAACGCCCATGGCGATCACCAAAACGTCGATAACAAGAATGAGAAAGGATATCTTCAGATGCGGTCTTTTCCTCTTTATGATAGAGGCGAGCATATCGGTGCCCCCCGAGGTAGCACCTGCCCGAAGCACAAGACCAAGCCCCACCCCTGCCAGAGCGCCGAACAAAAATGCACCTACAAGTAAGTCACCCTCAAGGTCGAAGGGGGGCTTTATACCTTCCAGCACCCACAAAAATAATGTAAGTGAGAGAAAGGCGAGAATGGATTTTGAAATAAAACGCCACCCTCTCTGAATAAAGCTTATTGTAAAAAGGGGGAGGTTCAGAATAAAGCTTGTCAGCGCTATGGGTATAACGCCCGTCACTTCCTTCACAACTATGCCGACACCCGACACGCCACCCGACACCAATCCCAGCGGGGAAGCTATCCACGCCACACTGACAGAAAAGATAAAAGAGCCTGTTAATATAAATAAAAAGTTTTTCATACAACTATTATATCTAAAACACTTGAAAAAAATGCGTTTTCTTGTTATACTGTAATGAATAATATTATAATGGGAAGAAATATGGCTATAACACTTATCGGACTGCCCTCATCGGGCAAAAGCACGCTGGGCGTTCTCCTTGCAAAGGCAATGGGACTGTCCTTCGTGGATACCGACCTTATCATACAAGAAAAAGAGGGAAAGCTCCTTCACGAAATAATCGAAGAAAAAGGAGCAGAGGGCTTTATAGAAATTGAAAACAGAATTATAAGCGAGCTTGACGCTGAGGGCTGTGTCATCGCTACGGGCGGGTCGGCGGTGTTCGGCGAGGACGCCATGTCACACTTGAAGGACCTTGGAAAGATAGTCTATCTGAGAATTTCCTACGACGACCTTGTAAAGAGGCTGGGCGACTACACCCACCG
>JAZNZV010000061.1:0-4250 GCA_045595105.1 Eubacteriales bacterium | reverse complement strand
TAATATAATAAATTATAGCTATATCATAAGCTGTTCAAGGATTGCTTCTACTACTTCCTTGGAGCCGTTGTAGGTCACAAGATAGTTGATTATATCCTTGTCGCTGTCGGGATGTCTCTTCACTGCATCCCAGTAGTCTGCCTTTTGCTGATAGTCTATTTGCGAGTGCAGGATTATATCGAACACTCTGTCCATGCGGTCGGCATTATCATGTAAAAGATTTTTGGCAGTCAGCTCAACCTTTATTTCACTTGTGACATCGGTCTTGGGAACAAAAAGTGTTACTGTGTTCGTGTCCTTGTCATATTCACGGCGAACACTCTTCTTCACTCCGTCAATTTCCACACTCGCTCTTACGTTCTTGTTGTATCCTCTGAATCGAAGAACGTAGCGTCGTGCCTTGACTGTTTCGTTAAGGTCGCCCTCGGCTTTTCCGATTTTGAATACAGCCTTCTTTTCGGTGTAGTCAAGAGTGAAGGTGGTGGTTGAAAGCTTTCCGTCACGGTAAAGCTCACTGTCTCCATCGTCCTCGTATATGGTGAAGGAATTGCTCTCTCCAGGGAATACGAATATTTCCATATTCTCCTGCTTCTGAAGTCTGTTGTCTCCCTTGGCGGGAATATTCATGGGAACGATAGCACCTGCCTTGGCAAATACGGGCATCTCGTCGAACTTTCGGTAGACGTTGTATATCTTGTTTCCCTCATATACGTTTCCTCTGAAGGCGTCTATCCATATTCCCTGAGGCATCCATATTCTTACCTTACCAAGCCCCGTGTCCTTATCGGCGGGAGCGGTTATGGGAGCAACGAAAAGCTCACTTCCGAAGAGATAGGAATTTCGGGTGGTGTTGTTCAGCTGTCCGTAGGTAGAAGCGTTCTGCCAATGATAGTAGAGAGGCTGAATGACGGGCTCAAGACAGAGATGCTGACGGTAGTTCATGGCATAGAGATAAGGGAACATTCTGTGTCGAAGCTTTAAGAACTTCTTTGAGGAGCTCTCACAGTTCTTGTCATAGTTCCAGGGCTCTCTTCCCGAGAAGGGGGAACTGCTTGAGTGAAGTCTGTTGATGGGAGAGAAGGTGCCAAGCTGTACCCAACGGGCGTTCAGCTCATCGTCTCGGTATCCCATCATGTGACCGCCAATGTCATGGCTCCACCATGTGTAGCCTATATTTGAAGCGGTAAGAGTGAAATAGGGCTGAAAATCAAGGCTTTCCCAGCTTATAACAGTATCTCCCGAAAACCCTACGGGGAAACGCTGCGAGCCGGGTCCTGCAAAACGTGAGAATATAAGCTCTCTCTTACCCTCTCTTTTAGCGTCAAGCGTATGATAATGATTGAGCACCCACAATGGGTCGATATTGGGAATAGTGGATTTTGTACCCTGTTGCCAGTCCATCCACCAGAACCTTACTCCGTCCTTCTCATAAGGGTGATGAAGAACCTCGAAATATGCCTTGATAAAGTCGGGGCTCGACATATCGAATTTTACGGGGTCCTCGCTTTCGGGGTCAATTCCCACAGCCTTCGCCATATCGGGATACATCTCCTCGAAGGCTCTCACTCCGTCGGCAGGATGAAGGTTAAGGCTGGGGGTGAGATTATGGTCTGTGAGCCACTTTAAAAATCTCTTGTAGTCAGGGAAGAACTTCTTGTTCCAGGTATATCCCGTCCAACCCGTGCCGAATTTAGGGTCAACGTCAACGACGTGCCAATCCATATCTATAACCGATACCGAAAATGGTATGTCTTCCTCGGCAAACCTCTTCATAAGGTCGGTGTAAGACTTTTCGGTGTACTTGTAGTATCTGCTCCACCAGTTACCCATAGCAAAGGCAGGCAGTAGCGACGGCTTTCCCGTAAGGCGGAAATAGTCCTTTACTGCATCAAGATATTCATTTTTATATCCGAAGAAGTAGAAATCCTCAATATCATAGCTCTCTCTTTGTCTGATAAATCCGTCACTGTCAAGAAGCACACTGTCCTTGTCGTCAATAACCGAGAAGCCTGCCATAGAGCAGACGCCCTCTCCAAGCTCAATCTCTCCGTCGGCACAGTCCAGTGTTCGAGCCGTTCCCTTGAGAGTCTTGAAGGGGGTACCGAAGTACCAGCACTTGCCACCCTTAACGGTGATGGATAGATTGTCGGAATTAAATCTTCCCGTCTTTTCGTATTCAAGAATTAAGTGCTCGGTTTTTATAATAAGCTTTTCTTCGCTGTCCTCCACCTGAAAGGAACACTCCCCGAAGTTTCGGTCGACAACCGAGCGTGTAAAGGAGTCCTCGAATTTTCCGCTGTCATTCCATTCACATCTGATAAGCCGTGAGGTGATAACGGTAAAGCGGTAGCACCCGCCGATAACAGTTTTTTTGTCATCTGCCTTGGGGCAGCCTTCAACCTTGAAATAATCGGGTAATCTGGACATGTTTTCATCTCCTGTTGACAAAATATAATCTTTTGTTATAATTGTATTATATTCTTGTTATCTTTATTTTTCTCACACAATATTCCAAAATTATTACACAATATTCACATAGAGGTAGAAAAATGAACATAGGAGTCCGTGAAAGCCGTATAAGAGGCACTAAAAGCTATCCTCTTCAGATAGTGTCTATCGATGCCGTGGAGCCCGCCATTGACACCTTTTATCATTGGCATTCCGAATTTGAGATAATATACGTGGAAAAGGGTGGCTTTACCGTAACCGTAGAAGGGGAGGACTATGAGGCGGGTGACGGCGACCTGTTTTTCATATCTCCCGACTCTCCCCATTCTCTGTCGGGGGGAGCAGGAAAGCGTAAGCTCTATCACGCAATAGTTTTCTTTCCCTCTCTTTTCTCTTTCTTTAATCAAAACGATATTCAAGAGAAAATAATAGACCCCCTTGTAGCACATAAAATCAAGTTTCCCCCACATTTAAAAAAAGACAGCCCATGTTGGGAAGAGGTATACTCCGCTATGGGCGAAATAGTAAGGCTCAACTTAAATCCACCTCACCGTGGTGAGCGTATGAAGACCACTCTTCTTTTTTTAGAGGTCCTTTTAAAGCTTTGGGAGGGGGAGCTTTATAACGTATCGGAAAGTGAGAATTTTGAAACCGAGAGAATAAGAAAAGCCGTCTCCTTTATAGAAAAGAATTTTAAGGGCGAAATAAAGCTTCAGGAGCTTGCCCATATCTGCGGTCTTTCGCCAAAGTATTTCTGCTCCTTTTTTAAGCTTCACACCGAAAAGACGCCCGTGGAATATATAAATTGCGTCAGAATAAACCACGCCGCAACAAAGCTCAAAAACACAGATGAAAGTATTACCGAAATAGCCTTTGACAGTGGCTTTGAAAACGTTGGTTATTTTATCCGCCGATTTAAGGCTCAAACGGGAATGACCCCGAAGGAGTGGAGGAAACTGAAGGTCGAAAACGGAAAGCTTTAGCTTTCATAAAAAATATCTTCATCTCTTCTGAGCGGAAATGACAAAAGAGTATGAGAGTCAAGGTCATATTTCTTTGTGTCAATGCATGTGATACGTCGGTTTTGATAGGTGGTGTAAAAGAGGGCTTTTTCTTTTCTGCTATATGCCGAAGTGTACTCGGTCATCTCATATTCTCCCTCTCTTACTTCGGTTGCACCCAAGACTTGTTCGGTATGCGTAAGAAGATGAAAGAACTGAGACAGGGAGTCCAGGGGAGAGTTTTCTTTTACGAAGGACGCCATGACGAACCTTGACGGAGAAGAGGGGTCACCGGGAAGCCCCATGGCTCCCATGCCACGTGATACTGTTTTTAAATCAAGGCTTTTTGAAAATACGTTTTGGGCACTCTTATTTGTAACGTTCATATAGTAGGTAAGGTGTGTCATCTGACAGGGAAACTCGGGATTGTTTGTCAGCACTCCTACGGGGTTAGAATAGACCTTCAGTCCATCCTTCACGCTTTCCACAGTAATGCTTTCCTTTTCATCTGAAATTATGAAGTGAAGCTCAGATGGGGGCATTTCATGAGAAAAAGGGGTTGAAACCACGTTCACGTCCTTTAAAAGTGCTCTCACTTCATCAACACTTTGTGCACGAGTGAGAAGGTAGGGAATGAATTCAAAGGAGGCAACGTTATTTTTTGTGGGTGAAAAGTCATTATAGACAGCGTTACCCACAAAGTTGAGTCCTGCCACCGCCACCCCCTTTTCGTTCATTGCATCGAAGAAGAGGGGATAAGAGTGGACGGTCTTTGCTATCCCCATTATTGCATAGTGACAG
>JAZNZV010000060.1:0-14072 GCA_045595105.1 Eubacteriales bacterium | reverse complement strand
TCCGACTTGAAGCGTCTGCAATTATTATGAATCCCCCCTATATCACGTCAGAGGAGATGAAGCTACTTCCCGAAAACGTGAAAAAAGAGCCCACTCTCGCCCTTTATGGCGGTGACGACGGACTCGACTTTTACAGACGGATAAAAGCCCTTGACCTTAAAAACACACTTTTCATCTTCGAGATAGGGTCAGAACAGGGCGAAGCTCTTAAAACGCTCTTCCAAGGCGGAGAAATTGTAAAAGATTTGTCAAATAATGACAGAGTATTTGTTTTTTAATGCCTTCTTTGGCATTAAAAAGTTATATTTGTGCTTTCGCACAAGTTATATTTCCTTCGGAAGTTATATTTATCCTGACGGATAAGTTATATTTGCAAACTTTGTTTGCAAGTTAAGGAATATTTTCCTAAAGGAAAATAATTAATAGGAGTATATATGTTTAGAAAAATATACCAAGTTAAATAATAGCTGTGGTTTAATCAGAAGAATGCTTATCAGTTCAGTAAAAACCTTAAAAGGAAATGCTGAAGAAAACTAAATAATTGAAGATTTGCTTTAAGCAAATCAACCATAACTTTTGCCGTAAGGCAAAAATATAACTTGTCTGACAGACAAATATAACTACGAGGTAATATAACTTGCCGTCAGGCAAATTAAACTTAAAAAGGAGTTCATATGCCCACATCTCTCGTATCTGTGGCTAACAAGCCACCTCTTGACTACGCTTATTTCCCAAACAGATTTATGGGCGCTATTTTCAGAGGCTGGGGATATATTCCCGAAGAAAAGCTTGCCGACGTTCTTCAGACAACGGTGGAAAACGTCAGAGCGTGCGCCGAGAAAATGGGGCTTGACCCCGAATTAAAGGCAGACCCCGTATGGCGTAAAAGGGGCTACGTTACAATAGTGAGAAATATGTGGCATATGCTCTCTTACGACCAGATATGCACTGTCCTCGACCTTACGCAGAGTGAATTTGATATAGTGCTCAAAGAGGACGACTTCCTCTTTACAAAGCTTGGTGTTATCTCACCAAGGTGTGAAGACGCTTTATACCGTGAGCTTACAAAGGAAGAGGAAGAAAAGGCAAGGAAGATAAAAGAGACGGTGGAGCGCTACGAAAATGAGCTTGGCGATTTCCCCGAAAAGCCCTTTGACTTCGTAAAAAAGTATTACGAAAAAGACAGCGCACCCATAACTGTTTCGGATATTGACGGAGATTTAAGACTTATATATTCATATTTCGCCCTTTACGGTGACCCGCTTATTGAGGACGACTGTGACCCATTCCCCGACAGACTGCTACGGGAATACGCCGAGTATGGAATAAACGGACTTTGGATGCAAGGCGTACTCTATCAGCTGACTCCATACCCATTTGCACCCGAGCTGTCGAAGGGCTACGAAAAAAGACTTGAAAACCTGAGAAAGATAGTAAAAAAAGCGAAAAAGTACGGTATCGGCATATATCTTTACATAAACGAGCCGAGAAATATGAGCGAGGAGTTTTTTGAAAAACATCCTCATTTAAAGGGTCATACAAGGAACCCCGAAACGAAGCGCTATTCCCTTTGTACTTCAACCCCCGAGGTGCAGGAATACCTGGAAAACGCACTTTATACACTTTTTCACGAGGTGGAGGACCTTGGCGGAATATTAACTATCACCGCCAGCGAAAATCAGACAAACTGTTATTCTCACGCTACCGAAGACAACTGTAACTGTCCCAGGTGTAAAGACCGCAAGGCGTACGAGGTCATCTCTGAAGTGAATAATATAATAGCAAGAGGCGTTCACCGTGCCAGCCCCAAGGCGAGAGTTATCGCATGGGATTGGGCGTGGCCAAGGGAACAGATAGGCGATATAATAGAACGCCTTGACAAGAGCATAATTTTCCAGAAGACCAGCGAAAGTGAAATGGAAATAGTCAAGGGCGGTATATCAAACCGAATACAAGACTATTCTATCTCAAACCCCGGTCCAAGCGAGTTATCTAAGACCTGTTGGAAAAAAGCGCAAGAAGAGGGTCTTGAATGCTCGGCAAAGGTGCAGTTCAACTGCTCCTGGGAAATGTCGGCACTGCCCTTCATTCCCGTTTTCGACCTTGTGGCGGAGCACGCAAGAAACCTTAAAAACGAGGGCATAAAGCACATCATGCTCAGCTGGACGCTGGGTGGCTCTCCTTCCCCCAATATCCGTCTTGTAAACGACGTTTTTGAAAAGGGGTGGAGCGTTGAGGACTTTGTAAGGAGCATGTACGGTGCATCTGAATGGGAGACCGTTATGAGAGCCCAAAGAGAATTTTCCAAAGGCTTTCGTGAGTTCCCCTTCCATATAGGAGTGCTCTACGATGCACCGCAGAATTCGGGACCGAAAAGTCAGTTCTTTACCGAAAAGACGGGCTGGAACGCTACTATGGTGTGCTACCCCTACGACGACCTGAAGACGTGGCGTGTAAATTACCCCGAGGACGTGTTTGAAAATCAGTTCAGACTTGTGTGCGAGGGCAACAAGCTCGCTCTCGATATAATGGAGTCCTACAAGGGTGACAAGAGCGAACGCTTCGTTGAGACCTACAACTGTATGAAGGGCTGTTACGTCCACTTCCTCACCACCTATAACCTTATAAGGTTTACAAGGCGACGTAACGAAAAAGAAATTCCCACAGCCGAGGATATAGAATTTTTCAACGAGGTTTTCAACTCCGAGGAGGAGAACGTAAAAGAGACGGTAAAGCTTCTTTGTGCCGACTCAAGGCTTGGCTTTGAAGCCACAAACCATTACAGCTTTACAAGGAGAGACCTTTTTGAAAAGCTTATCAATATAAATTGGTGTAGAAATTACTATAAGAACAGGAGATAAAGAAATGGACGAAAAGAAGAAAAAAGGCGCAGACACTGCCGAGGATATAAAGGCAGGAAAAGAGGCTGCAAGAAAGAAAGCCATAACAAATATTACAAAGAAATACGGTCAGGGCTCAATTATGAGACTTGGCGACAACACACAGATGCAGGTGTCTGCAATCCCCACAGGCTCCCTTTCTCTCGACTTTGCTCTTGGTATTGGTGGCGTGCCCAAGGGAAGAATTGTGGAAATCTACGGACCTGAAAGCTCGGGTAAAACTACCCTCGCTCTTCACATTGCGGCAGAGGCACAGAAGATGGGTGGCTCGGCAGCCTTTATCGATGCCGAACACGCTCTCGACCCCTCCTACGCTCAGCAGATAGGCGTTGATATTCAAGACCTCCTTGTGGCTCAGCCCGACGACGGTGAGCAGGCGCTTGAAATTGCCGAGGCTCTCATATCCTCGGATGCTATCGACGTAATAATCGTTGACTCTGTTGCAGCCCTTGTTCCTAAGGCTGAAATTGAGGGCGACATGGGACAGGCAATGGTGGGCGCTCACGCAAGACTCATGTCCAAGGCACTCAGAAAGCTGTCGGGCGCTATCGCAAAGAGTCAGTGCGTTCTCATCTTCATCAACCAGCTTCGTGAAAAGGTTGGCGTTATGTATGGAAACCCCGAGGTAACGACGGGTGGTAAGGCTCTTAAATTCTATGCATCTGTGAGAATTGACGTGCGCCGTGGTCAGCAGATAAAGAATAAGAGTGAGGTAGTGGGTAACCATACCAAGTGTAAGGTAGTTAAGAATAAGGTTGCCGCTCCCTTTAAGTCTGCGGAGTTTGACATTATGTACGGCGAGGGCATTTCTGCCGACGGCGAAATAATCGACCTTGGCGAAACGCTTGGCATCGTGTCCAAGAGTGGCTCATGGTATGGCTACAACGGACTCAGACTGGGACAGGGTAAGGACAACGCAAAGATTTACCTTAAAGAAAACCCCGACCTTCGTGAAGAGATAAAGTCAAAAATTCTCGCTCAGGCAAAGGACCTTCAAGGAAATCTTTCCTTTGGCGGAATAGCAGGTCTTGACGAGGACGAGGACGACGATATTGCAGACGGATTTGAGGAATAATGAAGTATCTTGGAGAGTATAACGTAACAAAGAATAAAGAGACGGTGATAATTACCGACGAGGGAGAATATCCCATCTGGGTAAAGGATGCCGAAAAGTACTTTTCAGGCTTTGAAAAGGGTGAGGAAATAGAGGACAGCGAGCGTCTTATCACCCTTGCCTGCAACCGTTATATAAAGAAAAAGGCGATACGCCGACTTGCTGCCGGCGATATTACAAAAAAAGCACTTATAACGAAGCTTTGCCGTGAAAAAGCCTTCGGAGCCTACCCCGACAGGGCTTGGGTAGAGGAGCTTATCGGTAAGCTTGAAAGGGCGGGCTACCTTGACGACAAGGGCTATGCCAAACGATACGCCGAAAAGTGTCTTGAAAAGCTTTGGGGAGAGGTTAAGGTCAAGGGCTCTATGTATGAAAAGGGCTTCGAGAGGGAAACCGTTGACGAAGCGCTTGAAAGCCTTGACCCCGACTTTGTCTCTCTTGCGAAGGATTATATAAAGAAAAATCTCGACGGACAGGAAAAGGACGTTATTTGGCGCAAGCTTTCGTCAAGAGGCTTTCTGTCGGACACTATTTCATCTGCCCTTTCGGGAATGCAGAATTAAGACGCTTTCGATTATTAGTAAAACGGAGTAAAAATGAGCATAAAAGTTGGATTTGTCTCACTTGGATGTCCTAAGAATACCTGCGATACCGAGGTAATGCTTGGACTTCTCAACGAAAGAGGCTATGAAATAGTCAGCGAGGACATATACGCTGACGTTATGATAATAAACACCTGCGCCTTTATAAAGAGCGCAAAAGAGGAAGCCATCGAAACTATCCTTGACGTGGCTTACCTTAAAGAGCACCACGATTTGAAGGGTATAGTTGTAACGGGCTGTCTTGCTACCCGCTACGCCGAGGATATAGAGAAAACTCTCCCCGAGGTGGATGCAATTCTGTCGGCAGGCGACGAGTGGAAGATATGCGAAGCGGTAGAAGCGGCGTATAAGGGCGAAAAATATTTTTCCCTTTCCCCCACCGAAAACCTTCCCTTCGGGGGAGACAGAGTAGTCACCACTCCCGAATATACTGCATACCTTAAAATAGCGGAGGGCTGTGACAACCGTTGTGCATATTGCTCCATTCCCGATATAAGAGGTAGATTTAGAAGCCGTGAGATGGAGGATATAATTGCGGAAGCCCATACCCTTTTCGACCTGGGTGCGAAAGAGCTTTGCCTTGTGGCTCAGGATACTACAAGGTATGGCGAAGACCTTTATGGGAAGTACAGCCTTGACACTCTTCTCGAAAGGCTGGCAACCGAGTGTGACTTTAAGTGGATAAGACTTCTCTATTGCTATCCCGACAAGATAACCGACTCCCTTATCGAGGTCATGGCGAAATACGACTGTATTGCAAAATACATAGATATGCCCATTCAGCACATAAACGAGAGAGTTCTCGGTGTCATGAACCGCCACGGCGGGTCAGAGGTCATAAAGAGTGCGGTAGAAAGACTGAGAAGGGCTATGCCCGACATAACTATACGCACAACTGTTATAACAGGCTTTCCTACCGAAACGGCAGAAGAGGCACGAGAGCTTCTCGACTACGTGAAGAGCACACGATTTGAGCGTCTTGGAGCATTCACTTACTCAAGAGAGGAAAACACCCCTGCCTATTCCATGAAGGGACAGATTCCCGAAAAGACTAAGCAAAAGCGTTGCGACAGCATAATGGAAGCTCAGTATAAGATACACGCTGAGAATAACGAAAAACAGCTTGGCAAGGTTCTTGACGTTCTTGTTGAGGGCTATGACAAGGTAGGAGAGATTTATTTCGGAAGAACCGAAATGGACGCTCCCGAAATTGACGGAAAAATATACTTTTCGGCAAAGAGAAGACTTCGTGACGGTGAATTCATTAAGGTCCGTGTCACAGAGGTACTCGATTACGATTTGATGGGAAGTCAGATTGACTAAAGGAGAAAATTATGAGTAAAATCAATTTACCAAACAAGCTTACTATTTTAAGAATGATTCTCGTTCCCGTGGTTATGGTGTTCATTCTTTATCCTGCTCTTACAGGTAACAGCCACATCCTCTACGGAATAATACCCGCACTTCTCTTCGTGATAACTGCCGTTACCGACTTTATCGACGGAAAGATTGCAAGAAAATATAACCTTATTACCGACTTCGGAAAATTCATGGACCCCGTTGCCGACAAGTTTATGGTCATAGGCGCCCTTGTTGCAATAACCGTTGCAAACGACACACTCAGACCGTTTATGGTATGGGTTGCCATAATCGTTATATTCCGTGAGCTTGCAGTTACAAGTATAAGACTGGTCGTGTCGGGAGAGGGCATTGTAGTTCCTGCCAACTGGCTTGGCAAGTGTAAGACAATGACCCAGTCCATATCAATCGTGGTATTTTTAATCGAGCATCTTTTCTGGGATTTGTATATCTTCTCGTATATCGGTATGGCGGCAACTGCTGTTCTTACCCTTTGGTCGGGAATAAACTATCTTAAGGAGTATTGGAAATACATTGACCCTACGAAATAATTTCAACGAAAAAAAGATAAATGCTTCGGGAATAAACGTTTTCACCTTTCCCTCAACAGCACATAGCTTTTTCCTCGCTCTTTATATCCCTGCAGGACCTCTCTATGAGGAGGAGCGTGAGAGAGGATACTCACATTTTCTCGAGCATATCATTTTCCGCAATATTAATAACCTTATGTCGGGAACGCTTTACAGTGAGCTTGACCGACAGGGGCTTACCTTTTCGGGCACTACCTATAACGAGCTGATACAGCTTTCCATACAAGGGAACCCGAAGTTTATAGAAAAAGCCATAGATATTCTCACTCTTGCGCTTTCCCCCCTCGTCATCACAAACGAGGAATTCTCCTCCGAAAAGGAGAGAGTTAAGCGTGAGATAAGAGAGGACTCTTACCCATCTACCGTGGATGCCCTTTGTCAGAAAACGGTGTGGAAGGGCACCCCGCTTTCTGAGAGCATAACGGGAAGCGTGGGCAGAATTTCAAGGATGTCGAGAAAAAGCCTTGACGCATTTTGGCACAAGACCGTGACAAAGGATAACGTGTTCTTTTACCTCACAGGGTCCTTTGACTCCTCTCATGAGGAATATCTTGTAAAAAAGGTGTCGGAAATAACTCTTCCCCAAGGCGTGAAAAGGGAAAATATGGCGCCTGACTCTCCCTGCTTTTTCAAGCGAGCGCCCGAGATAACTATCAAAAGGGCTGACTATTGCAAGGTAAAGCTTTCCTTCGATGCCGACCTGAAGGCGGTGAAAAAGCCTGTCCGTGACGTTCTCTACGATATGCTCTTTGGGGGAGACTCATCAAGAATGTTCACCGAGCTTTCCGAAAAAGAGGGCTACGTTTACAGCTTCGACGCCAATTTCGAGGAGTACCGTGATAAAGGCGTTCTCTCTCTTTCCTTTGAGACGTCGAAAAAGGACTTCCTTGACGCTTTGACACTTGCTCTTTCCCTCATTAAGTCCACCCCCGACCCCGAGCACGTTGAGTTCGCTAAGGTTCCCTACACCGAAAACTACCTTTTCGTGCTGGACGATGCCGAGGCGCTTAACTGGAACAAGGTGTATGAGTCCCACTTCCTCGGCTTTGAATATGAAAGTCTTGAGGATAGACGTCGTGCTTACCTTGACGTGACCTTGGATGACGTCTGCCGTGGAGCAGAGGCTATTTTCAAAAAAGAAAACCTCACTCTTGCCGTCAAGCATAGAAATCCCGACGGACTTGAAGAAAAAATCAAGAGCATTGTAGAAAAAACCTTTGACCCGAAAGAATAGCCCTTTCGGGTTAGTATATTTTTAAAGATTTTAGGTAAAAAATCTTGTAATTGAAGTTAAACCGTGCTAAAATAAAACTGTTTTTCGGGAGGTGCCTTGAAAACGAAAAAAGATAAAACACTCATATTCTATCTTTTGATATTGCCCTTATACCTATGCACCTTTTTTATAGCCGAGAAGCTTGTGCCAAGCGGTGGCTTTGAGTCCTATCTCCCCATAGATGACAAAATTCCCTTTATCGATATTTTCGTCATTCCCTACGTTTTGTGGTATCCTTTTTTGTTTTACGTAGGACTGAAGCTTCTCTTTTCGGATAGTGAGGGCTTTAAAAAATATATGTCCTTTGTGGGCATAGCCTTCTTTTCGATAATTATTATTAACTCTATTTTCCCCAACGAACAGAATTTGAGAGTGGATATCACTCTTTATGACAGCGTTTTTTCTAAGGTCGTAGGGCTTATCTATAAAGCCGACACCAACACCAACGTCTGTCCCAGCATGCACGTGGTGGGTGCCTTGGGTGCACTTGTTGCTACCTATTATTCTAAAAGCTTCGGGAAGCTGTCAAGAGCCCTTTTCTCAGCTCTGACTCTTTTCATCATAGCTTCAACAGTACTTATAAAGCAGCACTCGGTACTGGATATTATAACGGCAATTCCTTACACCGTCTTGGTGTGGATAATTGTATATAAACTCATTTTCAGAAACAGAGGTAAAAAGATGAAAAAAATTGCTATTGCAGGATATGGAAATCTTGGCCGTGGAGTAGAAGCGGCAATAAAGAACAGAGATGACATGGAGCTTGTGGCGGTGGTTACAAGACGTGCTCCCGAAAGCCTTAAAATCAGAACCGAGGGTGCTGTGGCTGTCCATATGGACGACATCCTTTCCTTAAAAGGTAAGGTTGACGCAGTTATTATCTGTGGCGGTTCGGCTACCGACCTGCCCGAAATGACACCTGCACTTGCAAAGAATTTCAACGTTATAGACTCCTTCGATACCCATGCTAAAATCCCCGAACATTTTAAGAACGTGGATAAAGCGGCAAAGGAGGGTGGCAACGTTGCCATGATTTCGGTGGGCTGGGACCCGGGTATGTTCTCGGTCAACCGCCTTTACGCCTCATCTATTCTTCCTCTCGGACGTGATTATACCTTCTGGGGTAGAGGAGTAAGTCAGGGTCACTCCGACGCTATCAGACGAATTGACGGCGTTGTTGATGCAAGACAGTATACCGTGCCCGTGCCCGAGGCTGTTGACAGAGTGAGAAGGGGAGAAAGCCCCGAGCTTACCACCCGTGAGAAGCACACAAGAGAGTGCTTTGTAGTTGCCGAAGAGGGCGCCGACCTTGAGAGAATAGAAAAAGAAATAAAAGAGATGCCCAACTACTTCGCCGATTATGATACCACCGTTACCTTTATTACTAAGGAAGAGCTTGACAAGAACCATAAGGGGCTTCCTCACGGCGGAAGAGTTATCAGAACAGGTAAGACGGGCTTCGACCTTGAAAACAATCAGACTATCGAGTATTCTCTCACCCTTGACTCCAACCCCGAGTTTACTGCAAGCACCATAGTTGCTTACACCTCGGCTATGCTGAAGATGAAGGACAGAGGGGAAACGGGCTGTAAGACAGTCTTTGACGTTGCTCCCGCCGACCTGAGCGAGCTGTCAAAGGAAGAAATGCTCTCACATATGCTTTAAAAGAAAAGGAAAATAAAATGCTATCGGATAATATCAATATAAACGAAAAGGGTCACCTCACCTTTGCAGGTGTGGACACCGTTGACCTTGCCAAAAAACATGGAACCCCCCTCTATCTCATCGACGAGGATAAAATCGTGGGAAGAGTCAGAGAGTATAAGAGTGCGATGAAGGGTGCCTTTACCCCCGATTCTGAGCCTTGCTTTGCGGGAAAAGCTCTTTGCTATACCGACCTTTACAGAACTCTCGAAAAAGAGAATATGTGGATAGACGTGGTCTCCCCAGGTGAGTTTTATACTGCCAAGAACGCAGGCTTCGACCTTTCCCGTGCTATGTTCCATGGAAATAACAAGACCGACGACGATTTGAGAATGGCGCTTCAGATGGGCGTTGGCAGAATAGTGGTGGATAACCTTGACGAAGCCCTTGCCCTTGAAGAAATCGCAGGAGATATGGGTATGAATGCTTCTGTCCTTCTCCGTCTCACACCGGGTATCGACCCCCATACCTTGAAGGCTATCAATACGGGCACCGTTGACTCTAAGTTCGGTGTTGCCATTGAGACGGGAGACGCCGAAAGGCTTGTTGAAAAGGTGCTGGGCTTTAAGAATATTACACTTTTCGGCTATCACTGTCATATCGGCTCACAGGTGTTCGACTGCACGCCCTTTATAGAAGCCTCTGACAGAATGCTTGGATTTTCTGCCCACATTAAAGAAAAGTACGGCTTTGAAGCTCCCGAGCTCAATCTCGGCGGTGGCATGGCTGTAAAGTACGTGGAAAGCGACCCCGAGATAAGCTATACAAAGAATATCGCTGAAATCGGAGAATATATAGACGCACTCCTTGAAAAGCTTTCCCTCAAAAAGCCCCGCATCTTTATGGAGCCGGGCAGAAGTATAGTTGCTGACAGCGGTATGACCCTTTATACCGTGGGAAGCGTAAAGTGTATCGAAAATTATAAGAACTACGTTTCGGTTGACGGTGGTATGGCAGACAACCCACGCTACGCCCTTTACGAGTCACCCTATACACTTATTAACGCATCTTATGCCGATAAAGCCCCCGACTTCAAGGCGACTGTGGGTGGCAGATGCTGTGAAAGCGGAGACCTCATTCAAGAAAGAGTAGAGCTTGCCCGCCCCAAGAGGGGAGATATCCTCGCCGTCTGCACAACAGGTGCATATAACTTCTCCATGTCCTCAAATTATAACAGACTCCTTCGTCCCGCTCTCGTAACACTCAGCGACGGCAAGGACAGAATTTCGGTAAAAAGACAAACCTTCGAGGATTTAGTGAGAGACGACGTGTAAATAAAAAGTGTTCGCATCAAGCGAACACTTTTACTTTTAATAGCTTCCGTCTTTATAATCCTCGTCAGAGGTGTAATAAAGCTCTTCGGGTATGGGGGCGTGGTTATCCTTATAAAGTCTGAATTTGTCGAAATAGTAAGGAGTTATAAATTCCATTTTGAATATATGCTTGCCCTTTGTGATGTTAAAGGGGCCCGACGGCGCTATGGTGTGACTTGGGGTAGAAATGGTAGCGGGCGTTTTGTCGGTAAGGAGCTTTTCGTCGAGATATATCTTCATGAGAGGCTTATCGCTGGGCTTTGTTATTACAGCGTAAAGGTCTACGTGGTAGTCTCCCGTCTCGGGAACGTCCACCTCGTAGCGAAGCCACTCGCCCTCCTCGTCAATGTGCACGGCGTAGCTCAGCGCTCTGGAGCTATACGTAAGGTTAACCTCGTCGGGGCGATAGGGGTTGTTGTTTCTTCGGGGCTTGAGAGTCTTGTGGAAGCCAACGCCTTCGCCACCCTCCATAAAGTCCTCTGCCTCAATTTCTCCACGAAGCTTCTTGATGAGAGCATCGGTTTTGCTATTAAAATCGTTTTTCCAAGCGTAAGAGGTTCTCATAAAGTGACCCTCGGGATAAAATGCCACATTTTTTAGAGCCTCATAGTCCTTTTCCACACCTGCCCTTGCCGCAATTTCAGCAGCTTCGCCTGTAAGATTGTATCTGTCAACCTTGATGAACTCTTCCCACTTGACTGTTTCGTTGTCGGTGGGGATAGAGGTCTTGGGTTCGTCGGAGAAGTTGTTGTAGATATTGAGGTTATTGGTGAGATATCTTGTCAGCTGAACGTACATTGAAAGTCGGGAGTTGAAAACTACGTTGTTGTAGGTGGATATCTGTGCAGAGCCTGCATCGTTGTAAAGCGCGAAGCAGTTCACGTCGTTAATTAAGTTATCGTGGATATGACAGTTCTTTATTTCACCCAGAGTGTATATTCCGCCACCGTCGTGAAGTACGCCCATACAGTGGTCGATGTGGTTGTAAGCTACGTCAAAATTACGGCTGTCATATGCCACGGCACCCTCCCAGCCCCAGCCAAGAGTTATGGCGGTGTAGGGAATGTCCTTGAAGTAATTGTGAAGTATCTTTATATCACTTTCATAGTAAACGCTGACAGCACAGTTATTTAAGAGCTCCCCTGGGAGTCTTGCAAATACGTTATTCTGAATAGTGATGCCTCGGCACACGTCGATGCCCTCTTTTTCACGGTAATGGAAGGGGCTTCCCACACGAATACCCGTTGCCGAGGAGTCTCTGAATATACTGCCTTCAACAAGCACGTTGGAAACGCTGTCGTTCATACCGATGATAGCCGAGCCCATGTTGTAGAATTCACAGCCTTTAAAGGTAATGCCATCTGCAAAGTTGAGTCTGAACTGAGAGGTATTGACGCCGAAATATCCGTCGGTAAAGGTTTCGGGAGAAAGGTGCTTAACCTTTTCGCTTAGAGCGTCGGACTGATAACAGCCGTAGCCCGTCTTGGAAATTATATTACAAGCACCGCCTGCAAATTTTATACCCTCAAAGCTGACGTTACAAGCCCTGTGCTCATTGTCGGCACCGAGAATGTGTACAAACATTTCCTTTTTGCCAACTGTCGCCTCAACCTTTGTCATATCCTCGTCGGAGTAAGGATAATAGTATATAACCTTTTCGTCCTTGTCGAAGTAGAATTCACCCTCTTCGTCAAGAAGAGAGAAGTCGTTTTCAAGATAGAAGCTTCTCGATTCCTTGCCCAGTCTCTTAATCACGGGAGTATAAGTCATATCGAATATAAAGGCATATTCATGGCTTTCGGGAAGGTACTCGTAGTCCTTGATTTTGTATCTGTGGCATTCCCATTCCCAAGGATTGACAAACTCCATATCCTTGAAGTTATTAAAGCCCTTGGGGAAGTTCTTTTCGCTTACCCTGACGCCCACAGTTTCTTCGCCGTTTTTGATAACGTCGCTTATAAAGTAGGAGTACTTGGTTCTCGCTCTCTTTGCGGGGTAAGTGTTGATATAAAGGTTTCTCACGTCCTCTATATCAAGATTTGCCTTGTAAAGCTTGTCATTGTGCTTTTCCCAATTCTTAACGTACATACCGCCGAACACTGTGGCGTTGTCCCCCTTAAAGGTGATAGCTCTGTTTTTCGAGGTGTTTGTGTTGTCAAAAACAAGTGTTTCCTTTATTTCATGAACACCGGGAAGAAGATTTATAACAATATCAGAGCTTAAATCGGACAGCTCCTTCATCGCTCTCTCAAGTGTTAAAAAGGGGGCGTCCTTGCTTCCGTTGGCGTTGTCGTCGCCCATAGGGGATACGTAAAAAAGCTTGCAGTTATTCATAGCGTTACCTCTCCAAAAATGTTTTAGGTTACTAACACCATGGTAACAAAATCCCCCCAAAAAGTCAATAATAAAAATAAAAAAGTGGCGAGCCGCCACGGGCATATCTCGCCTATCGTAATACATCTTTTACCTGAAGAAGGCAAAACGGCGAGGTCGATTTAATATGCAATTTCACGGTAAATAAAAAAGGACTTGCATTTTGCAAGTCCTTTTCGATGAGCTTACTTTGTCTTATCTTTAACCTTTGCAGCCTTACCCACACGGTCACGAAGATAATAAAGCTTAGCACGGCGAACCTTACCTTCACGGATAACGTCAACCGCAACTACGTTAGGCGAATGAAGAGGGAAAGTTTTCTCAACGCCTACACCGTTAGAAATTCTTCTTACGGTAAAGGTTTCGGAGATACCGCCGTTCTTCTTGGCGATAACAGTACCGTCAAAGTACTGAATTCTCTCTCTTGCACCTTCCTTGATTCTGTTGTGAACACGAACTGTGTCACCGATTCTGAATTCAGGTGCTTCAGCCTTAATCTGCTCGTTTGTGAAAGCCTTAATAAGATCCATTATGAGGCTCCTCCTTCCATTTTATTGGAAAGTAAAGGAATGTTCATGCCGAGACCAGCAGAGGACTATCCCTATAAATCCATAGTTAGCGAAAGAAATTATATCATAACATTTTAAAAAAAGCAAGAGTTTTTTTAAATTTATTTAAAATACTTTTTTCGTGTTGATTTTTTTCTTCCTTTATGATACAATGTAAAAGCAAAATAAATGCGGGTGTGGCGGAATTGGCAGACGCGCTGGTCTTAGGAACCAGTGGTTCACCGTGCAGGTTCGACCCCTGTCTCCCGCACCAAAACAATAGAGATACCCAAAAG
>JAZNZV010000059.1:0-4312 GCA_045595105.1 Eubacteriales bacterium | reverse complement strand
AGATTGTCTTCCTAAGACCGCTTGGCCTCCGACTTCGGGCATGGGAGCCGACCTTTACGAGTCTTACGTAGGCTCGGTAATCTCCAGCGGAGCACTTGCTGTTGCAAGCGGATATGGAATAGGCGGAGTTCTTCTCCCCATGTCTATCGCCGCAGTAGGAATACTTGCATCCGTTATCGCATCATTCTTCGTTTCCACAAAGGAAGGAGCAAATCAGAAACAACTTCTCTCCTCCCTTAGAAAGGGCACGTATTCAGCGGCAGTGATTTCCGCTATTGCAAGCTTCCTTCTTATAAGAATTATCACTCCCGAAAAGACGGGACTCATCGGCTCGGTTATCTCAGGACTTCTTGCGGGCGTGCTTATTGGATATTTCACCGAGTATTATACGTCTGACTCCTACAAGCCCACCCAAAAGCTTTCCCGTTCAAGTGAAACGGGATCTGCTACCGTTATAATAGACGGCGTTGCACTGGGTATGAACTCGACTGCTATTCCCGTTATAATCGTTGGCATTTCCATTATAGCAAGCTATCTTTTTGCAGGGGGTAGCGCATCCTTTGAAAGCGGACTTTACGGTGTGGGACTTTCTGCTGTGGGTATGCTTTCCACATTGGGTATAACTCTTGCAACCGACGCATACGGACCTATCGCCGATAACGCAGGCGGAATTGCCGAAATGAGCGGACTTCCCGAAGAGGTGAGACAGAGAACCGACTCCCTTGACTCTCTGGGTAACACAACAGCAGCCACAGGTAAGGGCTTTGCCATAGGCTCTGCTGCACTTACAGCTCTCGCACTTATCGTTTCATATACCGACGAAATAAAGAGTATCAATCCCGACCTTCTCGACCTTAGCATAACAAATCCCGCTGTCCTTATAGGACTTTTTGTGGGCGCAATGCTTCCTTTCCTTTTCTCTGCACTTACTATGCAGGCAGTAGGACGTGCCGCACAGAAAATAGTTCTCGAAGTTAGAAGACAGTTCAGAGAAATCGACGGACTCCTTGACGGAAAAGCGGAAGCGGATTACGCAACCTGCGTTGACATCTGCACAAAATCCTCACTCAAGGAAATGATTGCCCCTGCAGCCTTGGGCGTTGTGTCTCCTATAATCGTAGGTATTGTTCTTGGATGTAACGGCGTAGTGGGAATGCTTGCAGGAGCACTTGTTTCGGGCTTTGCACTTGCTATCATGATGTCAAACTCGGGCGGTGCATGGGACAATGCTAAGAAATATGTAGAAGCAGGACACTCGGGAGGAAAGGGCTCCGATAGCCACAAGGCAGCAGTAGTTGGCGATACCGTGGGTGACCCCTTCAAGGATACGGCAGGTCCTTCGGTCAATATTCTCATTAAGCTTCTTTCCATGGTTTCTATCGTCTTTGCAAGTCTTATCGTGGCATATGGCGGCTTTGGAATATTTTAATTGTGTAGGCTGTAAAAGCATAGCTTTTTACAGCCTACAAACTTTTTTTGTGATGGCTTTAACATAATGTTCTTTTTCTATTTACAAAATTGAAAAAATATGGTAGAATTTCACTGAAAGAAGAATTTTTTCTTTATAATTAAAAAACAGGAGAAAAATTTATGGAAAAGTTAAACAGAAAATACGGTCTTATGACAGCCATTTGTATGGTTGTAGGCACCGTTATCGGCTCGGGCGTCTTCTTTAAGGCTCAGAACGTGCTTAATGCCACGGGTGGAAATATGCCTCTTGGTATTGCCGCATGGGTTATAACGGGGCTTATCATGATAATATGCTCGGCACAGTTTGCTATTATGGCGACAAAGTATGAAAAAGTCAGCGGTGTAGTTGACTACGCAGAGGCTACCTGCGGAAAGGGCTACGCTTACTATCTTGCATGGTTTATGGTAAATATTTACTACCCCGGAATGACCTCTGTTCTTGCCTGGGTATCCGCAAGATACTTCGGAGTTCTCTTCGGCTGGCATCTTGCAAGTGCGGAGGTTCTTGCTTTAGCGGGATTTTTCCTTGTAATGTCTTATACAGTCAATGCACTTTCTCCCAGGCTTGCAGGTAAGTTTCAGATAAGTGCAACCGTAATAAAGCTTATTCCCATTTTCCTTATGGCAATCGTTGGAACTATCGTCGGCTTGACTAACGGTACTCTTACGGGCAATTTTACAACCGTTGTTACTGAGGCGGTAGGAGGCACAAGCGGAGGTCTTTTTGCGGCTGTTGTTGCAACAGTTTTCGCATATGAGGGATGGATTGTAGCTACTTCAATTAACGCAGAGCTTAATAACCCCAAGAGAAATCTTCCTATTGCGTTGGTAGTGGGTTCCATTATCGTCGTTGCCGCATACGTTCTTTATTACATAGGCGTTGCGGGTGGCGCAAGCAACAAGGTGCTCATGGAAGAGGGCGCAACAACTGCATTCTCCAACATATTCGGAAGCGTGGGGGGAACGGTACTTAATATCTGTATAGTAATCTCTTGCCTTGGTACGCTTAACGGTCTTATGGTGGGTGCTACAAGAGGTATGTATGCTATTGCGGCACGTAGTGAGGGACCTCGCCCTGAGACCTTCGTTCAGATTGACAAGTCAACCAATATGACCACAAACTCGGCAATATGGGGACTTTTCGTATGTGCAGCTTGGCTTCTCTACTTCTACGGGGCAAATCTTACAAGCGGTTGGTTTGGAATATTTAACTTCGACTCATCTGAGCTTCCCATTGTCACTATTTACGCTATGTATATTCCTATTTTCATCGTGTGGATGAAAAACGAAAGGGAGCTTGGCGTATTCAAACGCTTTATTCTCCCTGCGTTTTCCATAATTGCATGTGGATTTATGGTATTCGCCGCTGTGTACGCTCACGGAATAACTCCATACAAAGCGGCGGCGGAAAACGGTAGCTTTTCATTCCCCGTTCTCTTCTACCTTATCGTGTTTGCTGTGATAATGATAGTGGGCGGTATATTCAGAAAGCCTAAAAAATCTGTAACTACCGAAGAATAAGGAATATTTCCGACGCTGAAATTCATATCGGCGTCGGATTTTATTTCGTGTAACTTGACCCGATGTTTTCACCGTGCTATAATGAATAAAAAATAATTGATAAAAGGAGAAACTGTGATGGCTACTTTGAGATTAATGAGCCATAATTTATGGAACCGCACCGATAATATTCTAGGTTGGGAGGAGAGGGGTCTTGACTGCTCGGCTGCCCTTCGTATGAAGTCTCACATACGTGTTTATGAAGAGCTCATGCCTGATATAATCGGAGGTCAGGAAATAAACAGAGATATGTATCCTCTTTTGAAATTTTACAGCATGGATGCAAATATTCCTTATTCAATTATCTGGGGAAATTTCACGCCCATTATATACCGTGCCGATAAGCTGGAGCTTCTCGCCACAGATTACGTCCTCTATCCTGTAAGGGTAGAAGGCTTTGACGGGGAATACAACGACGTTGAAAGTAAGAGCTGTAATATTGGTGTATTTCGCAATAAAGAAAGCGGGAAAGTATTCATTTTTGCAACCACTCATCTTTGGTGGCAGCCCGAGACGATGGCGGCAGGCTCCGATGCCGTGCGTCGCATCCAGCTTAAAACCGCAACCGAAAAGATTGCCGAGTATCAGAAGAAATATGACGGCTGTCCAGTTATTCTGGTGGGCGATATGAACACAGGCTATAATACTCCTGCAATTCAGTATGCCTTGAATGAAGGGGGCTATCGTCATGCTCACGATATTGCAACCGACTTTGTGCATGAGGGTGTGGGCTACAACGATTGCGGATTTTACGGACCCGGCGATAAATGGTGGGATAAGCCATTTGAGGAGGCTATCGACCACATTCTTGTAAAGGATGCCGACGAAGGCTGTGTTAAGCGCTTTGACCGCTATACTCCCGACTATTATCTCACGGTTTCAGACCATGCAGCGGTATATATAGACATCGAAATGTAATATTTTGGCGTTGTGCTTATGCACAACGCCGATTTTTTAAAAAAACTTTTAAAAAACTGTTGACAAAACAGCTTTTTTGGAGTATTATACCATTGTGAATTTGAGTTAGCACCTGCTAACTGCGTATACGTTTGACAAAATCGGGAGAGAAATATGAATTTATCTGAGGCAATTGAAGGCGTTGAATATATCATAAAGCAGATTGAAACGGACGACGAAGAGTTAGATGCGTTTTTGTTTTCTCTTGGATGTTACAGCGGTGAGCCTATTACGGTAGTATCACACATCATGGGAGGTTCGATTGTTTCCATTAAGGACGGCAGATATACCATCGATAGCGAGCTTGCAAAGGCTATAACCGTTT
>JAZNZV010000058.1:0-5188 GCA_045595105.1 Eubacteriales bacterium | reverse complement strand
TCCATAATTTATAAAATAGGAGGCAATTATGAAAAAGATTATTTCTTTAGTGCTTGCATTGGTGCTTGTGTTTGCGTTTGCATCATGTAGCAGCACAGGAACAAAAATGACTATGGGTACTGGTGGAACCGCAGGAACCTACTATGGCTACGGCGGAGTTCTCGGTCAGTACATAACAAACAAGGCAGACATCAACGTAACAGTCGTTTCAACAGACGGCTCTAAGGCAAATATTCAGGGAATCGATGCAGGTGACTATCAGCTCGGTACAGTTCAGTCCGACGTTATGTCATATGCATGGGATGGCATTCGTTCCTTTGAAGCAGACGGTAAGGTTTCTTCCTTCCGTACAGTAGCAGGTCTTTATGCTGAGGCAGTTCAGCTTGTAACTATGGACCCCTCTATCAAATCTGTTGCAGATTTAAAGGGTAAGTCCGTTTCAATCGGTGCTCCTGCTTCGGGCGTTTACTTTAATGCTATCGACGTTCTTACAGCTGCAGGTCTCACAGAAGAGGATATTAAGGCTCAGTATCAGTCCTTTGCTGATAGCGCAGATGCGTTGAAGGACGGTAAGATTGATGCGGCGTTCATCGTTGCAGGACCTCCTACACCCGCTATCACCGAGCTTTGCACAACAAACGACGCATACCTTGTTCCTATCGACGGAGAGATTGCAGAAAAGCTTATGGAAAGCTGTCCCTTCTATTCCGTTCACAAAATTCCCGCAGGAACTTACAACGGACAGGAAGAAGACGTTTTGACAGTAACCGTTAAGGCAACGTTGATAGTTGATGCAGATGCATCTGAAGACGACGTTTATAAGCTCACAGCGGCAATATTCGACAACGTTGACGCAATCACAAAAGAAAATGCTAAGGGTGCTGAGCTTACCTTAGAAAATGCAACAGAAGGACTTACAGTTCCTTTCCACGCAGGTGCTGCTAAATATTTCAAGGAAAAGGGAATAGACGTAGCGGTACAGTAATTGAGATTTTTAGGGGCTGCGGCGGATTTTACCGCAGCCCTTTTATTTAGTATAGGACCCGAGGAGGGAAAGTTTAATGTTATTTAAGAAAAAGACGGCAGAGCCAATAGAGCCTATGGATTTAGATGCCGTCATGAAAAAATTTGACAGAGAATCAAATACAAGAATTTGGGAAGGAACACCTAAGATTATAGTAACTTCAATTCTTGCTCTGTTTTCTTTGTTTTGTCTCTACGTAACCCTGTTTGCAAGCTGGCTTGAAGAGCTTCGTCTTACAACCTTTGTAGCTTTTATTGTGTTTATAGGATATATTATGTATCCTGCCAAAAAAGGCAAACAGCGTGTCAATTTTATGCCTTGGTACGATATAATTTTGATGCTTGGCGGTACGGGAGCTTTTCTTTATTATGCTTTTAATGCACTTGCCATAATTCAACAGGGAAGCAAGTTTGAATTATATCAGATTATCATTGGCATTGTAGGTATTATCTCTCTTATTGAGCTCTGCCGTCGTAGCGTGGGCTTGCCTATTGTTATAGTGGCAGGCTGTTTCGTGGCATATGCTCTTATTTGGGGAGTTGCAAATCCTACCTTCGATGGCAGACTTAACTATATCGTGCGTTCCCTTTTCTATGGAAAAGAGGGTATCCTTTCAACCCCCATCAACGTATGCTCTAAGTTCATAATAGTATTTATAATTTTTGGCGCATTTTTGGAACGTACGGGAATAGCCGACTTCTTTATAAATATTTCAAACGCAGTAGTGGGAGGCTTTTCGGGAGGTCCTGCGAAGGTTGCAGTTGTTGCAAGTGCCTTGGAGGGCATCGTGTCGGGTTCATCCGTTGCTAATACCGTAGGCTCAGGATCCGTGACTATCCCTTTGATGAAAAAAACAGGCTATAAGCCCGAGTTTGCGGCGGCAGCAGAAGCCTCTGCATCAACGGGAGGACAGATTATGCCACCTATTATGGGTGCAGCCGCCTTCCTTATGGCGGACTACGTTGGCGTTCCTTACAGTAACATAGTAGTCAGAGCTATTTTACCCGCTGTTCTTTACTTTGCAGGCGTATTTATATCCGTTCACCTCGAAGCCAAGAAAGAAGGCCTGCGTGGACTTACAAAGGAAGAGCTTCCTAAATTTCTCCCCTTGCTGAAGAAGGTTTATTTGCTCATTCCTTTGATACTTCTCATTTATCTTGTTGGTACAAGTCAGAAGTCTATTCAGTATGCAGCCGCTATTGCTATTATTGCTGCGATTGTAGTCAGCCTTTTCAATAAAGAAAACCGCATCACTCCTAAGCGTATATGGGAAGCACTCGCTTCCGGCGGTCAGGGAATGATAACGGTTGCCGCTGCCTGCGGTGTTGCAGGTATTATTGCAGGAACTATCACCATGACAGGACTTGCCAATATGATGATAAACGGTATTGTTGCACTTGCAGGAGATAAAGTTATCATTGCACTTTTCCTTACGATGATTTGCTGTATAGTGCTTGGTATGGGAGTTCCCACTACCGCAAACTATTGTATCATGGCGGCAACCTGTGCACCGATATTAACACGTATGGGAGTTCCTCTTATTGCATCGCACTTCTTCGTGTTCTATTTCGGAATAGTGGCAGACTTGACGCCCCCCGTTGCCTTGGCGGCATATGCAGGTGCAGCGATAGCTCAAGCAAACCCCATGAAAACGGCTATTACCGCTACTAAGCTTGCCATAGGTGCATTTATCGTACCCTTTGTTTTTGCGTTGAATCCTGCAATGCTTCTGATTGACACCACCGTATTTGACGTTATACTTATTGTCATTACGTCACTCGTGGGAATCTTTGCAGTCTCTGCATCGCTTGAAGGCTTCTTAATGCACAGAATGACGTGGTATGAACGCATCATTTCCCTTGTGGGAGGACTGCTTCTTATCTATCCAGGACTTACAACCGACCTTATTGGCGTAGGACTTGTGGCTATCGTTGTAGTAGTTCAGCTTTTGACAAAGAAGAAATATCAGACTGCATAAGTCGAAAAAAGACAGTCCGCAAAGGATTGTCTTTTTGTTTTTCTTGTGGTATAATGAGTTTGCATGGAATTTATAGTTTTTTAAAATTGGGGAGGATGGTTGTAGTGAAATCAAAAGCATTCAGAGGAGAGGTATGGACCAATACTCATCCTGATATCATACAAGAAATTGTAAGAATAAATGATATTGATGTCGATGGCAAAGTCGGACACGATAGTTTTACGAAAAGTGCAACTGAAATTATGCAAAAAAACTTTCGTGACGAGGTACAGGTTGTATATACATCAAATGGAACAGCTGCAAATATTTTAGCTCTTAAAAGTATGATGAGCAGATGGGGAACTATTTTATGCGAAACTCACACGCACATAAACACATATGAATGTGGTGCTTTTGAAAGTATGCTTGGTAATAAAATTCTTTCAGTTGAAGGAGAAATGGGCAAGCTTTCACCTGAGGTGTTGAATAACTATTTAATCAGCATAAAAAATTATAAATATATTCCGCAGGTAATTGTGATAACTCAACCTACAGAATTTGGGGTTTTATATACAAATGATGAAATTAAGGCGATTTGTGATTTTGCACACGAAAGAAATATGTATGTTTATATTGATGGTGCAAGAATATCAAATGCTCTGGTAGCTCTTGACACAAGCATTGCTGAAATGATTGAAAATAATGATGTGGATGCTTTTTCTTTTGGTGGGACAAAGGCAGGTGCAATGTTTGGAGAAATGGTTGTTTTTAGAAAAAAAGAACATTTTACTGCTCTTGAATATCTTCAAAAGCAAGCGCTGCAACACTTGGATAAATCAAAATTCCTTGGTGTTCAGATGGAATATCTTTTAAAAACTGAATTGTGGAAAAAAACAGCAGAACATGCAAATTCAATGGCTAAATATCTCGAAAAAGGTCTTTTGGAAAAAGGATTCAAGATTTATTATCCGGTAGATACAAATGGTGTTTTTTGTATTTTTAATGAAAATCAAAAGAAGGCAGTAAATGAAAAATATGATGTTTCATATTGGGATGAAGAGATACACCTTGTAAGAATGGTTACAACATTTGCAACAAAGCGGGATGATATAGATGAATTGTTATCGCTTTTATAAAGATTGTTTGGCGTCTAAATCGTTCTAGCGTTTTGTACAATGTACAAAACATTAATGAATAATGAAGTTGCTACGCTGATAAATATTGAATAATGAAAAATTAATGAAAAAATCGCTTGTAGCAATTTTAAACCAAAATTATTCATCATTCATTATTAATTATTCATTTGAGTTCAATGGTACATTGAACGAAACGTGCACTGTTTTTATAATAAATTTAATATATAAATTAAGGAGAACAGTATTGTATAATCTTATTCACTTGAAATATGCACTTGAAATAGAGAGCACAGGCTCAATATCGAAAGCGGCAAAAAATCTATATATGACCCAGCCACAGCTAAGCCGAGCACTCAAGGAGCTTGAGGACAGCGTGGGAGCGGCTCTTTTTAACAGAACGGCTAAGGGAGTTATTCCTACCGAAAAGGGTGCTGACTTTTTGAGCGGAGCAAGGTCTGTACTTTCTAAGCTTGAGGAAATGGAAATGGGGCTTAAGCCTTCTTCTGTGGGGAAGCAGGATTTCCTTGTGTCTGTTCCACGTGCAGGGTGTTATTCTTATGCCTTTGATGCCTTTCTTGAGTGCATTGATTTTGACTTGAATATGAATTTGACTTACCGTGAAACAAATGCAGTAAGAGCTATAAAAAACGTCTGCGACAGAGTTAACGATATAGCCTTTATACGTTACCGCACCGAGCATGAAAATTACTTTTTGAGAGAGATAGAGGATAGGGGACTTGCCTACGAGGTTATACACAGCGCACCATTTATTCTTCTTACTTCGCAAAACAGCCCTATCGCAAATCTTAAAACCATAACCTCTCAAAATCTTGAAAACCTTTGTGAGATAATTGAGGGCGACTATATCGTTCCATATCTTCCCATAGCCGAGGTGAGGAGAACTCTCGAGTTTGATGCCAAAAGAAAGACTATTGCCGTCTTTGACAGAGATACGAGAACGAGAATTTTGCGTTCTTGCCCCGAAACCTATATGTTTACCTCTCCCGTTTCAAATGCACATATCGAAAAAAACCATCTTATAGAGCGTTACTGTGATATCCCCAACAATAC
>JAZNZV010000057.1:0-2459 GCA_045595105.1 Eubacteriales bacterium | reverse complement strand
CCCTAAAAACAAAAATGGCAAGATGTTTTCACATCTTGCCATAACTCTTTTATTTCAAAAATTCCTTTACGTACTTTATCTGATAGTCTACCGACTCGGGTCCCGTACCGCCTTGTGAAATTCTCTTTTTAACGCATGTTTCGGGAGCTATCTCAACGTATAGGTCGTCCTCAAAAAGAGGGGAGAAGGTCTTGTATTCGTCAAGTGTCATAGTGTCAAGCACAAGCCCTTTGTCTATACAGTAGCGTACAATCTGACCCGTCAATTTATATGCTTCACGGAAGGGAACGTTCTTCTTAGTGAGGTAGTCTGCAAGGTCGGTTGCGTTTATAAAGCCCGTCTTTGCCGCTTTTTCGGTGTTTTCCTTTAAAACGTTCATTGTGCCAATCATAGGGGCTGTAACCTGAAGACAAACCTTAACTGTGTCAATACTGTCGAATATCGACTCCTTGTCCTCCTGCATATCCTTGTTATAAGCGAGAGGAAGTCCCTTGAGCATAGTGAGAGTTGACATAAGGTTTCCGTAAACTCTTCCAGTCTTTCCTCTTACAAGCTCAGCCATGTCTGGATTTTTCTTCTGAGGCATGATACTTGAGCCCGTTGTGTATGAATCGTCAAGCTCAACGAATTTGAATTCCCAGCTCGACCAAAGGATGACCTCCTCCGAAAGTCTCGACAAATGTGTCATAATGAGTGAGAGGGCAGAGAGTAGCTCCACACAAAAGTCTCTGTCAGATACACCGTCGATGCTGTTGAGAGAATAAGAGTCAAAGCCAAGTCCCTTAGCGGTGAATTCTCTGTCAGTGTTATAGGTAGTTCCTGCTAAAGCACAGCTTCCGAGAGGGGAGACGTTCATTCTCTTCACGCCGTCCTCGATTCTTCCTACGTCTCTGATAAGCATCATAGCGTAAGCAAGAAGATGGTGAGCGAAGGAAATAGGCTGTGCACGCTGAAGATGAGTATATCCGGGAGCGATGGTGTCTCGGTTTTCATCTGCTTTTGTTACAATGGCAGAAATGAGCTCTTTCAAAAGAGAAATAACCTCGGTCATTTCATTTCTGAGATAAAGTCTGAAATCGAGTGCAACCTGGTCGTTTCTGCTCCTTGCAGTGTGAAGACGCTTACCTGCGTCCCCTATACGGTGAGTGAGTTCTCCTTCTACAAAGGAATGTATATCTTCAGCTTCATTACTAATTTCAAGCTTACCGCTTTCAATGTCAGCGAGTATTCCCTCGAGCCCGTCTATAATAGCACGACTCTCTTCCTCGGAAATGATACCTTGTTTCGAGAGCATGGCAGCGTGCACCATAGAGCCCGTTATATCTTCCTTATACATTCTTGAGTCGATATCAATAGAAGAATTAAAGCCAAAAGCTATTTTGTCAAGCTCCTTGGTGAATCTTCCTGCCCAAAGCTTTTCCATGTTGTGTTTCCTTTCTTACCATTCAAGGCTTCCTCTTATTTGAGGAAGCCTTGATTTTGTATATTACTTAAGATTATTCTTTGCCTTCATCTTTGCATAAACCTTAACGGGAAGTCCGTAAAGGTTGATAAATCCTGCAGAATCTGCCTGGTTGTATACTTCATCCTCGTCAAAGGTTGCGATTTCGGGGTCATAAAGTGAGTAAGGAGAAGTAACACCTGCATTTATCATGTTACCCTTGTAAAGCTTGAGAGTAACGTCACCGGTAACTGTCTTCTGAGTTGTCTTAACGAAAGCGAGAATTGCGTCTGTCAGAGGTGTGAACCACTGAGCGTTATAAACCATTTCAGCAAGCTTCTGCGCAACAAGAGACTTGTAATGAGCGGTTTCTTTATCAAGAGTGATGGTTTCAAGAACCTCATGAGCCTTGTAAAGAATTGCTCCGCCGGGAGTCTCGTATACGCCACGGCACTTCATACCGACAAGTCTGTTTTCAACAATGTCAAGAAGACCGATACCGTTCTTACCTCCAAGCTCGTTAAGCTTTGTTACAAGCTCAACAGAATCCATCTTCACTCCGTCAACTGCTGTGGGAACACCCTCATCAAAGTGAATTGTAACGTAGGTGGGAGTGTCAGGAGCCTGTTCGGGAGAAATGCCCATTTCAAGGAATCCTTCCTTATTGTAAAGAGGCTCGTTTGCGGGGTCCTCAAGGTCGAGGCCCTCGTGTGAAAGGTGCCAGATGTTCTTGTCCTTAGAATAGTTTGTTTCACGGCTTATCTTGAGAGGAACGTTGTGCGCCTCGGCATAATCTATCTCTTCCTCACGTGATTTGATGTCCCACTCTCTCCAAGGAGCGATAATGGGCATATCGGGAGCGAATGCCTTGATAGCAAGCTCAAATCTTACCTGGTCGTTACCCTTACCTGTGCAACCGTGACAAATAGCCACCGCACCCTCTTTTTCAGCGATTTCAACAATACGCTTTGCAATACAGGGTCTTGCATGAGATGTACCCAAAAGGTATTTACCCTCA
>JAZNZV010000056.1:0-2284 GCA_045595105.1 Eubacteriales bacterium | reverse complement strand
TAACAACTACTTAGAGAATTTAGTTGATTCTTATTTAATAGCGCAGTCAAAGCGTTACGATATTAAGGGTAAAAAGTATATCAATACCCCGTCCAAATACTACTTTACGGATATGGGTTTACGCAATGCAAGGCTTAACTTCCGCCAAATAGAAGAGACTCACATAATGGAAAATATTATTTATAACGAATTGCGTTATAGGGGATACAACGTGGATGTAGGTGTTGTGGAGACCAGAGAAAAAGACAAGAGGAAACAGCTTGAAATAGATTTTATTGCAAATCAAGGCAGTAAACGCTATTATATACAGTCCGCATACGACATACCTAATGAAGAAAAGCATATACAAGAAACACGTGGTTTTGATAAGATAGGTGATTCCTTCAAAAAGATAATAATAGTTGAGCGTAGCATAAAGCCTCGCCGTGACGATAAGGGCTATGTTACCATGGGAGTTAAAGAGTTTTTACTCAACGAAAATAGCTTGGAAATGTGAAATTTTAAGTATTTTAGGAAGAGACAAAATGGAAAGAATAGAACAAATATACGAAAAACTTACAGGTGTTAATATTGAAAAACAAGATATGCTGTTTGACGAACGAGGTAAGGGATATTATGGAGAATTTCTAGTTTTACAGGAATTATATAGAAATGTAAAAGGTAACTGCAAAATTTTAATGAATTTACAAATACCAACTGAAACAGGAAAAACTACAGAAATAGATTTACTATTAATTCATGAAACGGGAATTTACGTTTTTGAGGTAAAGCATTACAGAGGAACAATATATGGTAAAACGTCTGACAGAAGATGGACACAGTATTTCAGAACTGCCTCAAATTCGTACTTTAACAATCCTGTTAATCAAAACAAATATCATGTAAATGCATTAAAGAGATTATTTCCACATATTCCGATATTCTCATATATAGTTTTCACTAATGATGAATGTGAATTGAGGGTTGAAAATGACACTAACAGAATAATAGAAGATTCTTATAATGTTGTTGTATGTCAACTAAGGGAGCTTATTTATTTGTTTGAAAATGACATACGCAGGGATACAGAGTTCTCCTTTGAGCAGATTAATGCTTTATTCGGTGAGTTGTTGCCATTCTCACCCACAATGAACACAAAGGTTGAAGTTGATGGTGAAAAGTGGGTGTTTCATGAATATATCAACAATATTGTGGTCGAATATCAAAAGGCACTAAGTGAACAACAGAATAAAATTAAGAAGTATAAGTTTAATACTATAAAAAGTATATTTTTAACCGGTCTTGTTTTTATTTGCTTATGTGTATTATGTATTGTTTGTGTTCGTTCTTATATCACGTCGGCTGAAAAAAGGGTAGAAGCCTTTCTTAATAAATTTGAGATTGTTGAGCCTAACAAGAAAGAAAATTTGGCTTTACAAAAAGATTTTTTAATAGCCGAGGAAGTTATATTACAGCCATCTAAAGATTTAGAAAATACAACTAATCTGTCATGTAAGTTTGTTTGGAATGGCGATGAATATAAGATAAAGTTTGCTAATAGCACGGTGATATTAGTTCTATTAAAAGACGGAACGCTAAAACAATATGATTTTTTCGGATCTAATAATATCTATCAAGTGACAGATGAAGTTTTACTTGGACAACGGGGATATTCAACTACTTACAAATTACAACTTTTTGAACTTCAGGGAATAGAACCTGATGCTATTGATTATATAAAGCTATCAAATATAACTGTTTTTAAAACAGAAAAATATAAAGTTAAAGAAGTTGTTAGTGATTTTGAAATTGAAGTATATAAAGCTCAATAAAACAGAGGATGCATTAAGCATCCTCTGTTTTATAAAACCGCCCGAAACGGCAAAAATATTAAGTGGTTTATAAAAGCTCTGCCATATCGAGGATAAGTCTTTCTGTCTTTTCCCAGCCGAGGCAGGGGTCGGTTATGGACTTGCCCCATACGTTTTCGCCTATCTTCTGAGCACCGTCCTCGATGTAGCTTTCTATCATGAAGCCCTTTACAAGCTTCTTGATGTCGGGATTGTGACGGCAGGAGTGAAGGACTTCCTTGGCAATTCTTGTCTGCTCGAGGTACTTCTTACCCGAGTTTGAGTGGTTGCTATCCACGATAAGGGCGGGGTTCTCAAGACCGCTCTTTGCATAGGTCTCGGAAAGGTGCAAGAGGTCCTCGTAGTGGTAGTTGGGTATCGCCTCACCGTGACGGTTTACGTAGCCACGAAGGATTGCGTGAGCGTAGGGGTTACCCTCGGAGTGTACCTCCCAG
>JAZNZV010000055.1:0-10267 GCA_045595105.1 Eubacteriales bacterium | reverse complement strand
GTTGGTTCGATTCCGACCGGAGGCACCACTCAATTTAAATCAAATTTATAACCGCGGATTTAGCTCATTTGGTAGAGCGCGACCTTGCCAAGGTCGAGGTGGCGGGTTCGAGCCCCGTAATCCGCTCCATACGTGGGGGTTTAGCTCAGCTGGGAGAGCATCTGCCTTACAAGCAGAGGGTCACAGGTTCGAGCCCTGTAGTCCCCACCAAATGAAAAAAGAACATCGTAAGATGTTCTTTTTTTGTTTGTTCAAGGGCGAAAGGGCTCGAAGGGTCGGTAGTGAATGACAGTCCGGTGGACTGTCAGAGCCGACCACCGCTTCGCCCGCAGGCGAGCGAGCCCTGTAGTCCCCACCAAAACAAAACAGTTCACCTTTATGGTGGGCTGTTTTTGTTTGTTTTTTCGTGTTGTTGTATCTAATCACACCTTCAGGTGTGTATAAAAACACTTCCGCCTTAATTTTTGCAAGATAAAATATATTATTGACAAATTATGAAAAGATGCTACAATGATTATGGAACCTAAATCAATTAAGGAGAGAAAAAACATGAAAAAAATCATAGCACTTTTACTCATTTTAGTAGCTGTATTCGCTATGGCTACAATGACTTCTTGTGAAAAAGAAGATGGCAAGGTTGAAAACGAAAAGACAGAAGAAAAGAACATTGAAGAAAAGAACGTTGAAGAAAAGAACGTTGAAGAAAAAGCAGACGAGCCAGAGGCTTCCGAGGACGTTGAAGTTCCTGCTGAACCCGAAGCATCTCTTTACGAAATCGTTGACACTGCTATAAAGAATACTTTAGCGGCAACTTCTTTTGAAGCAAACGTCAGAATTGACAAAGAATCCGACATAATGGGCAACAAGGAAAGCACTTGGAAGGATGTAGTTGTTAAGACATCGGGAAGCAACGTAAGTGTTGAAGGGAAGAAGCTTGAATACGGATTTGAAAGCGAGCACAAGTACTATTATGACGGAAGTTGGATGTATTTCGATATGTACGGCGATGGCTATAAGAGACAGGTTGGTCTCGAAGAGTTCGGCGCAGAAGCAGGCGGAGTTGCAGGTGCAATAGTTCCTATTCCCGAGGCTGCATTTGCAAGCGCTACCGAAAAGGACGGAGTTGTTGAAGTAAGCCTGGACGAAGTTACAGCAGAAGCTCTTTTCGGCGCTACCATCAAGGGCCTTGTTTACGACATCGTTGGTGAAGACCTTAACCAGACAACAACCAAGGACACAAAGGTTACTCTCAACGTTAAGGACGGCTACATAGAGAATTACAGCTTAAGCCTTGTAACCGAGATTGTTGTAGGAAGTGACAGTGCTAAGTACACCTTCGCTCAGACAATCAACCTTTCTAACGTTGGCGGCGACGTTACCGTTCAGTTCCCTCAGGGATACCAGAGCTACAACGAGCTTGATTGGGGTTAAAAAAATCGCTTCAGCATCACGCTGAAGCGTTTTTTTATATAATCTTCTTCAAAAAATCAAGTCCTGCTTCAAGGGCGGGGATATTGTCCTCCATTCCCTCAAATTCGATTGCAACGTAGCCGTCGTAGCCCACACGCTTCAGGGCTGTAATGCAGTTCTTCACGGGTACCACTCCGTGTCCTACGGCGGTGCCTCTTATATGATTTCCGCCAAGGGTAGTGAAAAAGCCCTTGGGACAGTCAATATCACCTGACTTCAAAAGGAAGTCCTTTGCATGAACGTGGAAGGTATAGGGGGCTGCGATCGCCACAGCCTTTACGGGGTCGGCATCGGCACAAAGGAAGTTGCCCATATCACAGAGCCAACCGTAGTTTTCGTGATTTACTGCACGGATAAGTGCCTCGACTCTTTCGGGGGCTTGGAAAATATATCCATGGTTTTCGGTGCAGGTTTTTACACCCTTTTCCTTGGCGTACTCGGTTACCTCTCTTATTCTCGGAGCAATTACCTCAATAGCGTTTTGCCAGGAATAAAGATGGTCCTTTGGAAGAGCGTAGCAAACGTCATGACGCATACAAGGTGCACCGAGAGCTACGGCAATGTCCACGCTCTTTTTCACCTTGTCAACTATTTCCTCGGCATCATTAAGAAAATCTCCGCCGATAGCGTAATTTATAACCTCAATACCCGTCTTTTCACAATGCTCCTTTATCTTCTCTGCCAAAGAGAGCAGGTCCTCCCCTTCCTTGGCATAGGCTTCAAGCCCGATAAACTCAATTCCCTCAAAGCCCATTTCCTTCGCCTTATCTATAACGGCAAAGATATCTGAGCCTGTGCCCGACATATACTTTGTAAAGCTGTAGCTTGATACTCCGATTTTCATATTTTTTATCCTCCACGTTTACGCACTTGTGTGCAATATAAGCTTATTGTATCACAATCTTTTTTTCTTTTCAATTCTTTTTTCTATAATTTATTGGAGAAACACCGTAAGCACTTTTAAATTTATCACTAAAATAATTACTGTCGTTAAAGCCACAGCAGATAGCTATTTCAGAAATACTCTTATGTGACTCGGACCTTAGCATTTCATCTGCCTTCTTGAGTCGGACCAAATTCAAATATTCATTGAAGCCCAAGCCCGTATCCTTCTTAAAGGTTCTTGACAGGTGCTCATGACTGACATTCATAATTTTCGATACCGAGGAAAGAGTTATCTCCTCAGCATAATTTTCTAAAATATATCTTGCCGTTTCAGCAACAAATGGGCTCGAATAAATTTCGCCGTCAACATTGTTTGTGTTTCTTGCCAAAAGATAAATGAGCTCTGATAAATACAGCTTTAAAACTTCATTGCTGTATTTATCGGGGGATTTATGCTCTTCATGAATTTTTTTAAAAAGGCTTTTAATTTCACTTTGGATATTGTAATTTCTATATATGTAAATCATCGAAAAAAAAGCATCCTTTAAAGGATTGGACAATACTTCAAGGTTAAAGCTCAAAAGCCTTCTGGCATAAGGCGCTTTATAAGTAGTTTTATGTATAACGTTGGGGGGAATTATTATTACGTCCCCTGCTATTGCATGGTAGGTTCGGTCTTCAATAAAATATCCGCATTCGCCCTTTTCAAGATAATATATTTCTGCACAGTCTGCATGATAATGCTGCTTCGCCATTGAAGCGAATGGCATATCATCACTATGATAATAGTATGAAATTTTCATCTCCTTCCCTCCTTATTATCATTATATCAAAAAAATCAAGAAAATCAACATGATTTATCAATAATTTAAAGGAAAATTTAGTTTTTTGATATACAATGATAAAGAGAAGGGAGATACCATTATGAAATATACTGATAAAGGTGTTGAAAATATCAAAATCGCCTATATTGGTGGAGGCTCAAGAGGATGGGCTTGGGGGCTTATGAGTGACCTTGTATCCAGTGATGATATATCGGGTGACGTAGCTCTTTACGACATTGATTTCGATGCGGCATATAATAACGAAATAATAGGAAACATGTATAACTCCGTTGAGGGGGCTAAATCAAAGTGGAGCTATAAGGCATACAAAAGCATAGGCGATGCATTGACAGGCGCAAACTTTGTCGTTATTTCAATTACCCCCGGCACCTTCAAGGAAATGGAAAGTGACGTGCACACTCCCGAAAAATATGGTATTTACCAATCGGTAGGTGATACAACGGGTCCCGGTGGCATTATAAGAGCACTAAGAGCTATTCCTATGTTTGAGGAAATTGCTCTTAATATAAAGAAATACTGCCCCGATGCCTGGGTCATCAACTACACTAATCCCATGACCATGTGCACAAGAGCGCTCTACCGTGCATTCCCCGAGATAAAAGCCTTCGGCTGCTGTCACGAGGTGTTCGGAACACAGAAGTTTATGTTGAAAATTCTTGAAGAAATACACGGCATTACCGACGTTAAGCGTGAAGACATAAAGATTAACGTTACAGGTCTTAACCACTTTACCTGGCTTACAGAAGCCAGATACAAGGACATCAACCTTTTTGACAGCTATAAGAAATTTTGCGATATGTATTCTGAAAACGGCTACGTAAAGGGTCAGGACGAAAACTGGATGTTCAACGAAAACGTTTCTCTTAGCGGAAATAAGGTTAAGATGGACCTTTTCAAGCGTTTCGGGTACATTGCCGCAGCAGGTGACAGACACCTTGCCGAAGACGTTGAAGGCAGCTGGTACTTAGGCTCAAAAGAAAACGTTAAAGATTGGCTGTTCAAGCTCACTCCCGTTTCTGTCAGAGTTGATATGCTCAAGGAAAGAAACGAAAAGAGCGAAAATATAAGAAACGGAAAAGTAAAGCTTGAGATTAACAACACCGGAGAAGAAGGAGTTAAGCAAATTCGTGCCATTCTCGGTCTTCACGAATTTGTTACCAACGTAAACCTTCCAAATATAGGACAAATCCCCAATCTTCCCATGGGCGCAGTAGTAGAAACCAATGCTTATTTCAGCCTCGATAAGGTTCAGCCCGTATGTGCAGGTGAGCTTCCACGTGAAATTTATCATCTCATCACAAGACTGCTGGGCGAACAGGAGCTTGTAATTGAAGCGGCGTTTGAAAGAAACCTTGACAAAGCATTTATGGCATTTTCAAATAACCCGCTCGTAACTATAAACTCAAAAGATGCAAGAAAGCTCTTTGACGAAATGATAGATAATACAAAAGAGTATCTGAAAATGTATAACGTATAAGGAGAGATAATAATGATTACACCGTTAGAACATAAGATGAAGCTTTTAAGAGATATAAAGCCCTCTATGCGTTACGATGGAAAAGAGGATTTCCACCTATGGCAGAAAAGGCTCAGAGAAAAGCTTGTAGACCTTCTCGGACTTCCCACAATGGAGAAGTGCGACCCGCAGTTCAAGATAGAGTATGACAAGACACTTGACGACCACCGTGAAATAAGGTTTACTCTGCAAAGTGAAGAGGGGTACACCTTCCCGTCTGTTCTCAGACTCCCTCTGGGCTTTGAAGGGAAAATCCCCGTTGTCATCTGCCTTCAGGGACATTCAACGGGCTTCCATATATCACTCGGTCAGCCGAAATATGAAGGCGATGAAGGTCTGATTGCCGGGGGTGACCGTGACTTTGCGGTAAGAATTAACAAGGAAGGCTATGCCGCTCTTGCTATCGAGCAGAGAAACTTCGGTGAATGTGGAGGAACACCTCAGACTAACTGCTACACCTCCACCCTCAATTCTCTTCTTCAAGGAAGAACTACTATCGGTGAGCGTGTCTGGGATATTATGACAGTTATTGATAATATAGGCTGTTTTGATTTTCTTGACCTTGATAAGATTTATTGTATGGGCAACTCAGGAGGAGGTACGGCTACCTACTATGCCGCTTGTATAGATGAGCGTATAAAAATGGCAATGCCCTCTTGCGCCGTTTGTACCTACAAGGATTCTATCGGTCCGCTGCGTCACTGTACCTGCAACTATATTCCCAAGTCGGCGCTTTATTTCGACATGGGCGACCTTGCAGGACTCATCGCTCCCCGTCCTCTCATTATCGTCAACGGAATTGGTGATACCAGCTTCCCCCACGAAGGCGTTGTGGAATGCTTTGAAATAGCAAAAGAGCTCTATCGAGTGGCAGGTGCAGAAGAAAACTGTGCCATGGTAACAGGACCCGAAGGACACCGTTTCTATGCGGATCTGTCTTGGCCTGTCTTTAAAAAATTAGAAAAACGTTAAAAAAACTATTGACAAATCACTTTTTTGGTGTTATATTGTTCTCATCAAAAATTACAAAGGCTATGACGAAGACGGTTTTGAAGGTTGTTTTCAGAGAGTCGGCGCTTGGTGCGAGCCGACAGCATACCGACAAAGTATCCTATCACTTCCGAGCCGAAGTGCTGAAATCAGAGTAGGTGCTTCCGTGATTGCTGCGTAAATGCATAGGGATTGTTTGATTCCAAGAGTGGCAGTTTTACTGCAATTTGAGTGGTACCGCGAGTGATTTATCACCCGTCTCAAAGAAGGCTTTGAGACGGGTTTATTTTTTTATTTTAAGGAGGTAAATTTTATGTCAACAACTTCAAAAGAAAAGCTTATGGAAGTGGCTCGCCGAATTCGTGAAATGCGAGAGATAGACGGCGTAAGCGTTGAAGAAATGGCAGAAAAGACCGAGGTATCGGTAGAAGAGTACCTTAACTATGAAGCGGGAAAAAACGACTTCCCCTTCTCATTCATTCACAAATGCTCACTTGCCTTTGGCATTGATATGACAGATATCCTTGAAGGACAGAGTGCCAAGCTCCGTTCCTATACCGTCACACGTAAGGGCGAGGGTCAGGACACTGCCAAGGAAAACGGCATCGAAATTCAGAGCCTTGCCCCCAAGTTCAAGGGCAAGATTGCCGAGCCCTACTGGGTAAGATATGAATTCGACCCATCACTTCAGGACAAGCCCATAAACCTTGCTACTCACTCGGGACAGGAGTTCGACTTCATCATGAAGGGCAGACTTAAGGTTCAGGTAGGCGACCACGTTGAGTATCTCAGCGAGGGTGACAGTATCTACTACAACAGCTCTACCCCTCACGGAATGATTGCCGTTGACGGCGAGGACTGTCTCTTCGTTGCGGTGGTTCTCCCCGGAGAGGCAGAGGAAGAAAAAACAGTCAGAAAGACCATCTCCGCATCTAAAGCGCCCCGTGGACTTGTCAGCGACGCCTTTGTTAAAACGGTTGAGGACGAGAACGGCACACTTCTTAAGATTGACTTTGAAAACGAAGATAAATTCAACTTTGCCTTCGATATAGTAGACGCTATTGCAAAGAAGGACCCCGAAAAGCTTGCAATGGTGCATATAGATAAGAACAAGACCGAAAGATTTCTTACCTTTAATGATATGAAGCGTAAGTCAAATCAGGTTGCCAACTACTTCAAGTCGCTTGGCATCAAGAAGGGCGACAGAGTTATGCTTGTACTCAAGCGTCACTATCAGTTCTGGTACGCTATTCTCGCACTTCACAAGCTTGGCGCTGTGGCTATCCCCGCTACAAACCTGCTGGTCGCTCACGACTTCGAGTACCGCTTCAATGCGGCAGGCGTTTCTGCTATCATCTGTACTGCCGACGGCAAGGTTGCCGAAGAGGTTGACAAGGCTCAGAAGGACTGTCCCACTCTTAAAACAAAGGTTTTGGTGGGAGGCACACGTGAGGACTGGCATAACTTCGACGAAAACTATCCTCTCTTCTCGGCTCACTTCTACCGTGACGAGAACACCGCCTGCGGAAACGACCCCATGCTCATGTTCTTCACCTCAGGTACAACAGGCTATCCTAAGATTGCAAATCACTCCTATAAATATGCCCTGGGTCACTACATCACCGCTAAATACTGGCACATGGTAGAGCCCGACGGACTTCACTTCACAATTTCGGAAACAGGCTGGGGCAAGGCTCTTTGGGGCAAGCTCTACGGTCAGTGGCTTTGCGAGGGTGCAGTGTTCACATACGACTTCGACAAGTTCGATGCTTCCGACATTCTCCCCATGTTTGCAAAATATAATATCAAGACCTTCTGCGCTCCTCCCACAATGCTTCGTATGATGATAAAGGAAGATTTGTCGAAATACGACCTGTCAAGCATCAAGCATATGACAACGGCAGGCGAGGCGCTGAACCCCGAGGTTTACTATCAATTTGAAAAGCTGACAGGACTTCAGATAATGGAAGGCTTCGGTCAGACCGAGCTCACCCTTACCATTGCAAACCTTGTAGGACAAAATCACAAGATAGGCTCTATGGGTAAGCCCACTCCCCTTTACGACGTTGTAATTCTCGACCCCGACGGAAATCCCGTTCCCGACGGTGAAAACGGTGAGATATGCGTAAGATACAGCGAAAAGGTGCCTTGCGGTCTCTTCCTTGGCTACTACGGAAACGAAGAAAAGACAAAAGAGGTCATGCACGACGGCTACTATCACACGGGCGACGTTGCTTGGCGTGACGAGGACGGCTTCTTCTGGTACGTTGGACGTACCGACGACGTTATCAAGTCATCGGGCTACCGTATCGGTCCCTTCGAGATAGAAAGCGTAATCATGGAGCTTCCCTACGTTCTTGAATGCGGTGTATCCGCCGCTCCCGACGAGGTGAGAGGTCAGGTAGTTAAGGCAAGCGTCGTACTTGTAAAGGGTACAGAGCCCACAGAAGAGTTAAAGAAGGAAATTCAGGACTACGTTAAGAAGCACACCGCTCCTTATAAATATCCGAGAATTGTAGTATTCCGTGACGAGCTTCCCAAAACTATAAGCGGTAAAATTCAAAGAAATAAATTGTAATGAATATTGAATAATTTCGGACAATTTGCCTTTGGCAAATCTTCCTTAATTTCAACACGAATAAATTTACTTGACAAACTGAAAAAGATGTGATATAATTCCCATATTCAAGAAAAGACTTTGACGAAGAGTTTATCAAAAATTACCCTGCACAGAGAGACGGCGGTTGGTGTGAAGCCGTTGAGGGCGTTTGATATTTGTAGCTTCTGAGTCGGGAGGAAGAAAGATTTTCGAGTAGACCCTCTCCGTGATTGCTGCGTTAATGCATAGGAATTGTTTGATTCTTAGAGTGGTGCTTTGGCACAACTTGAGTGGTACCGCGGGTGTTTATAATACTCGTCTCAAGGATTATATCTTTGGGACGAGTTTTTTTGTCCCGATCTTCGGAGGTTAAAATGGAAAATAATATTGATTTTAAAATCAAGGAAATGGCAGGTCGTATCAGAGAGCTACGTGACATTCAGGCTCTCAGCGTTGAGGATATGGCAACTGCCACCGACGTTTCGGTTGAAGAATACATAGCTTCGGAAAAGGGCGAGCGTGACCTTACATTCGCCTTTATCTACCGCTGTGCAGGAGCTCTTGGCGTTGACGTTACAGATATCATCGAGGGCTACAGCCCTACTCTGAAAAGCTACACCGTAACACGTCGAGGCATGGGTCAGAAGATTGAAGAGGCGCACTCCATGACCTACTATAACCTTGCTTCTTCCTTTAAGAACAGAATTGCCGAGCCCCTTTACGTAAAAGCCACCTACACAGGCGAGGTTGCGGACAGCGATATCGAGGTAACTACCCACTCGGGACAGGAATGCGACATCGTAATCGAAGGCTCACTTAAGGTAAAGGTAGGAAATCACACTGAGATACTCAAGGCAGGAGACAGTATCTACTATAACAGCTCTACCCCTCACGGAATGGTTGCCGTTGACGGCGGTGACTGTCTCTTCTACGCTATCGTTCTTAACCCAACGGGAGAGCCCATTCCCGAGCTCACTCCCGTTAAGGCTATATCCACCGAGAGACAGCTTCCCCGTGATACCGAGGAAAGAGCTTACCGCAAGTTCATCGACACCGTTGAGGACGAAAACGGAACTCCCACCTCTATCACCTTCAAGAATGAAGACGAATTCAATTTTGCTTTCGATATAGTTGACGCTATCGCCGATAAAAATCCCGATAAGCTTGCTATGCTACATATCTCTCTCGACAAGACGGAGAGACGCTTTACCTTCAAGGACATGAAGAAGCTGTCCAATCAGGCGGCAAACTACTTCAAATCCCTTGGTATCAAGAAGGGTGACAGAGTTATGCTCATACTCAAGCGTCACTATCAGTTCTGGATAGCCATGCTTGGACTTCACAAGCTTGGCGCCATTGCAATTCCCGCTACAAATCAGCTTCAGGAGCATGACATTGAGTACCGCTTCAATGCGGCGGGCGTTTCTACCATTCTCTGCACCTCCGACGGCAAGGTTGCAGACGCAGTTGACGCTGTTCTTGATAAATGTCCTACACTTAAAAACAAGATAATCGTAGGAAATGAGCGTGAGGGCTGGAGAAGCTTTGACGAAGAGAGAACTCTCTTCTCTACTCACTTTACAAGAACAGAGGACTCCCCCAAGGGCGAGGACCTTATGCTTATGTTTTTCACCTCGGGTACAACGGGATACCCCAAGATTGCGGCGCACGCATATAAATACGCTCTCGGTCACTTCCACACCGCCAAATATTGGCACACGGTTGACCCCGACGGACTCCACCTTACTATTTCCGACACAGGCTGGGCGAAGGCTATGTGGGGTAAGATGTACGGACAGTGGATATGCGAGGCAGGTCTCTTTGTTTACGATTTCGACCGATTTGACGCCGCCGATATTCTTCCTATGTTTGCTAAATACAATATCACCACCTTCTGTGCTCCTCCCACAATGCTCAGAATGATGATAAAAGAAGATATTTCAAAATACGACCTGTCAAGCG
>JAZNZV010000054.1:0-4693 GCA_045595105.1 Eubacteriales bacterium | reverse complement strand
GGTAACTCTGTCAACGATACCTGCACGCTTTGCAAGAACGGTTACACCAGAGTCAACAGCAGCCTTGTATTCCATACCTGTGCCGACAATGGGAGAGTCGTTTATCATAAGGGGAACAGCCTGCTTCTGCATGTTCGAGCCCATGAGCGCACGGGAGTTGTCATCGTTTTCAAGGAAAGGAATGAACGCTGTGGCAACAGATACCACCATCTTGGGAGAAACGTCCATGTAGTCGATGTCTTCTGCATCAACAACTACGATTTCCTCTCTCTGACGGGCAGTTACCTTCTTGTTTATAAATCTTCCGTCGGCGTCGAGGGGCTCGTTAGCCTGTGCTACGATATATTCGTCCTCTTCGTCAGCGGTAAGGTATCTTACTTCCTTAGTTACAACACCTGTTTCTTTATCTACACGGCGGTAGGGTGCTTCGATAAATCCGAAGGGACTTATGCGTGCAAAGGTGGAAAGATAAGAAATAAGACCGATGTTGGGACCTTCGGGGGTCTCGATAGGACACATTCTTCCATACTGAGTATAGTGTACGTCTCGAACGTCGAAGGATGCTCTGTCTCTCGACAAACCGCCGGGACCGAGAGCTGAAAGTCTTCTCTTATGAGTAAGCTCACCAAGGGGGTTACCCTGATCCATGAACTGTGAAAGAGGAGATGAACCGAAGAAGTCCTTGATAGCGGACACAACGGGTCTTATATTGATAAGAGCCTGAGGAGTTACTGAGTCCATATCCTGTATGGTCATTCTCTCCTTGACGATCTTATCCATTCTGAGGAAGCCTATTCTCATCTGGTTCTGGAGAAGCTCACCGACAGAACGAAGTCTTCTGTTACCAAGGTGGTCTATATCGTCCTTGGTGCCGATCTCATGGTAAAGGCATACAAGATAGTTGATAGACGCAAGAATGTCTGCTCTTGTAATGCTCTTGGGAATAAGCTCGTCACGGCGACGGAGGATTGCTTCCTTGATAGCCTCTTCGCCCTCGCACTCGTCAAGAATTTCAAGAAGAGTAGCACGGTCTACCATTTCGGTGATGCCGATAGACTCAACCTCGAAGGGAAGAACCTTGTCGGGATGTACCATTCCGTTGGAGAATATCTTTATCTCTCCGTCAGTACCCTCAACAAACACCTCGGTAACACCTGCGTATTCCATAGCTTCACCCTTTGCACGGTCAAGCTTTTCACCCTTTTCAAAGATTATCTCTCCTGTGAAGGGATTAACTGCGTCACGGGCAAGTGTTCTGCCTGCAACACGGCGGGAGATAGCAAGCTTCTTATTGAATTTATAACGGCCTACTGTGGAAATGTCGTATTTCTTTGAGTCGAAGAAGAGTGAGTTCAAAAGGTTCTCTGCACTCTCTACAAGAGGAGGATCACCGGGACGAAGCTTACGGTAAATTTCCTTGAGAGACTCTTCGTAAGCGCCTGTGGTCTTGCCCTCGGACTTGAGACGGTTTACAGTCTCGTCGATAAGGTCCTTTGCAAGAGTGTTCTTGATAACCGTATCGTTGCCGAATATTTCAAGCACGTCTGCAGTTTCGCTATACTCACGTGCAAGGGCACGGATAAGAACGGTTACGGGTATCTTACGGTTCTTATCAATTCTTACGTAGAAAATATCGTTGACGTCGGTCTCGTATTCAAGCCATGCACCTCTGTAAGGGATAACGGTAGCCGAATAGAGCTTCTTATCCATCTTGTCAACTTCGATATCATAGTATATACCGGGTGAACGAACTATCTGAGAAACGATAACACGCTCAGCACCGTTAATAACGAAGGTACCGTTATCGGTCATTATGGGGAAGTCGCCCATGTAAACAACCGACTCTTTTATTTCTCCGGTTGCTTTATTGGTCAGTCGAACGTTAACCTTGAGGGGGCAAGCGTAGTTTACGTCACGCTCCTTACACTCCTCTACGGGATACTTGGGATTATTGTCGATGGTGAAGTCAACAAAATCAATATAGAGGGTACCCGAGTAATCCACGATGGGAGATACGTCACGAAGCACCTCCATAAGGCCCTCTTTCAAAAACCACTCATAGGATTTCTTCTGCACCTCTATGAGGTTGGGCATATCGATAGCCTCATCAATCTTAGAAAAGCTCATACGGATATTTCTTCCGAGCTGTTTCTTTTTAAGGCCAGCCGACTTCAGTTCTCTTTCATTGAGTTCTACAGCCATTAAAACAAATCACACTCCATTTCTTTTTAATCCAGCGAATTTTTCGCAAAATGGTGCTTTATACAATGCAAAAACGCCCGTTTTCTGAAAAATTTTCAATAAGTTCAAGAAAAGTTTTCAGAAAATTTACTTTTGTGTTTTTCGTAAAAAGGGCATACTTCGCAATTCTAATGCAGTATAGTATCATATCACAACTTTTGCACCTTGTCAAGAGAAAAGAGGAAATATTTTGAAAAAAATTTCCTATGATGCAGAGTGCATTAAAAAAGGAAGGCTTTCGCCTTCCTTTTTTTAACACACTCCTGCGTCCTTTACTATTTCATCAATCATTCTTGAATAAAGCTTGTAGTGTTCAAAGAGACAGTCAATGGGAACTCTGTCTATATCAACCTCTAAATTAAAGCTTCCGTCGTAGCCCGCATCGTAAACAGCCTTTACGATATCCTTCCAATCCACGTTTCCAAAGCAGGGGGCAAAGTGCCAGTCCATGTTACCGTAGTTGGACTGGAAGTGGAACGCCTTTATATATTTTGCAGCGGTTTTTACAGTTGCAAGCTTGTCGGCATCCGAGATGTTGAGCTGTTGATGTCCGAAGTCCCAGCATACCTGAAAATTAGGAGAGCCAACCTTTTCGATAATTTCCAGATGGTTTTCAACAATCGACGTGACGAATACGTACTGTGGGCAGTCACCGAAGTGAGGTACGTTTTCAAGTGCTATGGCAGTGCCCGCCTTTTCGGCTATCTCAAGATAACGCTTGGCGTTTTCGGCATTCTTTTCTATTATCCACTTAGCGGTGTGCTCCTCGTCGATAGTACCCATGGGATGCATTACGCACCACTTGACTCCAAGCTTACCTGCCATTTCAAGGGAGCGCTTTATCTCCTCTTCCTTGGCGTCGTTCAGCTCGTCGGGCTGTAAGAAGATGTTGTAGCAGGGCATATGAATGGAAAAGCACTCGATATCGGCTTCGGCAAGATTTTCCTTTGCCTTCGCTATCTTCTCTTCCCTATCGTCCTTCAAGAGATGTCCCCAACCGCAGGTATAGTCAATAGCGTCAAAGCCTGCCGCTTTATAGCCCTTGAGGTGATCAAGATTATTGAACGTTCTATCGTTTATAGACATTGATTTTTTCATCTTGCCACTTCCTTTCCGAGAAGAATATTCGACACGTTAACGGCGAACTTCAGATAGTCACGGTCAAGGTCATACTTTCCGAAGTTTATATCAAGCACCAGCGAGAAAGCACCGTCGAAGCCCACTTCAGCAAAGGCGTCCAGAGTCTCCTTCCACTTTATACAGCAGGGAGTGCTTGGAACGGTAGGTGCCATCTTGCGGTCCACGTCTCCGTTATTATCGTTAAAGTGAGCTATCTTAATTCTGCTTCCAACCTTTTTCAGCGCTTCAATTCTGTCGAAGTCGAACTTTTTAAGTCCGAAGTCGTCGTTGCCGATGATATTGGTGTGTCCGGGATTGTAGCAAACGCCGATAAAGTCACTCTTAAAGGCATCTACCCAAATGCAAAATGCATCTATGTAGTTAGAGTATCTTGCAGGGTTTTCAAGGGCAATTCCCACCCCGTACTTTTCGGCAAGAGGTATGGACTTAACTATGAGATTTGTGTCGTAGTTTATCTCAGCCTGAAGGCACGCCCACTTAACGCCAAAGAGAGCAGACACACGAAGTCCCTCTTCTATATTCTCTTTCACAATTTCTGTCTGAGGCACGATAAGTCCTGCCTCTTCTATGTTTTTCTTCGCTTTCTCGGGATTCTCCAAATCCCCATTCAAGAGAAGCTCGACACCCTCATATCCCACTTCCTTGAGGAAGGACAGATATTCGGTGTCAAAAGCCTTTTTATAATCTATCTGTAAGGTTACTTTCATAAATTATCCTCCTTTTTTCTGCATTATAGCATAAAGCCAAAAAGCCTTCAATAGTCATTTTTAACAAAAAGGGAGGGCGTGTTTTTACATCAAAAAACGGCGGAAAAATCCGCCGTTTTTCAGATATCAAATTCCGAGTAGTACATTGTGTCTTCGTCGAAATGCTCTATTCTCCGAATACCCTCGTATTCATTCAAGCGAGCGCCTTTTACTCCCACTTCTTTTCCTATTCGGTAACGTCCCGAGGGAAGTGTGCCGTAGATATGCTCCCAACCCACTTCAAATTCATAGCTGTCGTTATTGGGAATGATATATGCGATAGCGTACCAAAGAGGCTCGCAGAGTGCACCTGCATCTTTCCACTCACCGTCTTCAAGCCTTTCTATAACGTATCTTGCTCCGGTTGTCGCCCAAACTTGGTCTCCCGAATGGGTTATCTTCCCCTTCAGTCCGATGGGGGTAACGTCGCTGACGGTCATCTCAATCGTCCAGACGTCAGAATACTTCTCCTCGATGGGTACCTTTGGGTCTTCCGATGCAATTTTTTCTTTTTCACAGCCCGTAAAAACGAGAAGTGCTACAAGTATTAACAGTAATCTTTTCAT
>JAZNZV010000053.1:0-6935 GCA_045595105.1 Eubacteriales bacterium | reverse complement strand
TCTTATAAAGACAATCATATATTGACATAAATTTACCACTATATTATAATTATAACATAAAGACATAGCACGCTCTTGTCAATTTCAGATTTTTTATTGTCATTTTTTTACGTAATGGAGTGATTGTATGAAAGCGGTTTTTGGAATAGAACGTGAAAGAGAAAATAAAATACATATCATCGAATACGAAAACGGAAACGGCGATTTTCATTTTCATTCACAAATTGAAATTTGCTTTGTTGAAGAAGGGCGAATTGATGCGCTTATAAATAACAAAAAGAAATTATTAAATAAGGGTGAGCTTTCCATAGCACTTAGCTTTGATACTCACGTTTACGTTCCATCCGACTATGCGAGATTTACTGTGCTTATTATTCCCCGACATATTTGCGAAAAGTTTTTATCCACCATTAACAACAAAAAAATTTCCTCTCCTTTTATAAGTGACAGTGCATTAACCTGCAAAATTAAAGAATATATTGCCGAAATAAAAAAAGAAAGCACCAACGAAATAGAAAAGATAGGTTATATTTATTTAATTTTAGGATTTATCATACATAATTTGCACTTTGATGAATCGGAGGAATACGCAGAAACTCAGCTTTTGTCAAGGTTGCTTTTATATATTCACAAGTACTACAATAAAAATATTACTCTTTCCTCCATAGCCGCCAAGTTCGGTTATAACGCAAGCTACATATCCAGATATTTCAAGTCATGCTTAGGTATCGGCATGTCTCAATACATAAACGTTATAAGACTTAAAAATGCAATTGAACTTATGAACACAAGGAAATATAGTATTACATACTGTGCTTTGGAAAGCGGTTTTAATTCACTAAGGACATTTTATCGTGTTTTTGAGAACGAATTTAATTGCACGCCGAAGGAATATCTTTAATTTGTGCTATGTAACCATTAGGAACCGGTGGTTTTATCTACATAACAAAGCCCCAACCGTTCGGTTGGGGTTTTATAATGCTATTTCTTTGAATAGCTTTCTATAAAGGCTTCACAGCCCTCAAGGGAGAGGGGCTTGGAGTAGTACCAGCCCTGAATGTTGTCGCATTCCGACTGTGACACAAGGTTGTTTTGCTCTTCAGTTTCAACACCCTCGCAAATTACGGAGATGTTCAGGTTGTGAGCGAGTGCTATGATACCCGAGAAAAGGTCCTTACCTCGCTTCGTGCTTGCCTTGAGCAAGATATCACGGTCAATTTTAACTACCTCAATAGGATAATCACAGAGATTTGCAAGAGAGGTATAACCGCTTCCCAGGTCGTCAAGGTAAATTCTGAACCCAAGCTCCTTACAGCGCTTAACGTTTTCCTTTGCGTGTTCTCTGTCTTTTTCTATTGCGTCCTCGGTTATTTCGATTGCTAACTTTGATTTATCGAAGTCATATTTCTCCGAAATCGCTATGAGCTTATCTATACAGTCCTCTTCAGAGAGGGTTATTCTTGTAAAGTTGCAGGAGATTGAAATATCCTTATATTCGGTGTCCTTCCACTTTTCAAGCTGACGGCAGGCAAGCTCGAACATATAAAAGTCATGCTGACTGATAAGACCCGTGGTTTCCATGTGACCTATGTAGCTTCCGGGTCCTACCACTCCGTTTTCGGGCTTCTCCCACCTTGAAAGTGCTTCTGCCGAAACGATTTTTTTGGTCTTGTTATTGACGATAAATTGAAGATACATCTTAAATTCGTTATTTTTAAGACCCTCAATTATACTCTCAGTGATTTTGTTATCGTCGGCATTCTCATTTGTTATTCCGGAAATTGTCATTTTTAAAGTTGCATCGGCGTTTTGCTTCCGTCTTAAACGAAGAAGTAAAGCTATAACAAAAGCAGATTGCACAAAAAATGCAACTATAAGAATAACCGCTATTACGTTTTCCATTTTCTGCACACTCCTCTGTATAATATATTATTCACGTTCTTTATTTGTCATGGGATTTTCTTGTACTCGTTACGGTGGAAGAAATTATGTATTTCGGTCTTCCTTTGATTTCCTCGTAAATTCGGGCGATATAGTAGCCGATAATTCCCAGACTTATCATAATTATACTTCCTATAAATATAGTGATAATTATTACCGTTGTCATACCCTCAAGCGCTCTGCCAACTATTTTATCAATAAGCGCCCAGACACCGAAGATAAGGGATATTATAAGCATTACAACGCCCAGGGCGGTGACTATTTGCATGGGTGCGGTGGAATATGATGAGATATTTGAAATAGCATACTTCACAAGTCCTCGGGTAGACCACTTGGAGTCCCCGTCCACACGCTGTGCCACGTCGTATTCAACCGTCGCCTTGTTGTATCCTACCCAATAAGAGATTGCTCTAAAGAAGCCTCTTTCGGGCATTTTGTTCAGCACGTCAACCACCTTTCGGTCAAGGAGCTTGAAGTCCGACGAGTTCGCCATGTCGAAGCCCGCCATACGGCTGATAACCGAATAGAAGATTTTTGCACCGAGACTGTGCATCTTCTTTTCCTGTCCACGCTCTTTTTTTATACCCTCAACTATTTCGTAGCCCTCTTCCCACAAGCGGTACATTTCCACTATCTTTTCGGGCGGGTGCTGAAGGTCGCAGTCAATAACAACGGCACAGTCTCCCTTCACCGAGGCAAGTCCTGCGGATATGGCAGATTCTTTTCCGAAGTTTCTCGAAAAATGCAGTCCTGTGACGTTATCCTTCTCCTTGGAGAGCGCTGATATAGTCTCATAGGTTTTATCCTTTGAGCCGTCGTCTATAAAAATGAATTCACCTTCGATTTTGTTCTCTGTTAACAAAGAATTTATTGCTTCATACGCATGAAGTATACATTTTTCTTCGTTATAGGCGGGAATAATTACCGATAACATAAAATCACCTTACTGTTTTTCAAATAATGTTTCAAGCTTTGCAACGGGCATGGGACGGTAAAAATAGTACCCTTGAAGTATATCGCAGCCTGCCTTTACCACAGTGTCCTTGTGCTCCTCTGTCTCTATACCCTCACACAGGGTCTTAAAGCCTAAGTCGTGAGCGGTCCTGATAATGTTTTTGAGAATTAAAAAGCCTGTGTCCGTTACTGCGTTTTGCGTTATGGCTTTATCTATTTTCACAATGCTGATGTCAAACTCGGCTAAATCTCCAAAGCTGGTGTATCCCTTGCCAAAGTCGTCGAGAAGAATTAAAATGCCCTTTTCCTTCAGAAGCTTTAAGTTCTTTACCATTACGTTTTTTTCGTCCTCGTTTAAATTCTTGTCCTCAAGAATTTCCACGGCAATACACGAATAGTCAACGTTATATTTTTCTACGATGCTGATGATATTTTCTGCAAGACCCTCGTCACAAAGAGTGTGACGTGAGAAGTTTATGGTATATACGTATTTGGTACGCTTTTCTTTATCGTTTGCAATCCATTTACAGTTTTTTTCAAATATGTAGTAGTCGAATTTTTCATTGAGCCCCACGTTGTTTACCGCCGAAAGGAAATGATAGGGAGTGAGAATGCCCTCGGTGGAGGAATTGAGTCGTGAGAGAACCTCGGCACCAATTATCTTACCTGTTTTAGAGTCTAAAATAGGCTGATATTCAAGATGAAATCTGTTGTTTTCAATCTCGTTTTGAATGTTGTTTTCAATCTTAACCTTTCTTTCAAACTCTTTGCCGTTTGAGCTGTCCCATTGGCAGTATAAAATATTCTTATCCTCGGCAATACTGCACGCCTGCTTGGCTCTTGAAAGTGCCGTCTTGAAGGAAAGGTCGGTTGCACTTGTGGAGTGGTAGCCGAAGCTTACACGAACAACGTTGACCGCCCCCTGCTTTGCTAAAGCGTCGTTTATATCACCAAAGCACTTTTCAATGCACTCTTCCGTCTTTTCAGGGTCAAGACTCGTCAGCGCAACGAAATTCTCGTTGCCGTAGGTGGATATTTCTCCCCCTGTGCCAAGGCATAACACACGAAACACTATTTTCTTTATCTGCTCGTAGGTCCTTTGAGCCTTTGCCTCAGAATAGAGCCTTTTCATGCCGTCGAGAGACACAGAAACGTATATTACAGAGCGGTTTTGCCTTAAAGCGCCTGCTTTTTCAAAATCGCTTTCTATTTTACCTATACCGCAAAAGCTCTTCTCTGCCGTTCCCTTTGCCGTCTTTACGGATTTCATTGTAAAGTACAGCCCCACAAGTATCATTACAAAGAAAAACATTGCAAGTATAGTTATTATTACGTAAGGGTATTCAAAAAATTTCATTTCATAGACTCCTGCCGACTATTTTTCAAAGATAGGAAATTCCTTCGTTCCTGCCGTCTGTCTGAGCCCCAAATTTGACGCAACACAAACGCATTTTTCAACGTCTTTTTGGGCTGTCTTTTTTCTTCGTATAATTTCCTTTAATAAAAATGAAGGGTTAAAGGTGAAAATCGCCTTCAAAATCTGAGCCTTTGGCACACCGCACCTTTTATACTCTGCCAATACCTCTAAAAGAGCATAGCTTATACACTCCTTGTCAAAGCCCTTGGCACCTTCTTTTTTCAGCCACCTTGAGTATTTCAGGAACTTATCTATCTGTGGCTTTTCGGTAAAATACACACCGCTGATATAGAACTCTGCCATTTCCTCATCCATTTTTTGAAGAAGGGAGCCGTAGTACTTTTCTTGTATTTTAAGCACCTCGGTGTGCTGTCTTTGGAGGGTGGTGCTGGTTATCTGCTTGTCGTGAAGTCGGTATATCAAGAGGCATTCGGGGAGAATTTCTATTTTTTGATTTTCAACTGCCATTCTCGTCCAAAGCTCAAGGTCCTCCGTGCAGGTGAGAGTGGTGTCGTAGTTGAACCTTTTCATCACCTCCGCCTTGGCGATAACGCCGGGGTGGAGTATGGGATTTGCCACCAGAAGCATCGCCCTCAAGGCGTTACAGTCACAGCGTCCTCCGGCACCTCCCGACATATATACACCGTTTTTGACGGTCATAAATCTGCAAGAGGAGAGTGCCACGTCAGGGTGCTCTTCCATGAACTTATACTGCTTTTCAAGTCTGTCGGGCAGACTGATATCGTCGGCATCCATTCTGGCGATATATTTTCCCGTGGAAAGGGATATAGCCTTATTCAATGAGGTGGGAAGCCTTAAATTGACCTCGTTTGTATGTACCTTTATTCTCTTGTCCTTGAGGGATAACTCTTCAAGTATTTTGGCGGTAGAATCCGTTGAACAGTCGTTTATGACAATCAGCTCCCAATTCTCGAAGGTCTGACATCTGATGCTCTCAATCGCCTCTTCAAGATACGTTTCACCGTTGTATACGCTCATTATTACCGATATTTCAGGTGTCATGGTGGCTTAACCCTTCCTTAGTACTTTTTTGATATTTTTACAGAAATTCAGAAAATAAAAGGCTGTTTTATAGCTTTTCCTCTTCATGAGGAATATGGATATCTTGCTTTTAAGAGATATATTTTGAAACTCTGCACGCTGAATTCTCTCACCGTGACAGGAGCTTGCGATATTTTCCTTTATCGCCTTTATGCTCTTAAAGTGGTTGCCCTCGGCCGCAGCTGCCAATACGGTAAAGCACATAAAGGCAGAATAACGGCAAAGCTGTTCTTCAAAATCGGCAATCTTCTCTGCCTTGTTTTTCTTTATCTCGTTTATGACGTTTTCCACAAGCTGTATTTGTCTCGTGTTGAACTCCTTGGACATGGAGTCCTCTCTCACAGTGTATAAATACGCTTCTTTTTTGCTTATATATACGCTCTTGGCATGGAGATAGCAGGGAAGGACACAGCATAAGTCCTCGCCCAGCGATATGGTTTCACTCACCCCCAGCTGATGTGGGGTGATAAGCTCTCTTCTGACAGCCTTTCCCGACAAATAGTAGGACATATGGTTCATGTCCTTATCCATCAAAAGCCTTGGATAAATATATTTTTCAATATCCCCTTCAACATAAAGCCCCTCGTCAAGTCCGTCACGGGTGACGTTGACGGTGTGCCCTCCCTTGACCCATCTGTAAGAAAAGGAAACTATATCACAGCCTGTTTCACAGATATAGCGATGCGCACACTCAAGAGTATCACCTTCGATAAGGTCGTCGGAGTCAAGGTTAAAGACGTATTCACCCGAAGCCTCTTTTATTCCCGCTCTTCGGGCACTTGCAAGCCCGCCGTTTTCTTTGTGGATAACCTTTATACGGTTATCCTTTTCCTTATAGCTGTCACAAATCTCGGGGCATCTGTCGGGTGAGCCGTCATCAACCAAGATAAGCTCAAAGTCCGAAAAGGTCTGATTTAAAACGCTTTCTATTGCAGCTGTCAAATATTTTTCAACCTTATATACAGGTACTATTACAGAAAAAAACATTATAATCTCCTATCTGCTTCTTAATCCAACAAGTATTTTCAACAGGAAATATAATTTATACTTCATTGCGTATGCAAACACCCGCTGCGCAAACGTCAATTTGCAGATAGGATATGCCCTTAGCGCCCTGACGGACAAATCATGCTCACACACCGCTTTTAACCTTTTCTTTAAATCGGTATATCTGATGTTATTATCCTCTGCGTGCATTATCTCCTGCGAGCACAGCACTCTGCACATTGCCTGCCAGAAGCGATAAATATAAAGCTGATATTCCTGCGGCGCAATGTCCTTTTTGAATCTTTTTTCAACTTCGTTTACAAAAACAAGGCTTTTTTCAAATCTGTCCTTTTTGTACGACTTGGAAATTGAATCCCCGTTTCTGCAGTAATTATAAAACGCGCCGTTAATCCCGGTTGCCTTTCTGATGCAGGATATATAATCCATCATAAAAAGCGCATCCTCTGAAAGCATTTCCCTCTCAGATTGAAAGGTGATATTGTTTCGCTTTATTATTTCCGCCCTGAACAGATTTTTCCAGATGCTCATTCCGTATTTGCTATCATCAATGTCA
>JAZNZV010000052.1:0-3634 GCA_045595105.1 Eubacteriales bacterium | reverse complement strand
AAGAGCCTTTCGGCTCTTTTACCATATAAGATTATAAATTATCGGCACAACTACTGCAGGAAGCATATTTCCTACCTTGAACTTTTTGCCAAAGGCAAGGTTTACACCGATAGCGAAGATAAGTATCGACCCGATATAGCTCATATCGGGCACCATATTCCCCACGAGAAAGGGCTCGATAAACCTTGCAAGGAGGGTTATTCCACCCTGATATATAGCGAGTGGAATTACTGCAAACATAGCACCCACTCCAAGAGTAGACGTGAACACGATAGCTATAACGCCGTCGAGTATCGATTTTGCAAAAAGGGTGGTGGGGTCGCCTGCAAGTCCATCCTGCAAGGAGCCCATTATAGCCATCGCACCAACGCAGATGACAAGAGTATTGGTAACAAAGCCTTCTACAAAGTGACCGCCCTCTCCTGCCTTTACACGGCTTTTGAGCTTTTCACCAAGAGTGTCCAGCCTGTCCTCGATACGGATAATTTCACCAATAAAAGAGCCTATTACAAGGCTGAATATCATAAGCATTGTGCCTTTTGTGGAAAGTGTGCCGTCCTTGACAGTCAAAAGACCCGTAAGAGCACCCGATACACCTATGAACATAGTGGAAAGCCCGAGCGCCTTCATAAGTATATCCTGTATACGTGGGCTGAGGCCTTTCTTTACGAAAAGCCCCACAAATCCGCCCATTAAAACGGCAACAATATTTACTATCGTTCCAAGTCCTATCATATCTTCTTAACGCCGAGAGTTACCTTTTCTCCGTTAATATCCCATTCCTTTGAGTAACCGTCGCAGGCTGAATCAACTGCAATTCCGTCAGCGAGAACGTCTCCCGAAATCTCATCCTTGTTTTTCAAGATAAGGTCGGTTATTTTGTCGTTGCCCGAAACGTATACGGTAATATGGTCCATAACGTCGAAGTCCGCTTCCTTACGCATGGTCTGTATCTTACTGATTATTTCTCTTACGAAGCCCTCTTCAATGAGCTCTTCCGTAAGTGTTGTATCAAGCACAACTGTTACGCCCTTATAGGTTACGGCGTGGAAGCCCTCTTTCTGCTTGAGCTCGATGAGAAGGTCCTCTTCTGCAAGTGCTACTGCATCACCGTCGAAGGTAAGTGCGAGAACACCGTTACGGTCAAGCTCTGCCTTAGCTTCGCTTCCGTCAACGCTTGCAAGGTATTCTCTTATCTTGTTCAAGTGCTTGCCGTACTTAGGACCAACAGTCTTGAGCTGAGGCTTGAAGGCATAGGAGATATATTCTCCTGCATCGTCGATAAATTCAACCGCCTTGATATTAAGCTCTTCCTTGATTATATCGTGATAGAGAGCGTCGGGCACAAAGTCGGACTTTACAAACATCTTGGCGATGGGCTGACGGTTCTTGATAGAAGCGCCGTTTCTTGCGGCACGTCCGTTTACAACGATATCGAGAACTGCATCCATGTTAGCTTCAAGAGTCTTGTCTATCATAGAGGCGTTGACCTCAGGGAATGCGCAAAGATGAACACTTTCGGGAGCATCCTTATCAACCGAGCATACAAGGTTTCTGTAAATATCCTCCGACATGAAGGGTATCATGGGAGCCGCAGCCTTAGCTACTGTAACAAGGGCTGTATAAAGGGTCATATAGGCGTTGACCTTATCCTCGGTCATATCCTGTACCCAATATCTTTCACGGCAACGTCTGACGTACCAGTTACTCATTTCGTCAACAAAGCTGTCAAGAGCCTTAGCTGCTTCGGGTATCTTATAGCTTTCAAGGCAGTTATCTACCTCGCCAACCATAGAGTTGAGCTTGGAGAGAAGCCACTTATCCATAAGAGAAAGCTTATCGTAATCGAGAGTGTATTTAGATGCGTCAAACTCGTCGATATTAGCATAAAGCACGAAGAATGCATAGGTATTCCAAAGAGTACCCATAAACTTACGCTGACCCTCGATAACTGCCTTACCGTGGAAACGGTTAGGGAGCCAAGGTGCTGAGTTGGTGTAGAAATACCAACGGATAGCGTCTGCACCATAGGTCTGAAGTGCTTCAAACGGGTCTACTGCATTGCCCTTGGACTTAGACATTTTCTGTCCGTTTTCGTCCTGAACGTGACCGAGAACGATAACGTTCTTATAAGGTGCTTTATTAAAGATAAGTGTAGAAATAGCAAGGAGTGAATAGAACCAGCCTCTTGTCTGGTCTACTGCCTCTGAAATGAAGTCTGCAGGGAACTGAGACTCGAAGAGCTCCTTGTTTTCAAAGGGATAGTGGTGCTGAGCGAAGGGCATTGCACCCGAGTCGAACCAACAGTCAATAACCTCGGGAACTCTCTTCATTTCCTTTCCGCACTTCTCACACTTGATGGTTACTGCGTCAACGAAGGGACGGTGAAGCTCTATGTTGTCGGGGCAGTTAGAGGACATAGCCTTGAGCTCCTCGATAGAGCCGATGGCGTGCTGATGTCCGCATTCACAAGTCCAGATGTTGAGAGGTGTTCCCCAGTATCTGTTACGGCTGATAGCCCAATCCTGCACGTTCTCAAGCCAGTCGCCAAATCTTCCCTTACCGATGCTTTCGGGAATCCAATTGATAGTATTGTTATTTTTAATAAGGTCATCTTTAACGTCGGTCATCTTGATATACCAGCTCTCACGGGCATAGTAGATAAGAGGAGTATCGCAACGCCAACAGAAGGGATAGCTATGCTCGTAGTTGGGAGCATCAAAGAGAAGTCCTCTGGTATTTAAGTCCTTGAGTATCTCCTTGTCAGCGTCCTTACAGAACATACCTGCGAAGGGTGTCTTGTCGGTCATTTCACCCTTGGCGTCAACTGTCTGAACGAAGGGAAGGTCATACTTTCTTCCAACGTTGTAGTCATCTTCACCGAATGCGGGAGCGATGTGAACTACACCTGTACCGTCGGTAAGAGTTACGTACTTGTCGCATACTACGTAATAAGCCTTCTTATTCGGCTTCATATCGTAGAGAGGTACGTATTCAAGACCCTCAAGGTCTGTTCCCTTGTAGGTTTCAAGAATCTTATACTCGGTCTTTATAACCGAAGAAACAAGAGCCTCAGCCATGTAGTAGGTCTCGCCCTCGGTTTCAAGCTTTACGTAGGTCTCTTCGGGGTTAACGCAAAGTGCTACGTTAGAGGGAAGAGTCCAAGGTGTGGTTGTCCATGCAAGGATGTATACCTTGTCTTCACCCTTTACCTGGAACTTAGCAACTGCAGAGCGTTCCTTTACGTCCTTGTAGCCCTGAGCAACCTCGTGAGAGGAAAGAGGAGTACCGCAACGAGGGCAGTAAGGTACTATCTTAAAGCCCTTGTAGAGAAGTCCCTTTTCCCAAATCTGTTTAAGAGCCCACCATTCAGACTCGATAAAGCTGTTTTCATAAGTAACGTAAGGGTTATCCATATCAGCCCAGAAGCCAACGGTGGAAGAGAAGTCCTCCCACATACCCTTATATTTCCATACGCTCTCCTTACATTTTTCAATGAAAGGCTCAAGTCCGTATTCTTCTATCTGCTCCTTGCCGTCGAGACCGAGAAGCTTTTCTACTTCAAGCTCAACGGGAAGTCCGTGAGTATAAGTCGGATCGTAGCCATGTCGTTCTGTGAGCCAAGGAGTTGACT
>JAZNZV010000051.1:0-21662 GCA_045595105.1 Eubacteriales bacterium | reverse complement strand
CTGTGCTCTCGATGCTTTGAATTTCTATAAGGAAAATATAAAGAATTTTTAAGATGACAACTAACAAACAAAAAGAGGCGTTTTTACACGCCTCAACAACTTTAGAATACAATAAAATACTTGAAATGTGGGCTTCCCTTGCCCACGTTGAGGGAGCAAAGGAGAAAATTCTCTCCACTCTTCCCGAAACGGATATCACCCGCATAAAAAGACTGCTCCTTGAAACAAAGGAAGCAAAGAAGCTTGCGTCAGTTAAGGGTTACCCCTCTTTTTACGGCGTGAAGAACATTTCCGACTCCTGCGACAGAGCGAAAAAGGGCGCAATGCTGACTATCCCCGAGCTTATAAACGTAGGTCAGCTTCTGTCTGCCGTCAAGGCTCTTCGTGCCTTTGCACCTCCCGAGGGTGAGGAGAGTGTACTGCGTGAGCGCTTTTCTATGCTACAAGGTGAGCGTACCCTTGACGAGGCGATAAAGAACACCTTTATTTCAGAGGAAGCACTCGCCGACAACGCATCGGACAAGCTTTATGAAATAAGAAGAAAGATAAGGTCGGCAGGGTCCAAGGTGAGAGACGCACTTCAGAAGTATATCACCTCTCCCTCCTACACCAAATATCTGCAGGAAAACATCATCACCATGCGTAACTCACGTTACGTGCTGTCGGTAAAGGCAGAGTGCAAGAACAATATAAAGGGTCTTGTCCACGATACCTCGGCGTCGGGGTCTACCGTCTTTATCGAGCCCAGCTCGGTGGTAGAGCTTAATAATGAAATAAGAGTTCTTGAGGGTGACGAGAAAAGAGAGATTGAGAGAATACTCTACACTCTTTCTTCCCTTGTGGCGGAAAAGAGCGAGGTGCTCATTCTCAACTACGACGTTCTCACCTCCCTTTCGGTCATCTTTTCAAGAGCCGAGCTTTCCCACCGTATGGACGGCACATCCCCTACAATTACCGAAAAGGGTGAAGTAAATCTTGTAAAGGCAAGACACCCTCTCATAGATAAGGAAAAGGTAGTGCCCATTGACATAAGGGTGGGAGGAAGCTTCGATACCCTTGTAATTACAGGTCCCAACACGGGAGGTAAAACCGTCTCCCTTAAAACTGTGGGGCTCTTTACCATGATGGCACAGACGGGTCTCGAGATACCTGCCAGTGATACCTCGTCGGTGAGAGTTTTCGACAGCGTTCTGTCGGATATAGGTGACGAGCAGTCCATCGAGCAGTCGCTGTCCACCTTCTCGTCCCATATGGTAAATATAATAAAGATGCTTGAAAAGGTGTCGGACAAAAGCCTTGTGCTCTTCGATGAGCTTGGGGCAGGTACAGACCCCGTTGAGGGTGCCGCCCTTGCCGAGGCGATACTTGAATACGTGAAGGAAAAGGGAGCGGTGACGGTTGCCACCACCCACTATGCCGAGCTGAAGGCTTACGCTATCGACAGAGACAGGGTGCAAAACGGCGCCTGCGAATTTGACGTGAATACTCTTCGTCCAACCTACCGACTTATTATCGGTGCCCCCGGACGCTCCAACGCCTTTCTCATATCCGAGAAGCTTGGACTTGACAAGAGGATAATCGAGGGTGCCAAGAGCAAGGTTGCAAGCGAGAACAAGCAGTTTGAAAACGTGGTGGAAAAGCTTGACGAGGCGAGAGTTGAAGCCGAAAAGTCAAGACGTGACGCCGAAAGGATAAAAAAAGAGCTTAAAGAAAAGCTTGAAACTGCCACCCTTGAGCGTGAAAAGCTCCTTGAATCGGCAAGAAATGAGCTCGACCGTGCCAGAACCGAGGCGACAAGAATACTGCAGTCTGCCCGAAGCTCTGCCGACTACGTTTTTCAGGAGCTTGACAGACTGAAAAAGGAAAAGGACAAAATAGCATTCCGTGAGGAATATGAGAAGTCACGTGCAGAGCTCCGTGCCCGCCTCAAGGCAGGAGAAAAGAATGCCGACATAACAATTGAGATAGAAGAGGATGAAGCCGAGCTTCCACGTGAGCTTGTGGTGGGAGATATAGTTCTCATTACCACCATTGGTAAGGAAGGCAAGGTAGAGAGAATTCAAGGAGACAGCATCACTGTCAAGACCGAGAAGTTCTCCATGAAGGTACAAAAGAAGTCTCTCAGACTTCTCACCGAGCTTAAAAAGCTTGAAAATAAGAGTAAAACAAAGAAGAGTGCCACCTACTCTCCCCGTCCCGACGTAAAGGCGGAAATCGACCTGAGAGGTATGACGGGAGACGACGCATGGTTCATGGTAGACAAGTATCTTGACGATGCAAAGCGAGGAGGACTTGCATCTGTTACGCTCATTCACGGCAAGGGTACGGGTGCACTTCGTGCCGCTCTCTGGCGATATCTCAAGAGTGATAAGCGTGTGGAAAGCTTCCACGTGGGAGCTTACGGCGAGGGCGACTTCGGTGTAACTGTGGTGGAAATAAAGTAATGAAGGGCTGTAAAAAAGGTCACATCAAAATGATGTGACCTTTTTATTACTTGTGTTTTCCAAATGCAAGGCATTTAAGCCCGAGGCTTGAATTTGTGTCATTCTTCTTGAACTTGATAACAAAATCTCCTGCCTCTTTTACTTCGATGTCGGCACAGATTACGTCCTGATAGTCGCTTATGTCGCTGGTATTGACAGAAATCTTCTTGTCGTCGAGTATCTCTGTTTCGCTGACGATGACCTCACGGCTCTCACCGTTTTCAACAACCTCGCCATACTCAACCTCACTTACCGACATTCTCATCTCTACGTCGGAACCGCTTGCTACAAGGTAAATTCTGTAAGTGCCCGCTTCCTTTGCGTAGACCTCGAAGGACACTGTACCTCCTCTGCTTGCGGCAACCTGAATATAGTTGTCGTATGCAGTGTTTTTAAGACGGCTGAGGTCTGCTTCAAAAACACTGTACTCTCTTGTGTTCTCCTCGTCAAGCTCAACCTCTTCAAATTCGGGCTTTAAGGTTTCAAAGTCGTAGGTAAGCTTTGACGTGCCCTCGATGTACCACATATTAACGGGAGTAATAGTAACTCTGTAACCTGTACCGGGCGTAAGGTTAGTAAATACGTAACCGCTTCTCTCCTTCTTGGACTTGAGGAAATAGTCGCTGATAACCTTATGTGTTACAGTCTCACCTGTGGACTTGTTGTAAAGCTCAATCTTATAGTATCCAACGTAGTTGTCCTCGCCCTCAGCACCGGGAGTTGCTACGGGGTAGGTTATAGACACTCTCTTTTCCTTGAGCAAGCTTGTTTTAATCTCGGAGCCTTCGGCAAAGTAGGGCATTACGCTCTTCTTCTCACGCTCTTCGTAGGTGTACTTATACACGTTTTCGGTGTCAACGAAGGTCTTTCTGCTCTCGGCTATCATTGCAGGAATATCAAGCACCCAATCGCCAGCCTCAAGGTAGGTGGGATTGGTACTGCTTACGTAGAAGCGCTTTAAGGTAACAACGTTGGTCTCGCTGTTTATCTTCATCATATAGCCCTGATTAGCCATTGTAGAATGTCTTTCGGTAGCGTAGGGGTTAGAAAGTCCGTTACCGCTCATTATAGAGCTTGTGTAAATGAAGGTTGCTCCGCCGGGCACCTGATAGATAGAGCGGGGGTCAGCGGTGGGATAGTGGTTATGTCCGCTTATAACTATAAGTCTGGGCTCGGACTTTACAAATTCTTCAAACTCTGCAGAGTATCTCTTAGCAGTTGAAGTGCCGTAAAGAGTATTGTCAACGGGGTGGTGAAGAAGAAGGAACACGGGCTTTTCGTCGCCGTCCTTCAAGGCTTCATTTACGTTATCGAATACGAACTTTTCCTGCTCGGCTGAAAGCTCGCCCATATAGGTATCGGGACCTGCGGCGATAAAGTGGTAGCCCTCAAGCACTGTGTGATATTCGGGGTTCTGTCCCACCTCTTCGATAAATACCTTTTTGGAAAGGTCGCAAAGCTCGTCTGACTTAGCGTTTAAGGGGAACTCATGGTTACCCATAGCAAAGACAAGCTTGCCGTCATTTTTGATTTTAGCATAGTCCTTATTGGAATTTATCATTGAATAGAAATCTGCTGAGGGTACGTCGTCTGCCTGATGGTAAACGATGTCGCCTATAAGGAGAAGTCCGTCAAGGTCAGCGCCGTCACGGGAAAGCTTCATGACGCTGTTCATAGCCGAAGTAAATGCTACTTTTGCATTGTGAGTATCAGAGAAAACACCGAAGGTAGCGATAGTCTCGTCGTCTCCTGTGGTAAATTCTACCCTCTTGTCGGCGTTCATCATTCTTGAAACGATGGCGGCAACCTCACATCTCTTGATGTTGGCATCGGGGGTACAGTTATGCTCTGCATCAACGCCTGCAAGGATACCTGCTCTGTAAAGCTTATATACCGCCTCGGCATAAGCACTGTCTGAGGATACGTCGGGGATACTGTCCATGGGTACGCTGTTTATCTTCTTGAGCGCCTCGTCGGGAAGAGCCTTTGCGAATATTTCCATATATCCCGCTCTGGTTACGAATGCGTTATAGTCATAATCCTTTGTTATGATCTCTTTTTCAACACAGTAATCAACAAAGGGCTGATACCAAGGATTACCCACCTCAAGAGTTATCTTGCCTGTGGTGTAAAGCTCATTCATGCGGGCTGCAAGAGTTATTGCCTCGGCATAGGTCATTTTATCGTTGGGTAAAAAGGTGTCGGTACTGCCTTTTCCGTTGATGAGCCCAAGCTCGTTCGAGCTCTTTACGTCGGCGTAAAACCAATCTGCCTCGGTTACGTCACGGAAAGCATTCCATTCGCCCTCTCTTCTGTCGGCGGCTACGTTAATAACCTGCATTAAAAGAAGAAGAACGAAAAAAACTGATAAAATCTTTTTCATTTTCAAATCCTCCAAAAAATAGTACGTTAATTATACACCATAAATTTTCTCTTGTAAATACCCTTTTGCGTTTTATTTGTGTTGACAAAAGCCTTCTTTTAATATATAATAATTCGAGATGGTTAAAATTTAACAAAATCACGGAGGACTACTATGAAGGTAAGAAAAGCGGTCATTCCTGCGGCGGGACTGGGTACGAGAATGCTCCCTGCTGCAAAGGCAGTGCCTAAGGAAATAATGCCCATTGTGGATAAGCCCGTAATGCAATATCAGATAGAAGAAGCGGTAAATTCGGGTATAACCGATATACTTATTATAACCAACAGAGGAAAAGAGGCAATCGAGGACTACTTCGACTACTCTCCCGAATATGAACGCCACCTTGAAATGAAGGGTAAAACAGCAGAGCTTGAAAAGCTTCGTGCTATTGCAAATCTTGCCAACATCACCTTCATAAGACAGAAGGAGGCTAAGGGTCTTGGACACGCCGTTCTTTGTGCAAAGGAATTTATTGGCAACGAGCCCTTCGCAGTCCTTTACGGCGACGACCTTATCGAAGCCGACTACCCTACCACCAAAAGCCTTATCGAGCTTTACGAAAGGTTTGGCAAGGGTGTGGCAGGAGTCAAGGCTGTAACAAAGGAGCAGATTACAAAATACTGCTCACTCAAGCTTGACGAAATAGAGAAGGACGTTTACTCCTGCACAGACATGATAGAAAAGCCCACTCCCGATAAGATAATGTCTCTTTATTCGATTTTGGGAAGAGTAGTGCTTCCTCCCGAGATATTCGGCATCATCGAAAATCTTAAGCCCGGTGCAGGCGGTGAAATTCAGCTTACCGACGCCATGTGCACTCTCGCCCGTGACAAGGGCATGATAGCTTACGCTTACCCCGGAACTCATCACGATATGGGCTCAAAGCTGGGACTTATCAAGGCTAATATCGCCTTCGGCATAAAGCACGAGGAGATAGGCGAGGACTTGAAGGCTTGGCTAAAAGAATTTGCAAGAGGGCTGTAAGGCTCTCGGAAAGAGGATATTATGGCAACAGTGCGCCCCGATAAGGAAAACTACTATCTTGACATTGCCCAGACCGTAGCAAAGAGAGGCACGTGCATCAGACGTGTTTTCGGAGCTATCATTGTGAAGAACGACAGTATTATTTCCACAGGCTACGCAGGTGCCCCCCGTGGCAGAAAGAACTGCTGTGACCTCCAGTTCTGCATGAGAGAAAAGCTCAACATACCACGTGGTGAACGCTATGAGCTTTGCCGTTCGGTTCATGCCGAGCAGAACGCTATCATTGCCGCAAGCCGTGAGGAAATGATAGGCTCTACCCTTTACCTTGCTTGTATCGACTATAAAACGGGAGAGCTTGCCGAGGGCACAAGCCCCTGTCAGCTCTGCCGACGAATGATTATAAACGCAGGTATAGATAAGGTCGTGGTACGTGACACCGCCACCGAATACCGAGTAATTACGGTTTCAGACTGGATAGAAAACGACGATTCTCTGTCGGGTCAGTTCGGATATTAAATGATAAAGGATTTTAACTTCCTACATATCACGCCTGCCGCCGAGATAGAAAGGCTGTGCTTCTCCGACCCTTGGAGCGAGGGTGCTTTCTCCGACTCCATAAAGAACTCCTACTCTCATTTTAAGGTATGGGAGGAAGAGGAGGTCATTCTCGGTTATATCGGCTTTTATGCCGTTGCGGGAGAAGGCAGTATAACCAACGTTGCGGTACATCCCGACGCCCGTGGCAGGGGTATCGGTGAGGCACTGGTAAGGGCAATAATTGACCTTGGCAAGGAGCTTGACCTTGACTATATCACCCTTGAGGTGAGGGTGTCCAACGCTCCTGCCCGTAGCCTTTATAAAAAATGCGGTTTTCGTGATATGGGAACAAGGCGAGGCTTTTATTCAAAGCCCCGTGAGGACGCCGTTATAATGAACTACTTTTTTGATAAGGACACAGAAAATTGAAGATACTTGCACTTGAGTCCTCCTGCGACGAAACGTCGGCAGCCATAGTTGAGGACGGCAGGAGGATACTTTCCTGCAAAATTTTATCACAGATAGATATGCACAAGCGTTTTGGCGGAGTTGTACCCGAAATAGCATCCCGTGCCCACACTGAGGCAATAAGCACGCTGACAAGAGGTGCTCTTGAAGAAGCAGAGCTTAAAATAGAAGACGTAGACGCTATTGCAGTAACATACCGCCCGGGACTTGTGGGCGCACTCCTTGTAGGAGTAAACTTCGCAAAGGCTCTCGCCTATGCGTCTCATAAGCCTCTCATTGCGGTAAACCACATAAGAGGACACGTAGCGTCGAACTATCTTACTCACCCCGACTTAAAGCCCCCATTTCTCGCTCTCGTTATATCGGGAGGACACACCTCGCTGATGATGGTTAAGTCCTACACCGACTATGAGACCGTGGGAATAACGAGAGACGATGCGGCAGGAGAGGCGTTTGACAAGATAGCACGAGTTATGGGCATTGGTTATCCCGGAGGTGCCGAAATGGACGCACTTGCCAAGGCAGGCAATAAAAGCGCCATTCCCTTCCCGAGAGCAGTTGTCAAGGACGCTCCCTACGATTTCTCTTATTCGGGACTTAAAACGGCGGCGGTGAACTACCTTCACACAGCCTCGCAGAAGGGCGAAGAAATTAATAAAGAAGACGTTGCCGCAAGCTTTACGGCGGCTGTCTGCGACACCATAGAGAACAGACTCGCTCACGCAATTTCCGACTTTAACCCCCCTGCCCTTGTGCTGGCAGGAGGAGTAAGTGCCAACTCTCACATAAGAGAAACCGTAAAAAAGCTGGCAGACAGTAAAAATATCCCCCACTATCTGCCAAAGCTCTCCCTTTGCGGTGACAACGGAGCCATGATAGCCTCCCAAGGCTACTACGAAATTCTGTCGGGAAACGTGTCTGATATCACCCTCAATGCCAACCCCGTAAACGACAAATTCGTAAACTGAAAATGCAATAAAATGCAAAAAGAGTTTTCCACAGATTGTGGAAAACTCACTATCAAAAACACTCAAAATAAGGGGTTTTAAGGTTTTAAATGGCATTTTTCTGTGGAAAACCCTGTTGAAAATGTGCAAAACTCACTCATTTTTATACAAATTATTACAAATGAATTTCACGAAATTTCATAATTTTACCTTTTCTTTTTTAAGGTAAGGAGTCAAAAAATGAAGAACGAAAAGAAAATTTCCACCCCCGTGCTCAGACGTCTTCCCAAGTATTACAGACACCTTGAAGAGCTGTCAAGAAACGGAATTGAAAAAATATCGTCTAAGGATTTATCAAAGCTGATAAACGTGACGGCCTCTCAGATAAGACAGGACTTGAACTGCTTCGGAGGCTTCGGTCAGCAGGGCTACGGATACCACGTGCAGACGCTTCGTGATAACCTTGCCGAAATACTCGGCGTTACAAAAAGATACACCGCCATAATAGTGGGAGTGGGACATCTGGGTCAGGCTCTTGCCAACCACACTACCCTTCCTCGCTCGGGCGTTGACCTTATAGCGCTTTTTGACGTAAGCCCCGACGTGGTAGGAACAGAGGTTGCAGGACTGAATGTCAGAAACATTTCAGAGGTCAACCGCTTCTGCCTTGAAAACCACGTAGACGTTGCGGTGCTCACTCTTCCGAAAAGCGAAGCGCTCCCCGTTGCAACAGTTCTTGCAAACGCAGGAGTCAAGGGCTTTTGGAACTTCACCAACACCGAGCTTTCATTCCCTGGAATGAAGGTCAGCGTTGAAAACGTTTATATGGGAGACAGCCTCATGAAGCTGTGCTACGACGTGCAGGAAAATTAGTGGTAAATGCTCTTTATGGCACGCTCTACGGCGTCCTTGGAATTGCCCCAGGGCTCGGAGTCGTAGCGATAGTCGAACTTCTTGCAAAACCATGAAACGTCGTCCTTGAGAGTTTTCAGGTACTCGTTCTCAATGCTCGATGCTGCGGCATAAAAGTCACTTCTCTTTTTCTTCGATACGAAGAGTGATGCGGCTTTCAGCATTCTGGCATAATGGTGAATGCAGAAGTAAGGTGTTTTTTCAAACTTGCGACGGAATTCCTCGTCGGTCTCCCAAAGGATGACCGCACATTCTATCATCTTCCCAAAATTGTTTTCTATTCTGTCGCAGACGTAACAGCTGTCGGCGTGAGAGGAAAGATAATCGTTTGCCGAGGTGAGCTTGTCACGGAATAGTCCCCCGCCACTTACCCCCTTGATTACCTCGTCAAGATGACTTTCAAGCATCAAGGCAAGGCTGAGACGGTTTTTCATAGTGAACATCTTTTCATAATGCTCTCGGCAGAAGCCCTTCTTATTGGTTTCTATTCTTATGTCGGGCTCCATCATGGAAGCACCGAGGATTATATCGAGCTCGTTGTCCTCGAGGGTCTTATACATTCTGCAAAAGGGACAGCCGTCCTGCACGTTAAAGGCATCGTTGACGGGAATTGTATATATTTTTTCCATAAATTTTTCCTTCCGTTCAAAATCTTTATCTGATTTTATCATATTTTTGGAGTTTAATCAATAGTAAAGCTTATGTTAACACTAAAAACCCAAATAAAGCAAAAAATAAAGCTCCCCGAAAACGACCTTTTCTCCCCTGTCAAAACCTTTGACTGTGGGCAGACCTTCCGCTTTGAGGAAAAAGAGGATTTTATCGAGGGCGTTGTAAATAAAACTCTTCTGCGTATTCCAAAAGAGGATACCCGAGGATATATAGAATATTATGCAGCTGAGAGCTGTGACCCTTTCTTCGACCCCTGCCACTCCTACACCGATATGGCAGAAAGCTTTCTTGCCCCCTTCTCGGGTGGTGAGAGAGAAAAGCTTGACGAGGCGCTTGACAGAGGCTTCGGCATCAGAATACTGAAGCAGGACTTCAAGGAAGCACTCATATCCTTCATCATTTCCCAAAACAACAACATCCCGAGAATAAAAAAGAACGTGGCTACAATATCCGAGAGGTTCGGCGAGCCCTTTGAATTTGAAGGTAAAACCTACTACGCCTTCCCCTCTCCCGAAGCACTCCTTTGGGCAGGAGAGACGGGACTGAACGAATGTAGACTCGGCTTCAGGACAAAATACATACTTGACGCTGCAAAGAAGCTTCTTGACGGTGAAGTAGACGAAGAGGAGCTGAGCGCTCTTGACGTTGACAGTGCCCGTGAAAGGCTGAAAAAAATAAAGGGCGTTGGCGACAAGGTTGCCGCCTGCACTCTTCTCTACGGCATGGGAAGGCTGGAATGCGTCCCCGTTGACGTATGGATGAAAAAAATCTTTGAAAAGTATTTCAGCGCCACCCCCGACCTTGGTGAGTGGGGAGGGGTAGCACAGCAGTATTTGTTTTATAATGAAAGATATATTGTCAGCAAAAAATAGTTTTTTGCTGACAAGTTGAACTTCAACATCAACCCATAGGGCGATGGAATTTTTCGTTATGCGAGTGCACACGAAAAAGGCAAGGATAGCTTACTTTTCCGTAAGCTGACGAAGCCTTTTGAGTAAGTAGCGAAGCAGAACGGAAAATTACAAGCCCTACAAAAAGGAGAATTTTATGAAAGACAAAATAACAATCGCTTATCGCTGTCCCGACTGCGGAGTAGCGATGATTGGCGAAATAAATATATTTGCTCTCATGTCGGGAGAGACTAATCTGAGATGTAGCTGCGGTGAGTCGGTAATGAATATAAAGTATATAAAGTCGAGAGACACAGTCAGCCTCAACGTGCCCTGCGTTGCCTGTCCTACCTCTCACCCCTATCAGATATCGGCGTCCACCTTCAGAGGCAGTGAGCTCTTCATTCTGCAGTGCTCAGCCACGGGACTTGACGTATGCTTTATCGGAGATAAGGCGAGAGTTATCAAGGCGGTAGACGACAACACTATTGAGCTTCAGAAGCTTATGGAATTTGCCGACAACGACAGCTTTGAGGAAGAGGACTTCGACCTTTTCCACAACTTTGAAGAAGAGGGACATCATCACCACGACTGCGACTGTGAGGAATGCCACTCAAACTCCGACAACCCTCACAACAGCGAAAACGACGAGTACGAATACGCCGACGCCGTTGTTACAAGTCAGATGCTCTTCATAATAAAGGAGCTTCACGACACGGGTAAAATCAAGTGTCAGTGTGACGAGAGTGACTTTATGATAGACGTGGGATTTGACACCATTGAAATATCCTGCGACAAGTGTCAGGCAAGGCGCATCCTTCGTTCACGCACCGATGCCGACATTATAGCACTTGCCGAGCTTGAAGAACTTACACTTGAATAAGAGGTTAGTTATGAAAAAGTCGATTTTAAAAGAAACCTATGAATGGATAGAGACCTTCCTCGTAGCACTCCTTGCGGTAATCCTTGTTTTCACCTTTCTGATGAAGTTCGTTACAGTATCGGGAGACAGTATGAGAGAGACCTTCCATAACGGTGACAGGCTTCTCATTTCTTCCCTACCCTACACACCCGAAGGTGGAGACGTTGTAGTGGTGGACGTAACTCACAACCTTGACGAGCTGGGCTACGTTTCAAAGGGCGCCCCCTATATAAAGAGAGTTATTGCCACCGAGGGACAGACTGTGAACATCGACGCTGTGAATTGGCGTGTTTACGTTGACGGAGTAGCTCTTGACGAGCCCTACGTATTCCATCTCAATGCCGAAAATATGCGACGTGGAGATATAGAGTATCCCTACACCGTGCCCGAGGGTCACGTCTTTGTTATGGGAGACAACCGCAACGGCTCATCTGACAGCCGTATGATAGGCGCAATAGACGAAAGATATATTCTGGGCAAGGTCTTTTTCAGACTCATGCCCCGTACCGGAGTGATAAAATAATGCCGACAGATATTATACAATGGTTTCCGGGTCACATGGCGAAAACCAAGAGGCTGATACGTGAGTCGCTGAATGAGGTTGACGTGGTAATCGAGCTTCTTGACGCCAGAATTCCCAAAAGCAGTAAAAACCCAGACCTTGAAGAGCTTGTCACCTCAAAGCCTGTGATAACTCTACTGAATAAAGCATCACTTGCCGACCCCAACGCCTCTGCCCTCTACAAAAAGAGATACGAGGAAAAGGGTAAAAAGCTGATTATTACCGACTGCGTTTCGGGTAAGGGTCTTGACGAGCTTGAAGAAGAGGTAAAGAGAGTACTCTCCGACAAAATTGAGCGCTATAAGGAAAAGGGTATGGTGGGCAGAACCGTTAAAGCCATGGTTCTCGGTATCCCCAACGTTGGCAAATCCTCCCTTATAAACAAGCTGACAGGCTCCAAAAAGGCAAACGTGGAGAACCGACCGGGAGTCACTCTCACAAAGCAGTGGGTAAAGACCAACATAGGGCTTGACCTACTTGATATGCCTGGTGTACTCTGGCCCAAGTTCGACGACAGAATCGTGGGAGAAAACCTTGCTATAACAGGTGCCATCAAGGACACCGTTCTGCAAAAGGACGAGGTGGCGATGGTGCTTTGCACGAAGCTTAAAAAACGCTATCCCGACCTTTTATGCTCCCGCTACGGACTTGAGAAGGGTGAGATAGAGGACCTTGACGGCTATGATATATTCGAGCTGATAGGAAGAAAAAGAGGACTTCTCGTCAAGGGCGGTGACGTGAATTTCGACCGCACCGCAACAATGATACTCGACGAGTTCAGACGTGGCGTTATAGGGAAGATTACTCTCGAATGATAAAGGAATAAATATGGATTACGAATTATTTGACGAGCTTTCCTCGGGCTACGACGTGGTAGCGGGTATTGACGAGGCGGGGCGGGGACCCTTGGCAGGTCCTGTTGTTGCCGCTGCGGTAATACTTCCTCCCGGTCTTGTCATCGAGGGGCTCAACGATTCAAAAAAGCTCAGTGAAAAAAAGCGTGAGGCACTTTTCGAGGTAATCACCGAAAAAGCTCTTGCCTTTTCCATCGCTGAGGCAAGTCACGACGAAATAGACGAATACAATATTCTCGGAGCAACAATGCTTGCCATGAAGAGGGCGGCAGATGGGCTCAGTATAAAGCCCGACTTACTTCTCATTGACGGCAACCGTGCCACAGGCTTTGACACCCCCGTGAAAACGGTCATAAAGGGTGATGCGCTCATTCCTTCCATTTCGGCGGCGTCAATCCTTGCCAAGGTAACACGAGACAGAATATGCCTTGAAATGGACGCTCTTTACCCCGAATACGGATTTAAGGTACATAAGGGCTACCCCACCAAGCTCCACCGTGAAAGGGTGGTAGCGCTGGGACCCTGCCCCGAGCACAGAAGAAGCTTTTTAAAGAAGATTTTAAAGTAATGCTGTTTTTTAAAAGAAAAACCGAAAAGCAAATAACGGGTAGTCAAGGAGAGAAGCTTGCCACCGAATATTTGAAAAAGAACGGCTATCGGATTTTAGAGCGCAACTTCAGAAGCGGAAGAAATGAAATAGACATTGTAGCAGCGGACAAGGGCGTCATTGTTTTCGTTGAGGTCAAGACTACCGCAAGTGACAGGGCGGAGAAAATAAAAGCACCGTCACAAGCGGTTGACTCAAATAAAATAAAATGCCTGACAGCCTGCGCCATAGACTATTTACAGATAAAAAAGCGTAAAAGCTACGGATATCGCTTCGACGTTATTGAGGTGTATCTCAATCGGGATGAGCCAGAAATAAATCATATAGAAAATGCATTTTACATAAAAGAAAGGACTAAAGGACAATGGAACAAATAATGTATAAAAGCACAAGAGGTTCTGAAAAGCTTTTAACCTCTGCCGAAGCTATAAAGAAGGGCATCGCCGAGGACGGCGGACTCTATATGCCCACCTCTATCCCCAGCGTTACTCTCGACTTCATTTCGTCAATGGTAGAGGACGACTACTGTGAGAGAGCCTACAAAATTCTCTCCCTTTACCTCACCGACTACGACAAGGACACTCTTCACGAGATATGCCGTAAGGCTTACTGCGACTGCCGTTTCAAGGGTGGTGCGGCACCTGTTGTAAAGCTTGACGACAAGATAAGCGTTCTCGAGCTTTGGCACGGACCTACCTGTGCATTCAAGGATATGGCGCTTCAGATAATGCCCATGCTCCTTTCCGAGGCCCTTAAAATGACGGGGGAGGACAAGACCGCTTTCATTCTTGTTGCAACCTCGGGTGATACGGGTAAGGCTGCCCTTGAGGGCTACCGTGACGTTGACGGCGTGAAGATAATGGTGTTCTACCCCGAAAACGGTGTCAGCGCAATGCAGAAGCTTCAGATGGCTTCCCAAGAGGGTGAAAACGTAAGCGTCGTTGCCATAAAGGGTAACTTCGACGATGCACAGACAGGCGTTAAGGAAATTTTCGCATCAAAGGAAATTGCCAATAAGCTTCTTGACAAAAACACCTTCTTATCAAGTGCAAACTCTATTAACTGGGGCAGACTTGTGCCTCAGGTGGCTTACTACTTCTCGGCTTACTGCGATATGGTGAAGTCGGGGGAAATAAAGCTTGGTGACAAAATAAACGTAGTAGTTCCCACGGGTAACTTCGGAAACATCTTTGCAGGACACCTTGCACGTGTTATGGGACTGCCTGTAAATAAGTTCATCTGCGCCTCCAACAAGAACTCGGTGCTCACCGACTTTATCGAAAATGGCGTTTATGACAAGAACCGTGACTTCTACCTCACCATGAGCCCCTCTATGGACATTCTCGTTTCATCCAACGTTGAGAGAATGCTCTCTCTTCTTTCCGACGCCGACACCGTAAAGAGCTATATGTCGGCTCTTAAAAACGACGGCGTATACACCCTCTCGGAAGGTGAAAAGGAAGCGTTAAGGTCGGGCTTCTCGGCAGGCTTTACAACAGAAGAAGAGACCGCCAATACAATAAACGAAACCTACAACAAGAAGGGCTACCTTCTCGACACTCATACAGCCGTTGCCATGAAGTGCGCCTTGGATTTCAATGAAAAGACAGGAGCAAAGGAAAAGATGCTTGTAGTATCAACTGCAAGCCCCTATAAATTCGCAACCTCAGTTCTCGAGGCAATCGGCGGTGAAAAGGGAGTGGAGGGAATTGAAGCTCCCGAAAAGCTTGAAGCCTTCTCGGGTAAAGAAATTCCGCTTCCCCTTGTAAAATTACACGAGAAGCGGATAAGATTTACAAAATCTATTGAAAAAACCGAAATGGCAAAAGAGGTACTTGCGTTTTAGTCACGTGCCTTGAAGGTGGCACAGATAGTATCTGCGCTTGTCTTTGCGTGGTTAGGACCTACACTTATTTCCTTAACGGTGCAATATCTTTCACCGTCGTGATAGGCGCAGTTCTTTACCATGCAGGATATTCCCTCGTTGTGCTTCTTGATAGCACAACCGTCCTTGTTACAGCTCATAATCATCTCTCCTTTCTTTGAGATACAAGAGTATTGTAACCAAAACGCAATTAATTATTATAATTCTTCATTCTGAATTTCCTGAAAGGAGCACGAATATGGCAGTATTTACCTTAGCCGACCTGCATTTGTCCTTTGCTGTGGATAAGCCTATGGATATATTCGGCTCTCTTTGGGAAGGACACACCGAAAAGCTTTTGGAATATTGGAATTATATGGTAAAAGACGGTGACACCGTAATAATACCCGGTGACATCTCCTGGGCAATGAACGTGGGTGAGGCGGAAGAGGATTTCAGATACATCAACGCTCTTCACGGCAAGAAGATAATAATGAAGGGCAACCACGATTATTGGTGGCAAAGCTTAAAAAAGCTGAATGAATTTATTTTGGAAAAGGGCTTTGACACAATAAGGTTTCTTCATAACGGGGCGTATGAGGCAGAAGACCTTATCATTGCAGGCTCACGTGGCTGGGCTTGTGAAGCGTCTCCATCGGCGGAGGACAGGAAGATAATAGCCAGAGAGGCGATACGCTTCGACCTGTCCCTTTGTGAGGCGGAAAAGCTACGTGGTGACAGCATGAGAGAAATCGTAGCATTCTCACACTATCCCGTGCTCTCTCCCGGTGAGGAGAGCTCTCCCATACTTGAGGTTTTAGTGAAGCACGGCATAAAACGGCTGTACTACGGACACCTGCACGGAGTGAAGGAGGAGCGCCTCATCAAAAAAGCGGGTGGAATTGACCTGACCCTTGTGTCTGCCGATTACAGAATGTTCACTCCCGTGAGAATAAATTGAAAAATTTTTGCACTATATACTTGACAAATTTTGTATTTAGTATAAAATATAGTATGAATTATAATGTATAAATATATGTGACACGAGATGAAACCTTGTCTTGACTTTAAGTTACATATAGCAGGAGGAAAAAAATGAGCGTAAAAAACGTTACAGCTGCTGAAAAAAATCAGGTAAAGCTTGAGCTTGTTATAGCAAAGGCTGATTTCGACAACGCAGTAAACAAGGCATACCGTAAGAACGTAGGTAAGATTTCCGTTCCCGGTTTCAGAAAGGGTAAAGCACCCCGCAGCATTATCGAAAAGATGTATGGCAAGGGAGTATTCTATGAAGATGCTCTTAACGATATCCTTCCCGACGAGCTTTCAAAGGCTGTTGAGGAAAAGAAGCTTGACGTAGTAAGCCGTCCCGAAATTGAGGTTGGCGATATTACAGACGAGGGTGTTGAAGTAACAGCTGTCTACTTCGTTAAGCCCGAGGTTACTCTCAAGAGCTACAAGGGTGTTGAGGTTACAAAGACACTCCGTGCCGTAACAGAGGACGACGTAAATCACGAAATTGACCACGCAAGAGAAAGAGCTTCAAGAATGGTTGAGGTAGACCGTGCCGCTGAAAAGGGCGACTTCGCTACTATCGACTATCTCGGAACCGTTGACGGCATTGCATTCGACGGTGGCAAGGACGAGGGACACAAGCTTGAGCTTGGTTCAGGCGCATTTATCCCCGGCTTTGAGGATCAGATCGTAGGTCACAAGGTAGGAGACACTTTTGACGTTAACGTTACCTTCCCCGAAGAGTACCACGCAGAAGAGCTTAAAGGCAAGGCTGCAGTATTCGCAGTTAAACTTCACAAGCTTGAGGTTAAGGAGCTTCCCGCTCTTGACGACGAGTTTGCAAAGGACGTTTCAGAATTTGATACTCTTGATGAATATAAGGCTGACGTCAAGGCAAATATAGAGAAGAGATACGCTGACATGGCTGAGGGCGACGTTGAAAATCAGATAAAGATGGCTCTCGTTGAGGCTGTTGAGGCTGATATTCCCGAATGTATGTTCGAGAACGAAGTTGAAGCTATGATTCAGGACTACTCTTACAGAATGCAGTCTCAGGGCATTTCCATGGAAATGTATATGAAGTATACAGGCATGACAATGGAAAACTTCAAGGAGCAGTTCAAGCCTCAGGCTGAAAGTCAGGTTAAGCTTCAGCTTGCTCTTGAGAAGATAGTTGAGCTTGAAAACATCACAGCTACCGAAGAGGACGTAGAGGCTGAATACGCAAAGCTTGCAGAAGCTTACAAGATGGAAGTTGAAAAGATCAAGGAAGCTATCCAGAGCGAAATGCTCAAGAAGGACATTGCAGTTAACAAAGCAGTTGCTCTTGTTCGTGAAAACGCCAAGATAACCGAAAAGGCTGAAGGCGAGGAAAAGCCTAAGAAGGCTCCTGCTAAGAAGACCGCTGCTAAGAAGACAGAAGAGAAGGCTGAAGGTGAAGAGGCTCCTAAGAAGGCTCCCGCCAAGAAGACAACCTCTACCAAGTCCACAGCAACAAAGACAACAACAGCTAAGAAAACCACTACAACAAAGGCTAAGAAAGAAGAAACAGCCGAATAAACCCTAATTCCAGAGGAGGAAACCAAATGCCATTTGTACCAATGGTCGTAGAACAGACAGGACGTGGAGAACGCTCTTACGATATCTATTCAAGACTTTTAAACGACAGAATAGTATTTCTCGCCGATGAAGTCAACGACGCTACCGCAACACTTGTAGTTGCTCAGCTTCTTTTCCTTGAAGCTCAGGACCCCGACAAGGATATAAGCCTTTATATCAACTCTCCCGGCGGTTCCATCAGCGCAGGTATGGCGATATACGACACTATGAACTTCATTAAGTGCGACGTTTCTACTATCTGTATAGGTATGGCGGCAAGTATGGGCGCATTCCTTCTTGCGGCAGGTGCCCCCGGTAAGCGCTTCGCTCTCCCTTACAGTGAGATAATGATCCACCAGCCTCTTGGCGGTATGCAGGGACAGGCAAGTGACATAAAAATTCACGCAGACCACATTCTCCGTGTACGCAACAACATGAACAGAATTCTCGCCGAAAAGACAGGTAAGGATATCTCAGTTATCGAGCGTGACACCGAGCGTGACAACTTTATGACAAGCGCCGAAGCTCTTGAGTACGGGCTTATAGATAAGGTTTTAGAAAAAAGAATATAATACTGTAAAGGGGATGTAAAAAAATTACACCCCCTTTATTATCAAATGAGGAAGCATATGTCAGAAAAAGATACCAACTTTTGTTCATTTTGTAAAAAAAGCGAAAAGGATGCAGGACTTCTCATTGCAGGACCCGACGGCGTAAAGATATGCCGTAACTGTGTTGACCTGTGCGACATGATATTCGAGGAAAACGAAGAGGCGAAAAAGGAAAGTGAGGGGCTCAGCCTTAAAACACTCCCCCGCCCCGAAGAGATAAAGCGCACCCTTGACGAGTACGTCATCGGGCAGGACGATGCCAAGGTTACTCTCTCGGTAGCGGTATACAACCACTACAAGAGAATTCTCCAAAAGGAGAGTGACGACGGCGTTGAAATTCAGAAGAGCAACGTGCTTCTTCTCGGCTCCACAGGTGTAGGTAAGACCTACCTTGCCCAGACTCTTGCAAAAACCTTGAAGGTGCCCTTTGCCATTGCCGATGCCACCACTCTCACCGAGGCAGGATACGTTGGAGAGGACGTTGAGAACATACTGCTCCGTCTTATTCAGGCGGCAGACTTCGACATAGAAAGAGCCGAAAAGGGCATCATTTACATTGACGAAATTGACAAGATATCCCGTCGCAGTGAAAACCGCTCCATTACCCGAGACGTTTCGGGCGAGGGTGTTCAGCAGGCGCTACTCAAAATTCTTGAGGGCACTATCTCAAACGTACCCCCTCAGGGCGGAAGAAAGCATCCAAACCAAGAGTTCATACAGATAGACACCTCGAATATTCTCTTTATCTGCGGAGGAGCCTTCGACGGCATAAACGAGATAATAGAACAGCGTTCGGGCAAGCAGATTATCGGATACAGCGGAAGTGTGCAGACAAAGGCTGACAAGAAGAAGGATAATATCTTAAAGAAGCTTGAGGCTCACGACCTTGTAAAGTACGGTCTCATTCCCGAAATTGTAGGTAGAATTCCTATGATTGTCACTCTCGATGCTCTCGACGAGTCGGCTTTCGTGCGTATTCTCACCGAGCCTCGTAACTCACTTGTAAAGCAATATCAGAAGCTTTTTGAAATGGACGGAATAAAGCTGACCTTCAAGAAGGACGCCATCGAGGCTATCGCCAAAAAGGCGTGTGAAAACAACACGGGAGCAAGAGGGCTGAGAGCTATCATGGAAGGAATTATGCTTGAATACATGTATTCTCTCCCTTCAAAAAAGGACGCAAAGGAGCTTATCATTACCAAATCCGCAGTGGAAAAAACAAGAAAAGCTATTATAAAATAATTAATCAAAGGGGAATGCTTTTTATAAAAGCACTCCCCTTTTAATCCCCACGAAAACTATAATTATAAAAGTTTTTGAGGGGAAGTTTGAGGGGGAACTTTTTACAAAAAGTTCCCCCTCAAGAATATCTTAATTATCCGAGTTTGTCAAAAACTTTGGTTATCTTTTTAAAATGATTTTTTGCCATGGTGTAGCGCTCGGCGTAGTAGGACTCGAAATTAGAGGAGCCTGTACCAAGAATATCAGAGAGCATGAAGCCAAAGCCCTTCCAGTTATCGTAGATATAACCGAAGTCGTAGGTGCGGCCTGCAAGAACTATATCGAGTACTTCCTTGGACTCACTGTCTCTGAGATATCTTGTTTTAAGCGCAATTTCATAAAGGGTAGGAATAACCTGCTTATAGGACTCGGCAGACAGCGCCTCAATACAAGTACCTACAAACTCAGTATCGGTACAGGTCTTGGGTACTGCAAGGCAGTTGTGCTCACCGGGAGCCATGGTGTGATAGTCCTTTTGATTTTCATTCCACTTGGGAAGGGGAAGAATTCCATACTCGTCCTCAAAGTTGCGGAACTGCTCACTTGTAGGTGAGCCGATTGTGGCAACTGTGAATATAGCTTTTCTCTCGAAGAAAATGCTGTTCTTCTGCTTTTCGCTGTCAGGTGTATAGTAACAGCCCTTTGTATTGTAGCAGAGGTCATAAAGAGTTGTAACGATGTTATTTATCTTGTCTGTCTTGATGGCTACAACGGGAACGCCGTCCTCGTTCTTGTCTGCAACGGGGTTATCAAACGCCCACAGCCAACAGCCGATGTAGGTACCCCAATGGTGGTCCTGCTCAAAGCCGTAGAAGTCACCCACAGACTTGTCTCCCGAGCCGTCGGTGTCGGTGTATACGTCCTTGATAAGGTTGTAGAAATAGTCGTAGGTCCAATCGCCCTTCTTTACAACCTCATAGAGGTTGCCCATATCGTAGGCAGATGCGAGATTTTTATTGAACGCCAGACAGAAGGTGCCCGAAATGGCGCTGTAATTGAAGTCGGAAATAGCAAGAATGCACTTGCCGTCATAGGTAAGCTCGTCGGAGTTTGACGCTGCCCACCAAGGCTTTGAAAAATCAACGCCCGGGATATCGTACCAGTTAAGGAACACGTTTTTAAGTACAAGTCCGCCTGCCGCCATGGTCTGAGATGAATAAAGGTCGAACTCGTCTGCGCCTGCAAGAATGTTCTTGGACGCCCATTCGTTAACCTCACCGTAGGTTCCTGTATAAACCACTTCCATTTCAAAGTTGAAACGGTCCTCAGCAGTCTTGTTACGGCTGAATTTCGCATCGGCAATAAGATTGCCCTTGTTTCTGTCCTCTTCTTCTACAAAGAAATCGTCTTTATTATGGGATACAAGTCTGAGCTTTCTGCCACCGAAATCGTATTCTCCAAGTCCGTCGGCAACCTGAGCTCGCTCAAAAAAGATGTCCCCCTCCTGCATTTCAATATTGGGTACGTCGTGTTTTCCGCCTGCCTCCTTTTGTGGCTCTTCCTCATTACAAGACGCTAAGGTAAGAGCTGTAAAGAGAGCCAAAGCTGAGAGAAAAAATGATAAAAGCCTTTTCATATAAAGTCCTCCATGTGTGTTTCTATATACTACTATTTTAGCAAAAAAATCTTATTATGTAAATAAAACAATTTCACAAAAACACGTTACTATTTTTAGTATATTAACACATATAAAAGGCTTATTTGAGGTATTTTGTGCTAAATTTTAATTTTTTTGCGCTGTTTTTTCACCATTGACACACAACAATAAAATCTTATTTTATGACAATATTGTGCAACTACAAGGAAACTTTTTTTCAAAAAGTTCGAATGTTAATCATATAAAATGCCCCGAGAAATCTCGAGGCTTCTTATATTCATATATTAATTTCGAAGTATTTTTTTGTTCTGCGAGTGCACGTGAGCGAAACGAGGCTTGCTTACGTAAGACGAGTCGCTTTTTGCGGAAGTCAACGCAGCATTGCGGAAAAAGACGAAGAAATTTTAATTTCGACGAAATTTTTGTCAGCTACGAG
>JAZNZV010000050.1:0-7001 GCA_045595105.1 Eubacteriales bacterium | reverse complement strand
ATATTTGTAGCAACATTTGACTTGAAAAGAAAAGCTACGTGTAATAACATAGTGTTAAGTTAACGAAAATGTATTTCTCCGGAGGAAATTATGGCAACAAAAATTGCTGAAAAAGGCAGTACTATCGTTTTAGAAAACGCTTTTGCCGAGATACACGTATCAAAGAAAAATTCTCTTGTTGAAAGAATTATATATAAGCCCGAAAACAAGGATATCACGGGAGAAGAGTGTCAATTCTTCTCTATTGCCGACGATGACGGAAAGGCGCTTGAAATCACTTCTCTTTCCCTTTCGGGAAACGTTATAACGTCTGTGACCGACAGCGGAAGCTTTGACGTGAGGGTTGAGTGCTTTGACAACTATTTCACCTTTGAGCTTATTTCCGCTCTGCCCAAGGGCTGTCACAAGGCTACTCTTGCCCATGCGAAATTCAGCTATGACCCCTATGATAAAGACGGAATGGGCGCTCTCGGTATCCCTATGACGTACTGGGCTGATGCCGCTTTTTATCCCGACGTAAAAAGCCGTGAGACCGCATTTTTCGTTCTTCCTCATCTGAAGGATGTTGGTGCTAAATACGCTGTTATCATCTGCCCCATAAAGGACAGACGTGACATAATGAAAGAGGTATGTCTCACCATTGACAAAAACGTGGGCATCGTTTCTTCGATCGGCGGTGCCTTTGGAAGAGATTCAAGACTTTGCTTTGGGAATTACACTCTTCAGTATGAGTCCTCAAAGGAATTCATTGACGAAATGCTCCCATTTTTCAAAAAGATAGGAGTAGACCAGATAGACTTTCATCAGGGCTCAAGAACCTACCGTCAGGGTGACTTCAAGACGGTAAGATATGAAACCATGGCAGACTTCAAAAAGAACGTTTCCGACCGTCTTGGAGAATATGGAATGTCGGCAGGACTTCACACCTATGCGCAATACATAAACTACGACTGTGATACACTTTTGTCACAGCCTGAATTCCAAAAGGACCTTGTTGCGATGAACACCTTTACTCTCGCTGAGGACGTAGACGAGGACACCATGTTTTTGCCTACCGTTGAGAGTGTAGAATGTATCTCTATGGACAGAGGCTTTTTCCGCAAGAACTCAGCTATGCTTCTTGTAGGTGAAGAGCTTATGACCTTTAACAAGGGCGAAAACGGACTTATTATCACCAAGCGAGGCAAGGCGGGAACAACGGCAGTGCCCCATAAAAAGGGTGAAGAGATAAAGCACCTTGAGGGCTTTTTCGGTGACCTTTGTCCAAGGCTTGGCTCAGAGCTCTTCCTTGAGGTTGCAAGACTTACAGCCAAGGCATACAACGAGGGTGGCTTTAAGATGATTTATCTTGATGCTATCGACGGACTCAGACAGCACTGTAAGAGAGAAGAGGTTTCCTACTATATGGGTGCCTTTATCTGCGAGCTGCTCAAAAACTGTAACACAGACCCTCTCCTCGAGGCTTCCGATATGGTGCCTGCTTTCTGGGCGGCAAGAGGACGTATCGGTGCATGGGATACCCCATACCGAGGATACAGAGGATGGAACAACATACACACCAAGGACAACCTTCAATGGCTTGACCGATTCTCCGCTCCCTGTCTTGGCTGGTACGATTTCTTCCCAATGACAGAGGCATATCCCGGAAACGAGCACACGAAATACCATCACACCGACTCCATTGAGCATATGGGCTCGCTTGCTGTCATGTATGATTTCTCTACTGTTTTCAACGGGCTTACTCCCGAAAAGCTTGACAGATACGCAGGTATGAGACGAAACCTTGCTATTTATAAAAAGTACGACGACCTGCGTAAGGCTCAGTACTTCTCCCCCGAATACCGTGAAAAGCTTATTAGTGGACCTTACGAGTACCACCTTAAAGAAAAGCGTGGCGGAAAGTTTGTCTTTGTGGAAAAGGACTATCAGACTGCAAAGCTTTACGACCTCTCGGACAGCGAAAGAAACGTTGGAAGCTTCAAAAATCCTTTCGGTGCACAACTGCCTTTTGTCAGAATTGAGGCAATGCTGTCCACCTCAAAGAACAATCCCATGGTTATGATGAAGCTTGATGAAAACGCCGAGCTTCTCTCACAAAAGCTATCCATTCGTTACGGATGCGAGGTAAACTTCAAGGATAACCTTGCAAAGGTTGTGAAGGTATTCGGTAACGGAAAGGGTGGAAAGGTATGTCTTAAAACAAGATGTGCCACCAACAGTGAGGCAGGCTACGGTCAATATATTATAGACGTAAGCTTCAAGGGCTGGCGTGAATTTATTCTTCTCGAGTCGGATAACGGCGAGAGATTTGACCATCACTTTGAGGACAACGAAATTATGTACCCTGTTTTCCGCTCCTCTCTCAACAACGACCGCCTTGTAGGTATGGAAATTGAGACCGAGGGCGATATGACAGGTGTAAGAATGTCATCTGTTGTGGCTTACGAGCACGTTTACGAGGTTTTGAAGAACCCCACCGTTAAGATTGGTGAAGGAAGTGTCACCTTTGAATGTGAGCTTCAGTCAAGTGACGTTGTTGAGTTTGACGGTAAGACTGCCAAGGTGCTCGACCGCTACGGCAATGAAAGACCTATCTGGTTTGACGCTCATAGCTTCAAGGCGCCCCGAGGCAAATTCAAGGCAGAGCTTACAGCCCGTGCTCTCAACCGCACAACTCCCCGTGCACAGCTTACCTTCGGCTTTACAGGTAAGGAAGTAAAGTAAAGATTTATTGTATTTTTTCACAGAGCATGATATAATTAAGGAAAAAACGAAGGAGCAATAACATGGATTTAAAAGTTGTAAGCTTTAACATACGCTACTGTGATGACCCTGATGGAAACAGCATTGCTGAGAGGGCACCACGCTTAAAGGCAGTGCTTGACCCATTGGATGCCGATATTATAGGCTTTCAGGAGTCCAGCGCACTTTGGGAGCCCTTCCTTGAAAAGGACTACGGTGATAAATACGAAATATTCTTAGTGCACCGAGCTTCAAAGGATTCCGAGGCTGTTCCCGTCATGTGGAAAAAAGATAGATTTGACTGTATTGACAAGGGCTTTTTTTGGCTTTCTGACACTCCCGACGTAGAGTCGAGAGGCTGGGACGAAAGATTTAACTGCTATCGCATTTGCTTGTGGTGCATTTTAAAGGAAAAGGCAAGCGGTAAGGAATTCTTCTTCATGAATACCCACTTCGGATTTGGTGACAAGGGTCAGAGCGACTCGGCAAATCTCATTGCCTCTCGCAGAAATGCCATCACGAAGCTTCCCACGGCAATCACAGGAGACTTCAACATGACTCCCGATATGGCAGGCTACCGTGCCATGACAAGTCATTTCGATGACGTAAATACACTCACTGTCAAGGATATGACCACCACTTATCACGGATATGACCCTGCAAAAATCGATGACCAGCACATCGACTATTGCTTTATTTCAAAGGACGTTACTCCCATTTCATATACTCACCTAAAGGATACCGTTGACGGAAAATATCCTTCTGACCACTTCGGACTTTTGGTGAACTTAAAAATTTAACAAGCTTAATCCCCTTAATCCTCCTCAAAATAATAGAAAAGAGCCTGAACGTTTTTCGTTCAGGCTCTTTTCTGTCTTGTATTATTCAGATATAAACTTATTTAAAAGCTCACGCTTTGCACTATCGGTGGTGCTCTTTAGCTCGGTCTTTGCTACGTACTCAGCGCTTCTCGTCGTTGCATCTGCGTAGAAATAAACCGTTTCTCCGTTGTCTGCCTTATATTCGACGTAAGGACGGGTTACAAACTCCATGACATTGGAGCCAAGATTGTCCACTACGTGAACGAATACGAGCTCGCCCGAATTATCTATAAGAGGAGTCTTGAAAATAATCTTCTGTGCGTTCTTGGTGTCAACGGTAAGCTCACCGCTGAGTGCGTCCTTAGCAATACAAAGCATACCGAATTTTAACTTATCGGAGGAAGAATAGCTATAACTTCCCGAGCCGAATTCATTTTTATAAACGGTATCCTTTTCAACTCTCATACCAAATCTGATAGCGGGTGTGTTATTGATACGAATGGAAGCACCGATGTTCTCGAAGAGGGGAACTACCGATTTAACACCGAAGCTACAATTACTTGACGTTTTCTTTGCAGTTACCTTATCTCCGTCGCCGTCATAAAGGCTGACAGAGTCAAGTTTAAGGGAAAGACGTGAGGTTGAATTGAACGAAACGTTAAAGGTGAATTTAACGGCAAAGGTGCTTGTGATGGCAGGTCCGCTTATAGCGAAGGAAAGATTGCCGTTGGAATCGGTGATGTCAGAAACCTCCCAGCCAGGCAGACCGCTGAGGGTAACGTCGCCGTCGAATTCAAGACCGTCGGAATAATCGTAGGAGAAATAAGCCGACGCAATGCCCGAGCTCTTGGGCACGTCAGAGACCTGTGTGGTGAAGTTTACCGCAGTTCCTGCAAGAACGCTTGAGCCGGCGTCCGACGTAAGCTTTACGCTGGCATCAACCGTGGGATTTATAGGTAATATAGGTGTTTCTATGGGCGCTGAGAAAACTGTAAAGGACAGTGTCATCACGAGAGCAAGAAACAAACAAAGCTTTCTTTTCATATTTTTTATCCTTTCGATATGGGGTATTTATTACATTGTAACTCTAAAACGAGAAAAAGTCAAACCTTTTCTCCAAAAAGTATCAAGGCTTCCCGTGCCGCCGCCTGCTCTGCCTCCTGCTTTGAGCGTCCCTTACCTACTCCGATCTCGTTACTGTTGAGCTTTACTCTTATGACGAAGGTCTTATCGTGGTCGGGACCGCTTTCGGAAACCTGCTCGTATTCAAGCTTGTCTCCCCTTGAATTCTGCACAAGCTGTTGGAGTGTGCCTTTATAATTCTTTGAACCGCCCTTTTTCAGAGTGGCCACAATTTCTTCAATTCTTGGAATAGCAATTTCCATAACGAAGGCTCGAACCGCTTCGGTATCGAAACCGCTGTCAAGGTAGACGGACGCAATAAGCGCCTCTGTTGCATCGGCAAGAATAGACTTTCTGTTTCTGCCGTCGGTCTTTTCTTCTCCCTTTCCAAGGGCGAGGTATTCGCCAAGTCCTATCCTTTTAGCATAGGCGAACAAAGCGTCCTCACAAACGGCAAAGGCTCTTATTCTCGTAAGCTCTCCTTCGGGGAGTGCCGAAAGAGAGGAAAAGATATAAGAGGATACCACGATGGAAAGCACCGAGTCACCAAGGAATTCAAGTCGCTCGTTGCTCTCGGCGTCCTTCTTTTTTGCACGTAATTCGTTGGCAAAGGAGGAATGAGTGAGAGCGGTATAAAGATATTCGGGGTTCTTATAGCTGTGCCCTATAACCTCTTCCAAAGCCTTGGCTTTATCTAAAAAGCTACCGTTATAAATTTCCTTACTGTTCATCTTCACTTTCACCTGAGTGTTTTCTTTCTTCTCTCATTTTAAGACCTGCTTCGGCGATGTCGTTTATAATTCCCGTTTCAACAAAGGTCTTCGCCTGACGGCAGGCTGAGAATATGCCCTTTTCTCCCGAATTTCCGTGAGCCTTTATAACGGGAGATGCCACTCCGAGAAGGGGTGCTCCGCCATACTCGGTGTAGTCCATAGATTTCTTTAAATTCATCGCCTCACTCTTTAAGAAAAGAGCACCGATAATAGTCTTGAAATTCTTCTTGAACATAGATTTTAAAGTTCTTGACATGAATTTGCCAAAGCCCTCAACAAGCTTTAGGATAATATTTCCCGTGTATCCGTCGGCAACAAGCACGTCGCAAACCGAGTTTACAACGTCTCTGCCCTCAATATTACCTACAAAATTCAAGTCACTGCTCTTTAACAAAGCATAGGTCTCACGTGCAAGCTCGTTGCCCTTCGTTTCCTCTGTTCCATTGTTGATAAGTGCGACACGTGGCTTTTCTATTCCGAACATTTTCTCCATATAGATAGAGCCCATAACCGCAAATTGCTTCATGGAATCGGCGTTGGGAGAAACGTTTGCACCCGAGTCAATAAGAAGCATGGGGGCACCAAGGGGTATTACAGCGCCTATTGCCGCCGCCTTAATTCCTTTAAGACGTCTGACGATAAGGCTTGCTCCCGCAACGAGAGCGCCTGTGTTTCCCGTGGAAATAAAGGCGTCGCCCTCTCCATTTTTAAGGAGTGTTAGTCCCACGCTCATCGAGGAATCCTTTTTCGATTTTATTACAACGAGATAATCGTCTTCCATAGTAACAACGCTGTCGGCATTGACTATCCGAAGCGAGTCGCTTTCCTTTTCTCCAAGGCTTTCAAGGGCTTCCTTTATTACATTTTCCTGCCCTACAAGGGTTATATCGACCTGAAGCTCTTTTTTTGCTTTTATAGCGCCTTTTATAGGCTCGATTGCTTCAGCGTCACCGCTCATTACGTCAATAATAAGTCTCAAAGCTCTCTTTCCTCCTTTATTTCCTTTACTCTTTCTATACACCGCTGACCGATGGCGGCATTTCTTACCTTCTTACCGCCCTTTACCTTTTTGTCAAGAGGTGCGATAATTCCGAAATTCACGTTCATGGGCTGGAATGAGGTGACAGCAGGATTTGACACGTAGTTTGATAAAGCGCCCACAGCCGTCTCCTTGCCAAAATCTATCTCTTCTTTGCCCAAAGAACGCATGGCGGCGTTTATTCCCGCTACAAGTCCCGAGGATGCCGATTCAAGGTAGCCCTCAACTCCCGTCATCTGACCCGCAAAAAATACGTTTCTGTTTTCTCTCATGGAGTAATAGGGGGTGAGAATTTTGGGGGAATTTATAAAGGTGTTTCTGTGCATTACACCGTATCTTAGATAATTTGCATTTTTCAAGGCAGGGATGAGTCCGAAAACTCTCTTTTGCTCGGGGAATGTCAGATGTGTCTGAAATCCCACGATATTATACATGGTTCCCTCGGCGTTATCCTGTCTGAGCTGAACTGTGGCATAGGCTTCCTTTCCCGTCTTGGGGTCGATA
>JAZNZV010000049.1:0-17707 GCA_045595105.1 Eubacteriales bacterium | reverse complement strand
AAAAAAGAGCCTTTCGGCTCTTTTTTTAGTTATAATACTTTCTCTTAGCCTCGCCCATAAGCTCGATGTCCTTGAGGATTTCGGGGAGCTTTTCCATGGTGGTGTGCTTCCAGGGTGCTGCCATAAAGCCTGCTACCGACTCGGCGGGAGCGTAGGTCTTATAATAGTCAACGGTGTCGTCGGTGTTATAGGGACAGCCGTTATAGGTAGAGGTTGTGGGAACTACCTTATAGCCGTCCTTTGTGAGAGGAAGTGCCTCCTTGCGGTAAAGCTCGAAGAAGGGCTCGTCCTCAACGTAGGTGAGGTTCATGTGAGCGTAAGGCTCCTTGCCGTAGAAGTCACGATATATCTCGTAGTCGGCAATCTTTGTATAGTGCTCTTCCTTGAATGCGAAGTAGTGCCAAGGAGAGATAAGGATATTTTCGTTGGAAATTGTCTCTCTGAATTCCTTGGGGTGCTCGAAGGCGTTGTCCGACCAGATCCAAGGTGTTGCACCAAGGTCTGCAACGGTGTCGCAAAGGAACTTCATATCGTGCCAAAGGAGCTTGCCACGTCTGAAGGAGATAAGGCCCTCGCCATGTCCCGAAAGGATTTGTGCGTTGCCCTCCTCGTCCATGCCGATGTGTATGTACTCGGGCTTTTCAAAGAGGTCATAAACCTCGTGAATGAGGTCACGGCATACGTCGTAGTAAACCTTCTGTGTCTTGGTATTTCTCCAAGGACCAAGCCAAAGGTCGTGAGTTGCCGAGAAGTTAAGCTTAGGAATAAGAGCGATGCCAAGGTCACGGAGTCTTTCTACTTCCTTCTTTACCTTGTAGTAGCTCCATGCTCCGGGAACTGCAAGCTCGGGGTGGCTCTTCCATTCGATACCTTCACCGATATCGAGAACTATCATGTTAAGTCCTTCCTTAACGCAGGCGTCCACTACCTTGTCCCACGCTTCGTTTTCAAATTCGTCGAGAGTCTCGTGCTTTTTAGTCCACATGTTTACGCCAAGGGTTGCATAAAGTGCCCAAATCATTATATTTTACCTCCAAAAAATACTGTTAACTCTTTTTACCATAATTTCACCCTTTTGTCAATAGATTTTATCCTTTTGCAACAGTAATTTTTCCCTCTTTACAAAATACCTTTTCGGTGGTAAAATAGAAATAACAATTTTAAGGAGAATTACCATGAAAAAGCTTATTGTGATACTTGCCGTTCTTGCTCTTTTCCTCACCTCTTGCGCTACTGTTGTCAAGACCAAGGAAGTAATTAGTGAAAACAAGGTGGAAGTTGAAGAAAAGGAAGAAGTAAAAGAGAACGAGGAAGTCCCCGAAAAAACGCCCGAGGAAGCTGACGAGGAGAAAGAAGAAGCTCCCGTTGAGTCCGAGGGGGATGTGACCCCGCCCGAAACACCTGCCGACCCCGACGAAACACCAGAGGCACTTCCCACACCCGATGAAAACGAGCTTGATGCCAAGGAGATAGACTTTACCAACATCACCGAGGAAGAGCTTGAGGACCTTCTCTCATCAATTACAGGCGGTCAGGCAATAGAATTTCCCATACTGCCCATTGAGTAAATAATTATATTAGGGCTTTGCCCTAATACCCAAAAGAAACGAGCCTTGACTGATTTCCCAGTCAAGCGTCATTTCTGTTCTGTCTTGATATCCAGTGTCATAGTTAGCCTCTCTTTCTGCGAACTCCCTTTTACCTTTTTGTTTAACCTTCAAACTGCAAGCACTTAAACTTCTTTCTCATGTGAGAACTAACCTTTGCTTTGAGTGATTTTCTTTTTTGGTAAAAGGTGAAGAATTTTACCCTTTTGAACTTTGACGCACAAGGTCTTTGCCTATCTATATAAAGCGTAACACCGCCGTGTATTTGCGTCCGAGAGTCTTTCGGGTGAAGGCTTTAGTTGTTCATTGGTCTGTCCTTCCTTTCTTTTCTTCGTCTTTAGTATAGCACAGGTTTTGCACTATTTCAATTGACAAAAATGCAAAACATTGAAGTCGGTTTTTGTGCATCAGAGAGAAATTTTTTCACGAGGTTAATTTTTCCTTTACAAGAGATTTTCCATATGATATAATATTAATGTTGGGTGTTAAAAAAGCTTTCCCTTTTTTGAGGGAAAGCTTTTTTCTTGCTTCTTCACTTTTACCTATTACCTAAACAAAATGCACCCCGAAGGGTGCTTTTCTATTAATCTATAACTTCTACTGTCTTATTATAGAAGGACTTGAGAGCGGCGGTAGCCATTGTATGAGAGAGAGCGGTTTCTTCGGGGGTGAAGAGTCCGAAGGGAACCTCAACGCCCGAGTATTCGAGCATGAATGCCGCAATCTGCTGTTGGATAGCATCTGTAAAGCCGAACTCGAAGATAGGACCTGTAATGGTGGGTATCATGGGCTTATAGCCGATGATAATTCTGTTCCATGACTGTTCCTTGCCCCAAGATGATGTATAGTGGAATGCGTTAGCGTCGTCGCTGGAGAACTTAGCTGAGCACTCGGTTCCGTAGATCTCGAAGTACCAACGGTTAGTTGAGCCCGGCTCCATACGCTTTGTTTCAAAGGTCATGGGTATCTCGTCGCCGTCCTTGTTGAGGGTGGTAGCAAAGATTGTGCAGTTGTCGAAGGTATCGCAAACTGCCATACCGCCCTTACCGTCGGGACGCTCTTTAACGATGTTGGAGAAGTGTGCTCTGACAGTCTTGGGCTTGAAGCCAAGGCGGAAGGGCACGTGCTGAGTGTGGATACCGAGGTCGCCGAGACATCCGTACTCACCGTTGAACTTAACCATTCTCTTCCAGTTGATAGGCTTATTTATGTCCATATCACTGCAATGGCAGAATCCGCACTTGATTTCAAGAATCTTGCCGAACTTATCTTCCTTGAACCAATTTATCATTGTCTGCATAGCGGGGTAATAGGGGAACTCGGAGCAGCAGCGAACGAAGGTGCCGGGGTTCTCTTTGAGTGCCTTCAAGATGTTCTCGTTGGCTTTCTTATCGATACCGAAGGGCTTTTCGCCAAGGAGCGCTTTACCGCTCTTTATAATATCGATATAGAACTGCTCGTGAAGGTTATGGGGAACGGCGCAGTAGATAGCGTCGATATCGTCCTTTTCAAGGAGCTCCTTATAGTCTGAAACCGAGTACTTTATCTCGGGGAAATTCTTGTGGAACCATTCCATTTCCTTGGGAACTACCGAGCAGATACCAACTATCTCGGGACGGGGTACGTCGTCGGTGAGGTGGCACCAGCGTGCTGCGGCTGATGCAAATTCTCTTGCCATAAGTCCGCAACCGATAAGACCAAATCTTACAGTTTTCATAGTGTTATCCTTTCTCACAGGGCTCTGCCCTGCACCCGCTCAGAAACTTTTTGTAAAAAGTTTCTAAGAACTTCAAAAACTTTAATAATTTATTCTTGCACTACCAAACAAGGGGTTGATTTAACAACCCCTTGTTTTAGTGCTTATTAATAGCCGAAATGCTTTTCAGTCTCAGCAACAGCCTCTTCGATAATGTCAAGACCCTTGAGCGCAACGTCGTCGTCGAGAATCATGGGAGGAGACATACGGAGGATGTGTCCGGAGGGAACCCAAGCAAGACCCTTCTCAAACGCCTTCTGGTAAATCATTGTACCAGCTTCGGGGAATGCTTCCTTGGTGTTTCTGTCCTTAACGATTTCAATAGCCTGGAGACAACCGATAGCACGAACGTCACCGATAATGGGATGTCTGTCCATCATTTCCTTCATTCTCTTGAGCATGATTTCGCCAAGGTGAGCAGAACGCTCGTTGAGGTTCTCTTCTTCGATAACCTTGATAGATTCAAGAGCAGCAGCGCAAGCCATGGGGTTTCCGCCGTAGCTGGAAGAAGCAGAAATCTTTTCGATAGCAGGAGCAAGGTCCTTGGAAACTGCAAGTGCAGTTACAGGGAAGCCGTTACCGAAGCCCTTACCGAGAGTGGTAATGTCGGCAGTAACGTTCCAATGATCCATAGCAAGGTACTTACCTGTTCTTGCCATACAGTTAAGAACTTCGTCAGCGAAGAGAAGAATGCCTCTCTTGTCGCAAAGAGCACGAAGTGCGGGAAGGAAGTCTGCGGGAGGAATGATAGATCCGCCCCAACCCTGAATGGGCTCGAGAACGATAGCCGCAACGTTCTTGCCACCGTTAGCGCAAGCGTTGTCAAGCATACCTTCGATCATGTTTATATAGGGAGAGGAATCCTTCCAAGCTTCTTCGGGAGTTCTTCCAAAGAAGTCACGGTAGGGATTGGGTCTGGGAACGAGCATGAAGCCGGGTGCTCTCATGTGTGTGTCAACACCAACAACTGCAAGAGAGTTAGCGCCGTAGGTCTTACCGTGGAAATCTCTGAAGAAGGAGATGAATTCCTGCTTGCCGGTAGCCGCTCTTGCACATCTGAGACCTGCTTCAACTGCAGTTGTACCTGAGTCGTAAAGCTGGAAACCGCCAAATCTGCCGCCTGTGATCTCATGAAGCTTTTCCATGAGCTCCATCTTTACCTTTGTGGTAAAGTCGTGGCAGTTCATAAGGTTCTTTGCGTGGAAAGCAACTGCTTCGCTGATCTTGGGATGACAGTGTCCGAGACCTGTTACGTAGATACCCGAAGAAAAGTCGATGTAGGTGTTACCGTCAACGTCGGTAAGTGTGTAACCAAAGCCCTTGTCAAAGGTTACGGGGAAAAGCTTAACCTGGCTGGAATAGCCCTTCATGTACTTTGCGCATCTTTCGTGATACTCAACAGACTTGGGGCCGGGAACTGTCTGTGACACCATATTAGGAATAGAATTGATGTCAACTGTTGCCCAATTCTTACTCATAGCAAAATCCTCTTTTCATTAAATTTTTTTATTTTGCGTGTAAACACGCTTCTTTTTCAATTAATATTATACAATAAATCTTCTCAAAATCAAGAGTTTTTTGCTGTTTTATCTATTTTTCAGCACTTTTTCGTATTTTTGAGGGATTTTAAATTGCTTTTTTCTCCCCTCTTTGTGCATTTAACACAAGTAAGCGTTTACAAAAATCGGCGTTGTTTTTACTAAAAAAAGATTGTAAACGATTACATTTTTTGTGTAATTTAAATAATACTTTTTTGACCTTCTTATTTACAAATTTTTGACTTTGTGATAGAATGAGGCGAGGTGAAAGAAATGGTTTGTGAAAGGCTTTTTGAAAAGATAGATGAACTGAAGGACGAGTACCTTGACCTGCTTGAGGATATATGCAAAATCGAGAGTCCCACCGACGACAAGGAGGCTGTGGACAGATGTGGCAGATATTTTGTTGAATTTGCCAAGAAAAACGGCTGGAGATACGAGGTGTTCCCCGAAAAGGTTTCGGGTGACGTTGTGACTCTTATTCTCAATCCCGATGCAAAGAAGGCGCCCGTAACCATATCAGCACACCTTGACACGGTGCATCCCATAGGACTCTTTAAAGAGCCCGTGGTATGGCGTGACGACAAGAACATGTACGGACCTGGCGTTGTGGACTGCAAAGGTGGAGCTGCGGCAGGACTTCTGGCAATGAAGGCTCTTGAAGAGGTAGGCTTTTGTGAGCGCCCCGTACTTCTCATACTTCAAAGCGATGAGGAAAAGGGCAGTACCCCCAGCGAGAAGAGAACCATAAATCATATATGTGAAAGAGCGAAGGGCTCTGTGGCATTTCTTAACGGCGAAATGATGACGCAGGATAAGCTTATTGTTACGAGAAAGGGCATTTTGAGATACCGTATCGACGTTACGGGCATAGCTGTTCATTCGTCGGTCTGTTACAGAGGAAAAAGCGCTATCCTTGAAGCGAGTCACAAGATAATAGAATTTGAAAGGATAAAGGACAAGGAAGGCGTTACCTACAACTGCGGAGTTATTTCGGGTGGTACTACCCCCAACACCGTAGCCGAAAAATGCTCCTTCTTTGTGGATATAAGATACAACGATTCAAAGGAGCTTGAAGAAGCAAAAAGAAGGGTGAGTCAAATTACCGAGACCTCATATATCGGAGAGACCTCGGCTATGGCAACACTTGTAAGCGAGCGTCCCTCTATGGATCACCGAGAGGAAAACTTCGCTCTCCTTGACAAGGTAAACGAGATATTTAAATCAAATAATCTCCACACAGCAGAAGCCCATCACGGTCTCGGAGGCTCGGACGCCGCATATACTACTCTTGCAGAAATCCCCACCCTCGACTCTATCGGACCTATGGGTGGCAGAGGACACTCGGTGGAGGAGTTTATGATTCTCGATGATTTCTCGGAGTGCGCAAAAAGACTTGCTGCGATTGCTTATTGTATTTGATACTTGATTATGTAATAGAGAATGATGAATGATTTAGGAGAATATTATGAATACAATTAAAGTTAATCTTGAAAACGTAAAAATGATTGCTCACCGTGGGCTGAGCGGTATTGAAAGGGAGAACACATGTCCTGCATTTGTTGCGGCAGGTAACAGAAGTTATTTTGGAATTGAGACAGATATTCACAAGTCGGCTGACGGAAAATTCGTAATACTCCACAACGAGACCCTCAGCGAGGTATCCATGGGTAAATACGATTTAAGCGTTGAAAAGTGCAGCTACGATGAGGTAAAGGACCTGATACTCCCCGACAAGGACGGCTCATTTACAAGGCAGGATATAAGAGTGCCTCTCCTTTCGGACTACATCAAAATATGTAAAAAGTATGACAAGAAGTGTGTTTTAGAACTTAAAAACGTACATCCCGAGGAAGAGATGAAGCTACTTGTCGACGAGATAAAGAGCCTTGACTACCTTGACAATATGATTTTCATTTCCTTTATGTTCGCAAACTGCAGAACTCTCCGCTCTCTTCTCCCCGATGCAAAAATTCAGTACCTTTGCAGAACACCAAGCGAGGAAACACTTGAGAAAATGTTCGACCTTCGCTTCGATATGGATATCTATTACCCCGACTTAACGCCTGAGCTTGTAAAAGCAATGCACGATAACTCCCTGGAGGTAAACGTCTGGACCTGCGACAGCAAAGCCGACGCCCAAAAGCTTGCCGAAATGGGTGTAGATTATATCACTACGAATATACTTGAGTAAGTGGACAATTTCTAATTCCTAATTAAAAGAGTTGTATCAAACTATTTTGATACAACTCTTTTTTTGTTAACAATACTTTGCTATAATAAAGCTGTAACGATACCCGAAAGGGTGAAAATGTTATCAAAAAGCGTGACAATGCAACTCACGGTTGCGAAAGCTTCAAATTAAAGTTGGTTGATATCACGTGCGGGTTTTGGTAATATAATAAAAAGTGAAAATACTAAGAAAAGAGGTATCTCAATGACAATAGGTGAAAAAATAGCAAAGCTTCGTGGTATGGCGGGAATAAGTCAGGAACAGCTTGCAGAACAGCTGTCGGTTTCCCGTCAATCGGTTTCTAAATGGGAGATGGACACGTCTCTTCCTCAGATAGACAAGGTGATACAGCTATGTGAGCTGTTCAGAGTTTCTGCCGACGAGCTTTTGCACGATACCGTGACTATCGACAAAGAAAAGAAAAAGAATAAATATTTCGGAACCGACGGCTTTCGTGGGAAGGCGGGTGTTGAGCTTACATCCATGCACGCATACAAGGTGGGAAGATTTCTTGGCTGGTACTTCTCAAAGGAGAAAAAGGAGCGTGCACGCATCGTTATCGGCAAGGACACAAGACGGTCAAGCTATATGCTCGAATACTCCATTGTAGCAGGTATTACTGCATCGGGGGCTGACGCTTACATGCTTCACGTTACCACTACCCCCAGCGTGTCCTACGTTACCAGCCGTGACGAGTTCGACTGCGGAATAATCATCACCGCATCTCACAATCCTTTCTACGACAACGGAATTAAGATAATCAACCGTTGGGGTGAGAAGATAGACGACGGCACTACTGCCCTTATAGAAAGCTATCTCGACGGGGATATGGACGCTCTCGGAGTGACCGCTCCCGACCTGCCCCTTGCCACAGGGGAGAGCATCGGGTGCATTGTGGACTACGTTTCGGGAAGAAACAGATATCTCGGATATCTTATGTCCATTGCATCAAACTCATATAAGGACCTGAAGATAGGCATTGACTCGGCAAACGGCGCTTCATGGATGATAGCAAAGTCGGTATTCGGCGCTCTCGGTGCCAAGGTATACGACATAGGCACCTCCCCCGACGGAGTCAACGTGAACAGAAGCTGTGGCTCTACCCATCCCGAGGAGCTCTGCCGTCTTGTTCAAGAAAAGCATCTCGACATGGGCTTCGCCTTCGACGGAGACGCCGACCGCTGTATTGCCGTTGACGAAAAGGGAAACATCATCGACGGTGACAAGATACTCTACATCCTTGCAAAGAGACTGAAGGCGAGAGGTATGCTGACAGGGGACACTGTGGCGTGCACCGTCATGTCAAATTCAGCGCTGGTTTCTGCCCTTGACGAGATAGGTGTGTCCTGCGTTCGCACCGCTGTGGGAGACAGATTTGTCTATGAAGCCATGCAGAAGAACGACTACTCGCTGGGCGGTGAAAATTCGGGTCATATAATTTTAAAGAAATATGCTACCACGGGTGACGGACTTCTCACTGCAATAATTCTCACCGAAGAGGTGTGCGACTCCAAGCTCTCCTTGTCAAAGCTTGCAGAGCCAATTACCCTCTTCCCTCAGTACGTGAAGAATATTCGTGTTAAAGATAAGAAAAACACCGTCAACGACCCCGAGGTAAAGAAAGCCTTTGAAGAGGTTTCAAAGGAAATAGGAAAGAACGGACGAGCACTGCTTCGAGAGAGCGGAACAGAGCCGCTTGTGAGAATAATGACAGAATGTAAGAGCGAAGAGGAGTGTGTGAGCTACGCCGAAAGGCTTGCCCGTGTGATAATAGAGAGGGGGCACAGCGTTGAATAAGGTAGTAGAAACAAAAGAGCTTTTCAGCTGTACTCTCCCCTATCTCAGCCCTCTTTTCGAAAAGTGCCCTTACCCTTGGCAGATGCTCCCTCTTTTGGGCGATTACATAAAAAAGCTTGTAGAAGAGGGCATTGAGGGCTTTGAAAGGGTGTCGGATACCGTCCTTGTGGGAAGTGACGTGAAGTTCTACCCTACCGCAACGATAGAGGGATATGCCGTCATCGGACGTGGAAGTGTGGTGCGACCCGGGGCGTTTATCCGTGGAAACGTCATCACGGGGCAGGACTGCGTCATCGGTAACTCAAGCGAAATGAAGAACTGTATACTTTTAAATAAGGTACAAATCCCCCACTACAACTACGTGGGAGACTCGGTGCTTGGCAACTTCTCACATCTCGGGGCAGGAACTATCTGCTCAAACCTTAAAAACGACGGCAAGAACGTGGTAATTCACGGAGAATCCGACTACGATACAAGGCTGAGAAAGGTGGGGGCGTTTTTGGGTGACGGTGCAAACGTAGGAAGCGGTTGTGTACTGAACCCAGGCACTGTCATCGGAGGTGAGACCTCGGTCTACCCCATGAATGCTCTCAGGGGAGTATATCCCGAAAACGCCATTGTGAAGGACGGGGGAAGAGTTTTCCCGAGACTTGAAAAAAACTCTTGACAAAAGCGACGGAGTTTGATATCATAATGATATCAAATAGATAGGAGCTGATTTTATGCAAGAAAAAATACTTACCACCAAAAAGAGAGGATTGGCAGTGCTTCTCCTCACTTCCCTGTTGCTTTTGTTGGCGCTTGGCGGTGTTATATGGGGAGCGTTTATACTTGACGGCGGTGGATATCCCATACTGTTTATAGTGTCGCTCATTGTACTTTGTCTCGGGTGGATACCCTATTGCGGACTTCGTATACTCAAGCCTCAAGAGGCACTTGTAATAACCTTATTCGGAAAATACGTAGGCACTATCAAGGGTGACGGCTTTTACTACGTAAATCCCTTTTCCTCGTCCATTAACCCTGCGGCGAAAACAACGCTGAGTCAGAGCGGAGACGTTTCTACCGTTAAGGTGCCTCTGTCTACAAGCGGGACCTCGATAGAGGTAGTGTCAAAGAAGATTTCCCTCAAGGTAATGACTCTCAACAACGCCAAGCAGAAGATAAACGACTGTCTTGGTAACCCTGTTGAGATAGGAATAGCAGTGACATGGCGTATAGTTGATACTGCCAAGGCGGTATTCAACGTAGACAACTACAAGGAGTTCTTATCCCTTCAATGCGATGCGGCTCTTCGCAACATTGTAAGAGTTTATCCCTATGACGTTGCCCCCGGTGTTGATACAACGGGAGACGGAATGGCAGATGACGGAAGTCTGAGAGGCTCCAGCGAGGTAGTTGCCGAAAGAATAAGACTTGAGATTGAAGAGCGAGTAAAGGAAGCGGGCATTGAGATAATAGAGGCGAGAATAACCTATCTTGCCTACGCTACCGAGATAGCGGCGGTAATGCTTCAGCGTCAGCAGGCATCTGCCATAATCGACGCAAGAAAGATGATAGTTGACGGTGCGGTTGGTATGGTTGAAATGGCACTTGAAAAGCTTAGTGAAAAGGAGCTTGTCAACCTTGACGAAGAGAGAAAGGCTCAGATGGTGTCAAATCTTCTGGTTGTCCTTTGCGGGAACCGTGACGCTCAACCCATAGTAAATACAGGAACGCTTTACTGATATGAAGAACGAGAAGAAGCAGATACCGCTCAGACTGTCCGAAAAGCTTTATGCCGATATTATGGCTTGGGCAGAGGACGACTTCCGTTCGGTTAACGGTCAGATAGAGTACATTCTCTCCGAGTGTGTCAAGCAACGCAAAAAGACGGGGAAATACGTGTCCGAGCACTTGGACGACGACCCCGACTTCAACGTGAAGGATTTTGAATAAAAATAGAGAACAAAGCGTTTAACGCTTTGTTCTCTATTCTTTTATGCTAAGAAATTGCACATGCCACGACCTCGCCACTTTTTTATTTACTAGGAAATTGCATTTAAATGGACCTCGCCGTTTTGCTTTTTTATATTGAAAAAAGCATTACGATAGGCGAGATATGCCAGTGGCGGCTCGCCACTTTTTTATCTGTTCAGCATTTCAATAGCAGCCTTCACGCATTCCTCTTCGAGGTTTTCCGAGAAGGGAGATGAGCCTGCTTCATAGCCTATCTCGTGGAAGGCTTCCTTCGTGGGAAGGTATCCCTCTCCACCGTTGGCACAGCAGGATGTCATGATAAAGCGCTCGGGGTATGCTTCACGCAGGGCGTCGGCATAGCTTGTGAAGGGCTCTCCACCATAGCCTGCAAGTCCTATCTCTCCTAAGTTTATAACTGTGACGGGAATTTGCTGATAGAGGGGGGCGGTCTTAATATTTACTATACGGGTAGCCGTTCCAAGGTCGGTGATATTAAGCTTAGGTCCCACATAGGTTCCTGCGTTATAGTCGGCAATAAGCTTCTTCATTTCCTCGTACTTCTCTTCACCGTCGGTCCTCGTTCTGATGAACACGTCCTTTTTGTGGATATTGAGACCCTCGGTGCTTCTCTTCTCGGTCTTATCCCACATAGATATAACGGTGTCGGCAATCACTCTGCCCATATGCTTTGAGTGTTCGTAGCCGTCCTTGTATTCCTCTGCCATAAACTCCATATGGTTGGAGTCGCCCTGTGCTCCAACGGTTGCAACACAGTGAACGCCCTCTATATCTCTTTCCACAAAAGCTCTCACAAAGCCCGGCCAATCGGCGGAAACGTACTCGCCGTGGATAACGTCGGGGTGGGTGGAGAAGTTTACAAGTGCGATATCGCCCTTTTTCCTCTTAAATCTTACAAAGCGCACCATATTGTCCGCCTCTCTGCAGGGTCGGACTATCTCACGTCTTCTTGATGCGGGGTAGGTCATGACCGTACCATCGGTCATAACGTAGCGACGTATAAATGAAAGCTGTTCCGAGGTCTCTTTTTCTGCCGTTTCAGCCTCTGCCTCTGCCATGTCGTCTATCGCCATCTGTGACAGGTCGGCAAATTTACGGTAGAGTGATTCCATAAAGCTCTTGTCCTTTACGGCGTTCTTTGTGTCAAGGTCACGAAGTCCGAAGGAGGTGTGCTGATGAAGTGCGGTAACCATTATACTGTCGGCGGGAATGCCCACCCTTTCGGAAATAAAGCTTCTTATCTCGTCGACGTATTTCTTTTTGATTTGAATTACGTCGGCAGTAATAAATATAACGGTTTTTTCACCGTCTGAGAAGGCAAGGGCGTTGAGGTAAAGGGGGTCAAGGATGCCCTTCATATGCCTTTCTTCAAAATAGCCCTCAATGCGTGTACCGAGAGGGGGCGTTATATCAACTCTGGAAAAGCCTACTTTCAACATATCTTTTCTCCTTAAACTGTGTAATCTATTACAACCTTTTCGCCTGTCTTGGATGAGCGCACAATGGCGTCACAAACTGCAACGGTGTAAAAGCCCTGCTTTCCGTCGGGCTCTGCAGGAAGGTCATTTACAATGCAGTTTATAAGGTCACGAATTTCGCCTGCCATGTTATGGGAGTTGACCTCAACGGGTATCTTTATTTCTATGCCCTGAGATGCGGTACCGTAGTTTGACTCACTTCCTTCAAGTGTTTCCTTGAAGAGAGAAATCGTGTCGCTGGTGTTGTCGGTGATGATAGTACCCTTTGAGCCATATATTACTGTTCTCATGGTGTATTTACGCTTACAGCCGATAGAGGTGAACACCTTACCGATAACGTCCTTGGGGAATTTGAGCACCGATACTACGCAGTCGTCAATGGGCCAGCCCTCAAGCATCTTGTGGTTAGCGTATGCAAAAACCTCGGTAGGATCGCCCACAAGCCAACGAAGTAAGTCAACGGCGTGACATCCGCCACCGATGATGGGCTGTCTTTCGGGAACCTTACGCCAATTGTCGATGCCGGGGATATGTGCGTAGTCGTGAGCGTATTCCGACTCAACGAAGAAAACCTCTCCTATCTCACCGCTGTCGATAAGCTCCTTCGCCTTGATGAAGCCGGGAGCCTTACGGCAGACCTGTCCTATCATGAGACGCTTTCCCTCTTCCTCGGCTACTCTTATCATTTCACGGCATTCGTCCACTTTAAGCGCCATGGGCTTTTCGCAAAGCACGTCCTTGCCTGCTCTCAGGCTCTTGACGGTGAGCTCACAGTGTGCTCCGTCGGAGGCGCAAACAAGCACGGCGTCAATGTCCTCTCTCTTGAGCATCTCGTCCATGCTGTCATAGCAATCCTTATCGTCCATGGGGAACTCCGCTCTGAAGGAGTCCATCTGCTCGGGGTGGATATCGTGTATTGCCACAAGCTCCGCTTCTTCTATCTTCTGAATGCCCCACATGTGAGCGTGGGAAATGGCACCTGAGCCTGCTATTGCAAGTCTTATCTTCTTCATAATCTTCTCCTTAATTTATGCTTGACAAACCTCAAGCTATATTCTAAAATGATTATAAATCCTAAATTGACAAATTTATACGTAAAATTCCACGCTTTTTTGGTATTTTTCTGCCGAAAGGAGGAGCTATGATATTTAATAAGATAAAAAAGCTGTTTGACATACAATCGGTGGTGCTTGCCTTTGATTTCAAGCCTCTCGTCCCTGTGAACGCTCCCTATGAGGAGAGCTATCCCTTCTGGCAGCTCTTTTACGTCAGCCGAGGAGAGGTATGGGTGCGCCGTGACGGTAAGGAAGAAAGGGTATCGGAGGGTCAGGTAATATTCAGGGCACCCGAAAAGAAGTCCACTATGGTCTACCCCAGCGACGGCGTTCTTTACATGGGGATAATAGACTTCTTCTGTCAGAGTGCCGAGACCTCCTTTTTTGAAGATAAGGTCATAACCCTCACCCCAAAGGAAAAGGGTATAATATCGGCAATCATAAAGGAAGCGTCAGCGCTGAAAAATGACAACGCTTCCCTTCTGCCCGAGCTTATCTCATCCGAGCTTGAAGCCTTTCTTGTGAGGCTTTACGGCAGGCTCAACAATCTTCTTCCACTGCCCGAGGACAGCGAGAAGATAAACAGCAAGAACCAAGTGTCCGAAACGGTAGTCAAAATCAACAGCATTTTAGAGGAGCATCGCTTTTCCACCATTTCGGTTGAGGAGATAGCGTCAATCCTCAGTGAGACCCCCAACGTTATAATGAAGCGTTACAAAAAGGAGATGAACGAGAGCATTATGGAGCACTTTTTGAACCTGAAGCTCCAGACCGCCATTCAGCTCATCAACACGAGCAATATGAACTTCACCGAAATTTCAGAGCTTCTGAACTTCTCATCGGTGAACTACTTCTCAAAGTTCTTCAAGAAACGCATGGGCATGACACCAACGGAGTACAGTAGAGAGAATTAAATGCCGAAGGCATTTAAAATGAGAAATGAGAAATTATGATATCATAAATCGGTTGAAAAGCAAAAGCCCCGAAAAATCGGGGCTTTTGATATATTCCAAAATATAGAAATTTCAAAGCATTTTGAGATATGGCATTTTCAAAGTATTTTTTCGCAAGACAAGGCGCAAGCAAAAAAGCAAAGTGAAGGCTTACTTAGTGTAAGTCGAACTGCTTTTTTGTGAAGCAACGCAGTATTGCGGAAAAAGACGAAGAAAATCACTCTGTGCGGAGTGCCACCACAGGATCCTTCTTCGCCGCACTTCTTGAAGGAATGATTCCCGAGAAGAGGGTGAGGATAACGCTGATGAGAATGAGAACGAGGGCTACGGGAAGAGGAAGGTAGGCGCTGAGGTTTGAGATGCCGGTGAGGGCATGGATTATGGCGTTAATGGGAATGCAAAGGAGATAGGTAACGAGGACACCGAGAAGTCCTGCTCCAAAGCCGATGAGAATGGTTTCGGCGTTGAACATGACGGAAACGTCCTTTTTAGAGGCTCCGATGGCACGGAGTATTCCGATTTCCTTAGTTCTTTCCTGAACCGAGATGAGAGTTATAACGCCAATCATAATGGACGAAACGATAAGAGATATAGCAACGAAGGCAATGAGCACGTAGGTTATGGTATTGATAATAGTAGTAATAGAGGACATCATAATACCGATATAGTCCACATACTTTATCTTTTCAAGCTCGGTAACACCTTCGTTATAGGAGCTTATCACCTCTTCGATAACGTCCTTGTTTTCAAAGCTTGATGCAAAGAGGTTAATTCTTGAAGGTGAGTCAAGGTCGAGAACGCCCATTTTCTTCATGTTGGTTTCATAGGAGCTGTCTGAAAACTCCATAACGGTATCGTAGAGAGAGGCAAGCTCCTCGTCGCTCTTTGAAAGGAGAAGAGGAGAAAGCCCTGCCGAAAGCTGTTCGTCAGGAAGAGCTGCGAGGCTGTCGGCGATGCCCTTCTTATACTCCGCTATAACCTGCTCTTCGATGGCAAGAGACATCATGCGGTCAAGGTCGGCGTCGGACATACCCGAGATATACTCCTTCACGTCGTCGATATTCATGTTCATCTCGGAGGTAACTGAGGTGATTATGGCGTTTTCCATCTGCTCTCTCGTCATGAGGGCGAGGGTTCCTTCAACCTTAGCGCTTACAAACTCGTCGGTGGGAATACTCATAATATCCACGTAGAGCTCGGCGCTCTTCTTTTCATCGAGGGCTTCCACGTAAGAGAGGAAGTCTTCTTTCTTTTCTTCGTGGGTGAGGGTGGTATTGCCACGGAAGGGCTTACCTGTGAAGATATCCTCAGTAGCGTTTTCACTCTGTGCCACAACGGCAGAAGAGTTCTTAGTATTTTCAATAACGTACTCTGTGAGCTTTGAGGTATAGGCAACCGAGCCTGTAATCATATGGGATTCACTCAAGTCGCTGGGTCTTATAATGCCCGTAACCTTCAAGGGGATTGCGTTTGAATAGAGGTATCTGAGTCCCGTTTCGCTATTTCTCAGGTCAGTAAAAAGACCCGTGGCTTCATCGAGCTGATAGCAAGATGAGGGAAGCACTACCCTATATTCCTTGTCGCAAATCTCTTTATAGCTCCACCTTGAATTGTTGCGTTCGATGTCGGTCTTTTCGGTGGCGGCGGTGATGATATTTCCCACCTGAGACTCGTGGGTGAGTCCGAGAGCATAGAGAGTTATATCGTCAAGCTCGTTGTTCTCGTCCACTACAAGAACTATCTCGTTATACTCCTCGGGCCAAGCGCCGTAAAGGAGGTCGTACTGCTCGGTGACAAGGGGGTTGACAGGCTCGCCATTCTTACCCGGTACTATCTCCTGCCACAGCTTTATACCTGAGGGTGAGAACATTCCCATCATAGAGCCTGAATCTTCCATTTCCTCACTTGCCGAAATCATGGAGGAAAAGTCCACCTTCATATACTTCATAGCAAGCTCGCTGAGAAGTGTACGGGTATCCGAATATATGATTTTTCCGTCGGCACTTTCGGTATAGACGGGCAGGTCTATATCGTAGCTGTACTGAACGGCTGACAAAGCGTTGTTGAGTCTACCCTCGGGGTCATTCTTTTCTTTTTCTATATATGCCTTGAAGGAGGTGAGGTCGTTTTTCTCACTTTCCACGTTGTTCATAGACTCGATAATGTTGTAAAGTGCGGGCTTAACGTAAACGGCGTCAAGCTGGTGGTCGCTGTCCTCCATGGTGACCCCCATAAAAGTAGACATGAGGGTGGACAGGTCCACTACCTCTTCCTCGATGGTTATGGGATAAGAGGACAAGGTGTCCTCCTGAACCTCGTCAATGTAAGTAGTAAAGCCTTCCGAAAGGGCGTAAATCAAGGCAATGCCGATAATACCGATAGAGCCTGCAAAGGCTGTGAGAAGTGTTCTTCCCTTCTTGGTAAAGAGGTTTTTAAGAGAAAGGGAAAAGGAGGTTTTGAGGGACATTGAGGGCTTTTTACCGCTCATTTCCTTGAGGGGAGCCTCGCCGTCTCGGGTGTAGGGCTGAGTGTCTCCCGTAATCCTTCCGTCAAGCATATTTATAATTCGGGTAGAATAGCGCTCCGCCAGATCAGGGTTATGTGTTACCATGATGACAAGGCGGTCACGTGAAATCTCCTTGAGTATCTCCATGACCTGAAGGCTGGTCTCGGTGTCGAGAGCGCCTGTGGGCTCGTCGGCGAGTATTATATCGGGGTTATTTACAAGAGCACGGGCAATGGCAACTCTCTGCATCTGACCGCCCGACATTTCGGAGGGACGCTTATATATCTGCTCTGAAAGTCCGACTCTGTCAAGCACGTCAAGGGCACGCTGACGGCGTTCCGACTTGGACACGCCGGACAGGGTGAGAGCGAGCTCAACGTTCTGCAAGACGCTTTGATGAGGGATAAGGTTATAGCTCTGGAATACAAAGCCGATAGAGTGATTGCGGTAGGTGTCCCAATCACGGTCGTTGAAGTTTTTGGTTGATTTGCCGTTGATTATAAGGTCGCCCTCGCTGTATTTATCAAGGCCTCCTATAATATTCAGCATGGTGGTCTTTCCGCAACCCGAGGGTCCGAGAATAGACACAAACTCACTCTCTCTGAATTCAAGGTCGATGCCCTTCAACGCCTCGACTGTTCCCACTCCTGCAGGATATTCTTTTCTTATGCCACGAAGTTGTAACATAGCCTTCCCTCTTTCCTTAGTTCTTTATTATATTGTAATATATTAATTGTCTGTTGTCTATAACGAAATTATTAAGGATTTTTAAAAATATTACCAAAAAAAGCCCTTTCGGGCTTTTTT
>JAZNZV010000048.1:0-4055 GCA_045595105.1 Eubacteriales bacterium | reverse complement strand
TGACGTCATAAATCTCAAAACAAAATCGTATTCAAAGGCGTCTATTTCTTTTAATAAATCTACAAAAGAGATCGATGGATTTAAATCCTTACCATAGGAATTTACGTTTTGTCCAAGCAAAGTAACGTCCTTGCATCCCTCTTTCAAGAGTGATTCTATCTCGGAAAGTATTGCAGATTTTTCTCGGCTTCTCTCTCTTCCTCTGACGTAAGGTACGACACAATAGGTGCAGAAATTATTACAACCGTACATTATCGACACCCATGCGGTCTTTGTACTCTTTCTAACGACCGGTACCTGTTCAACCATTTCTCCGCAATTGACTTCATAAGACTCAACAAAGAAATGTCTCTTCTTCTCAGTTAACACTTTATAAAGCAACCTTGGAAAATCAAAAACAAGATTAGTTCCAAAAACAAAATCAACGTAAGGGTACTTGTGCTTAATATCCTCTTTTCTGTGGTCCTGTTGTACCATGCAACCGCATATGCCTATCAGCAAATCGGGATTAATTTCTTTTAGATGCTTTAAATATCCTGTGTGAGACAGAGCTTTGAGCTCTGCGTGTTCACGGACAGCGCAGGTGTTGATTAATATTAAGTCGGCATCTTCTTTGCTTTCTGTCTGTGAAAACCCTAAATCTACCGCCATTCCGAGAAGCTTTTCGCTATCGGACTCATTTTGCTGACATCCCGAAGTTTCAACGTAAACCTTGGGACTTCGATTATCATATTTCAAAAGTACAATATCACGTACTTTTTCTATGTACTTCTTATTTTTGTCTATATAATTCATTTTATCTCCGAATTTTTGATTAAATCACGAATAACCTCGCCCGCAATCATAAGTCCTACTACGGAAGGCACGAAAGAAATACTTCCTATTGGTTTTCTCTTACCATCATACTCTACCTCTAATTTTGACGGGAGCGGTGGTTCGGTTGAATATACAACCTTTAACTCTTCTATATTTTCGTCTCTGAGTCTTTTTCTCATTATTTTAGCTATCGGACAAACAGAGGTATTGAAAATATCGGTAATAATAAAGCTACTTGGATCTAATTTATTTCCTGTGCTTAAAGCCGATATTATAGGAATGTTTGAAGCTTTTGCCTCTTTGACGAGTAACACTTTAGAATCCATACTGTCGATAGCATCAACAATATAATCGTATTTTGAAAAATCAAACATTGCTTTTGTGTTCTCTTCATAAAAAACGTCGTAGGTATCAACAAGTGTGTCGGGGGAAATATCTACAATTCGTTCCTTAGCAACGTCAACCTTTTTACGACCTACCGTAGAGTGTAATGCGATAATTTGTCGGTTAACGTTTGATAATGATACGACGTCTGCATCAACAACGTCAAGACGTTTTAATCCGCATCTTGCCAACGCTTCAGTGACAAAAGAACCAACTCCGCCCACACCGAAAACAATAACTTTAGCATTATTCAGTACGTTTATACCGTCTTGACCAAGCAACATAGCAGTGCGGAAAAATTCTTCTTTCAAGGCACAACAACTCCATAATAGTATTTCATAATATTTTACTCTTTTTATCGCTAAATGTCAAGATTTAAATAGCAAAACACCTCGCCGAAGCGAGGTGTTTTACCGTTTATATGTTACATTTTCTTTCTGGGAACGTAGCTTGTGTGAAGGTCATGATGAGCCTTGTGACCACCGAAGCCGTCATAGTACTCTGAATAGAGTGTTTTTACTACGGGAGACTCATGTGACTTTCTAAGAGCCATAGCAGCATCCTGATCGTAAAGAGCTTTCGCACGAACAGCCTTGAGGTCAACAGTATCACGAACAGACTGAGGCTGGATAGGCTGACCGCCGCCGTTAACACAACCGCCGGGACATCCCATTATTTCAACGAATGTCCAATCTGCCTTTCCGCTCTTAATCTTGTCCATTACTACCTTTGCAGCAGCGGCACCGCTTGCAACGGCAACCTTGATGTCAAGTCCTGCAATATTAAGAGAAGCTTCCTTAAGTCCGTCGGTTCCTCTAACTGCAGTAAAGTCGATATCAGTATTATCCTTACCTGTGAGCCAGTCGTTAGCGGTACGAAGAGCAGCTTCCATAACACCGCCTGTTGCACCGAATATAACGGCAGCACCTGTATCTTCTCCGAGAGGAGAATCAAACTCTTCATCAGGGAGAGCGGTGAACTTAAGTCCGGCACGCTCAATCATTCTGCCAAGTTCTCTTGTTGTGATAGCGATATCAACGTCGGGAACTCCTGCAGCGCTCTGATCGTCTCTGCCGATCTCAAACTTCTTAGCAGTACAAGGCATTACCGAAACAGAAACTATATCCTTGGGATCAATGCCCATCTTCTGTGCGTAGTAAGTCTTAATTACCGCACCAGCCATCTGCTGAGGAGACTTACATGTAGAAAGATGAGAAAGAAACTCAGGATAGTAGAATTCCGCAAATTTTACCCATCCGGGAGAACATGAAGTTATCATAGGAAGAACTCCGCCGTTCTTTACTCTGTCAAGAAGCTCTGTTGCTTCTTCAACGATTGTTAAGTCAGCAGCAAAGTCAGTGTCGAATACCTTGTCAAAGCCAAGTCTTCTGAGAGCTGCAACCATCTTTCCTTCTACGTTTGTGCCGATAGGCATGCCGAAGCACTCGCCGAGAGTAGCACGAACGGAAGGAGCTGTCTGAACAACAACGTGCTTGGTAGGATCTGCAAGAGCAGCCCAAACCTTGTCTGTGTCGTCTTTTTCAACAAGAGCACCTGTGGGACATACTGCTGTACACTGTCCGCAAGAGATACATGAAGTTGAAGAAAGCTTTACGTTAAAGGGATTACCGATGTTTGTATCGATACCTCTGTCATTAGCACCGATTATAGATACGTACTGCTCATCACAAACAGCAACACATCTACGGCAAAGAATACACTTGTTGTTATCACGAACAAGGTGAGGAGCTGATTCGTCAAGCTCATATTCACGCTTGTAGCCGTCGAATGCTCCGGAATCAACGCCATATTCACGGCAGAGCTTCTGAAGCTCACAATTTGTAGAGCGAACACAAGAAAGACATCTCTTGTCGTGAGTCGAAAGAATAAGTTCAAGTGTAGTTTTTCTTGCCTTCTGAACCTTTTCAGTGTTTGTCTGTATTTCCATGCCTTCTGCTACGGGATATACACAAGCGGTAACAAGACCACGAGCTCCTGTTGCTTCTACTACGCAAATACGACATGCACCGATTTCGTTCTTATCCTTCATATAGCAGAGAGTGGGGATTTCAACGCCCGCAACACGTGCTGCTTCAAGAATTGTAGATCCTTTGGGCACGCTGACAGCAATGCCATTTACTTTTACATTTACCATTTCCATTTTCAGCGTACTCCTTTCTTACTTTTTAATAATAGCCTTAAATGCACAGTTATCGATACATGCACCGCACTTGATACACTTAGCAGGATCAATAACGTGAGGATTCTTAACACTTCCGCTGATAGCGTTAACGGGACAGTTACGCATACACTTTGTACATCCCTTACATTTTTCGGGGATAATGTAGAACGTGAGAAGGTCTTTACAAACGCCTGCAGGACACTTCTTGTCTACAACGTGCGCAATATACTCATCTCTGAAGAACTTAAGAGTGGACAAAACAGGGTTAGGAGCTGTCTGACCAAGTCCGCAAAGAGAGTTAGCCTTGATATAGTTACAAAGCTCTTCAAGCTTATCAATATCTTCGAGAGTTCCGTTGCCTGAAGTAATCTTTTCAAGGATTTCAAGAAGTCTCTTTGTACCTACACGGCAAGGTGTACACTTACCACAAGATTCATCAACGGTAAACTCAAGGAAGAACTTAGCCATGTCAACCAAACATGTGTCTTCGTCCATAACGATAAGACCACCGGAGCCCATCATGGAGCCGATAGCCGCGAGGTTTTCGTAGTCGATGGGAACATCGAAATTCTTAACGGTGATGCATCCGCCGGAAGGACCGCCGGTCTGAGCAGCCTTGAAGCGTCTGCCGTTGGGGGTGCCGCCGCCGATTTCTTCGACGATTTCGCGAAGG
>JAZNZV010000047.1:0-3823 GCA_045595105.1 Eubacteriales bacterium | reverse complement strand
ATCACACCAAAGTCATAAACACCTCGGTGATAAACACGCATATACACGAGGTTGCAGCTACTGCGACCAAGCTTTTTCCAAAATAAGCCATGAGAACAGCGGCAATAAAGCCGATAACAGAGGGTATGAAAGAAGTCGCATAGAAAATCGCAGGTATAGTCATAACGGTCAGAACGGAGCATGGTATGTAGTGTAAAAAAGAAACAATAAATCTGTTTTTAATTTTTGTTTTAACGAGCACAAGAGGAAGCATTCTTACTAAATATGTCACAAGTGCCATAACAAATAAATATTTTAAAAAATTCAAACTAAGCATTTTCTTCCTCCTCTGTTTTTAGAGGCGAAAACATCGCCATTATTGCACTGGCAATTACAGAACAAATTATAATTGTAAATCCGCTTGGTACGTTATTTTTTAAAACCGGTAAGTAATAAAATAAACAACTTAAAGCCAAGGAAATTATCATGCAAACCAGTGATGCTTTTTCTTTTCTTGCCTGAGGTACGACTATTGCTATAAACATTCCATATATAGCAATACCGAGAGCCGATGTAACCATCTCGGGTAAAACGTCACCTGCAAATGCCCCGAAAAGAGTGCCCATAGTCCATCCTAAAATCGGTGGAATTATTAAGCCGTACATATATCTTTTCCCAACGTTGCCTTTATTTGATGATGCTACCGCAAAAACTTCGTCGGTATTAGCAAAAGATAAGATAAATCTGTCAAAGTTATTTATAGTTGAGCCCAGCTTTTGTGAAAGAGAGATAGACATCAACGCATATCTCGAATTAATAACAAGCTGTGTGATTGCAAGCTCTATGATAGAGCCTTGTGCACAAATAATAGGGACACCAGCAAACTGTCCTGCCGACGTAAGATTGCATGCAGAAATCAGGAAGGCTTCAAGAATATTTAAACCACTCTGTATTGAGAAAATTCCAAAAGCAAAAGCAACGGAAAAATAGCCAACGCAAATTGGTATACCCGAAACTATTCCTAACTTAAAACTGTTAATTTCTTTCATTGTCCGCTCCTTGTAAACGAATAAATTAATTATAGATTTATTCATGCAAAATGTCAATCTATAATAAACTAATTTATAAAAATTATTGATAAAAAAGCAAAAGACATGTATAATGTTAAAAAGAGGTGTTAACGTGAAAACCGAATTAGATATAATAGGCTATATAAAAACCCCATTCAACGATAAGTTTGGCGTTCCCCGTCAAAGCTGCATGGTAGATGACGTCGTATCATATATTGAAATGCTTCCGAAATACAGCGACGTTAACGCCTTCAGAGGGCTTGATAGTTTTTCTCACATATGGGTCATATGGGGATTTTCAGAAACGAAAAAATCTATATGGAGCCCTACTGTAAGGCCTCCACGCTTAGGAGGTAACAAAAGAATGGGTGTTTTTTCGACAAGATCACCCGTCAGACCGAATCCTTTGGGGCTTTCATCTTTAAAGCTTTTGAATATCGAAAATAAAAGCTCAGGGACAATATTAAAGGTTGCAGGTGCAGATATGGTAAACGGAACACCCGTTTTTGATATAAAGCCTTACATTCCCTTTACTGATTCTCACCCAGATGCCTCTTCGGGATTTGCCGACACTTACAAAGAATATTCTCTTGAGGTAGAAATACCTGAGCAGATAGAAAACAAAATAGATAAGGAACAGTTAATAACAATTAAGAGAATATTATCTTTAGACCCAAGACCCGGTTATCAGCAGGATTGCAATAGGGTTTACGGCGTGTCCTTATATAATTACAACGTAAAATTCTCTGTAAAGGGCGAAACCCTCGCCGTTATTGATATTTTTCAGCAATAGAGTGAATAAATAAAGAGCTTGGTGAAACAATACTTTTGGGTGAAAAAAATGAATGATAAAAAACACGATAAAGTATTATCGCCAAAAGTAAAAAAAGTCGTTGACGCATTCGTAGACAAAAGTAGCTTCAAGGTTGACCCCAACGGTAGTTGGACAGGACACCCCGAAAACGAAAAGGAAAAGCCTGTACAAGATGCAGACGACCTTTAAAAAAAGTACTCCTCTTAGTGAGGAGTACTTTTTCTATACCTATATAGTCCTATCAACGAAGAAATAACCGAAATTGATTCATTTAAAATTCCACCGTAAGACTTAACACAAACGTTATAAACAATCAGCATTGAGCAGGTCAGAACGACACTTTTTCTCAAAAACTGAGTGTTGCTTACGGAGAGACAAACAGTGTTGACCATAAGAGCAATTATTATGATGAGAGAAATAGGTCCTTCCCACGATAAAGCCCCGACGAAGCCTACCGCAAGTGCAAGCAGATATGGAATAAATCGGCAAGCCAAAAAGCCTTTATTCTTGTTATAATATAAAATATTTCTGATTATGCAAACGATGTTCAAAGCAAATCCGGAATCGGCACCAATCAAAAAATAGTGAATAACCAAAGTGCTCGTTCCAACCGTTTGCAATATTAGTAACTTTTTTGAATTTTTTGCTTGATAAGATATGAAAAATATTATGAAAGAAAAAATTCCTAAGATTTGTCCCAATAATTCTCTCATTTTGCGTTAAGCCTCAAAATCAAGTGCAAGTCGTGTTTCAACAAAAGGTCTTACCTTTGTGTTTGCAACAGTTACGTGCTCGGGATGCTTAGCGTAAACTGCAAGAGCTTCAGCTGACTCAAGAACCGAATAAAGCATAACGTCGGCACTTGATGAAGGAAGCTTTTCCGTCTGTATGTTCATCTCTAAAAGTCCGGGAACAACACCAACAAGTGCCTCAAGAGATTTTTTCATGTCTTCCTTTATTTCGTTATTATTGTACTCTTCTTTAAGTTTCCAAAGTATAATATGCTTTACCATAATTTCCTCCAAGTAATTGTTAATAGTGTGCAGTTCTTTAAAACACAGGGGTTCCTTCCCATTCAGATGCAGGTTCAACTCCTAAAATTTTTGTGATCGTTGGAGCTATATTTAAAAGAGAAAGTGGCTGTGTGATTTCTCCCGGAGCAAAATCCTTTCCGTAAAAGAACAGGGGTATTGTCATGTCCTCTTTCATCTGCGTGCCGTGGGAACGGTCATGACCGCCATGGTCTGCCATTAAAATTATAGAATATTCATCTCCGAAAGTTTCAATAATTCTCCTTACGTTGTCGATGCCTATGCTGACACGTTTTAAATATTCATCACTCATCCAACCGTTATCGTGACCGCCTTTTTCGTCGGTTTCAACCATATATAAAAATGCAAAATCAGGCTTGTGCTTCGATATTGTTTTTATCGCCTCATCGGTAAGAACGGTATCACTACTCTCTTCCATGTATGCATTTACGTAAGTTGCGAACTTTAATGAACCGGGAGAGGCTATATCTCTCAAGGGCTCCCAACCGTAAAACATAGCACACACGCCACCGCTTTCGTTAACTCTTTCAAACACTCCTTTGACAGGACGAACCTGAGGAACGTAAGTATTAGTTAAAATGCCGTGTCTTTCAGGTGTAACCGAATGTGCCATAGAAAAATGACAAGGAAACGTAACAGACGGTATCATCGAGGAAGCAGAATATGTATATGCGCATGCTTTCTCAAGGAAACTCAAATATTCATTTCCACAGGATTTTAATCCGTCGGAGCGCATTCCGTCAATCGAAATCAAAATTACTTTCTTTTCCATACTAAAAACCTCAATTCTTCATTTTTCAAATGCATTATACTTAAATGATTTACCCGTGTCAAGAGGTAAAAAGTTTTTATCAAGCAAAAAAAGAAAAAACCAAGTCATTGACTTGGTTTTTGGTGCGAGAGACGGG
>JAZNZV010000046.1:0-9252 GCA_045595105.1 Eubacteriales bacterium | reverse complement strand
GTTGCACCGGACTTTGCAAAATCCATTGCAATTTCAGGCGGGTTTTCACTGTAGACTGTCATTTGTTTGTAGTCGCCTTTAAAAAGCCTTACCCCTTTTTTATCATACAAATCTATTGCAGGAAAAATATTCATCTGTCAATCCTCCCACTCGTTAAAGGCACGGAGAATACCAAGTCCCACTTCCCCGCTCTTTTCGGGATGAAACTGTGTTCCCGTCACGTTATTAAGTGCTACTGCGGCGGTCATTTCCCTGCCGTAGTCGGTAGTTGCAAGAAGGCTGTCATTACAGTCGGTTGCAAAGTACGAGTGCACAAAGTACACAAAGTCGCCTGTTTTTATATACTTGAAAATCGGGTGCTCCTTTTTCTTGTCAAGGGAGTTCCAACCAATGTGTGGGATTTTAAAGTCCTCGGGGATTTTTCCCTCCATGGGCACCACATTTCCCTTCAGGAGACCGAGTCCATCGTGCTCTCCGTACTCGAAGCTCTTTTCAAAGAGGAGCTGCATTCCAAGGCAAATTCCAAATATTTTCTTGCCTTTTTTTACCTCTTCAATAACAACACGGTCGAGTCCTGTGTCACAAAGCTTCTGTCTTGCGTCTCCAAATGCACCAACACCCGGAAGTATTATTTTATCGGCTCTTCTTATCTCTTCGGGGTTTGAGGTAAGTATTGCGTCTGCTCCTACCGCCTTCAAGGATGAACTGAGTGAAAAGAGATTTCCTACTCCATAGTCTATTATTGCAATCATTAAATTACTCCTTTGGTAGAGGGTACTTCTCCCTCAAGGTCGGGGTCAATTCGGGTAGCGGTTCTCAGAGTTCTTGCCACCGACTTGAAAATTCCCTCTATGATGTGGTGAGAATTTCTGCCGTCAAGCTTCTTTATATGAAGCGTTATCTTCGCCTCTCTTACAAAGCCCTGCCAGAATTCCTCAGAAAGCTCGGTATCGAAGTCACCTACCTTTGCGGTAGGACACTCTGCGTCATAGGATAGGTATCCTCTTCCCGAAATATCTACTGCTGACAATATGAGGGTCTCGTCCATAGGAAGAGTTGTATCGGCGTAGCGGGTAATCCCCTTCTTGTCACCGATTGCCTCAAGGAAAGCTTTTCCAAGTGATATTCCGATATCCTCTGCGGTATGGTGGTAATCCACCTGTATATCGCCGTGGCATTTAACCGAGAGGTCGAAGCGGGAGTGCTTGGAGAAAAGGGTGAGCATATGGTCGAGAAAGCCCACACCTGTGTCAATTTCACTTCTCCCCTTTCCGTCAAGGTCGAGGATAAGGCTTATATCTGTTTCAGCGGTCTGCCTTTGTATATTTGACGTTCTCATTTTATCTCTCCTTTAATATTTCGGATATTACCGAAACAAGAGTATTCATTTCATCTTCGGTTCCGACTGTAATTCTGTTAAAATCTTTAATTCTCGGCTTTTCAAAGTGTCTTACAAGTATGCCCCTCTCACGAAGCTTCTCATAAAGCTCTTTGCCCGAGATTTTATCGCTTTTGGCGAAAAGGAAGTTAGCCTTTGAGTCAAGTACCTGAAAGCCCATCTTCTTCAAGAGGTCTCCTGTCTTTTCTCTTGTTTTAACTATTCTCTCGCAATTATCAAGGTAATACTCGTCGCTGTCAAGCACAGCAATTCCTGCTTCCATTGTAAGGCGGTTTATGTTATATGGGTTGGTAGAATATCTGAGGGTATTTATATCGCTCATCAATTCTCGGTTTCCTACTCCAAATCCCAATCTTCCCCCTGCCATAGAGCGTGACTTTGAAAAAGTGCGGGTAACGATAAGGTTATCGTATTTATCTATCAGCTTCACTGCGCTCTCTGCTCCAAAGGCAACGTAGGCTTCATCTATTACCACAACGCTTTCGGGGTTAGATGCCACGATTTTCTCGATATCAGAAAGAGGAAGAGCGATGCCCGTGGGAGCGTTAGGATTAGGAATAAATATATTTTTGTTTATTCCTATATAGTCTTCAACTCTTATATTGAAATTCTCATCGAGGGGAATTTCTTCATAGGGCAAATTATAAAGCTTGGCAAAAACAGAGTAAAAGCCGTAGGTCAAATCGGGAAACACAACGGGGTGCTCGGAGTCTGAAAAAGCGAGGAATGCAAAATTAAGTATTTCGTCCGAGCCGTTGGTGACAACGACCTCATCCTTATCTACTCCCAGCTTTTCTGCAAGCTTTTCTCTCAATATGCAACAGTCGGGGTCGGGATAAAGCATAAGCCTTTTGCATTCGAGCTCTACCCTCTCACACACCAAGTCTGAAGGTGGGTAGGGAGACTCGTTGGTATTAAGCTTTATATATTTTTTGTCTTTCGGCTGTTCACCCGGTGTATATGGGATGAGAGATGAGTGAGTACTTGAAAAAAATCTGCTCATTTGTCCTCCCCTCTCACAGTAGCGCTCTTTGCGTGAGCGTCAAGCCCTTCTTTGTGAGCAAAATACGAAACCTTGTCCGCCACCTTTTTGAGGGCGTCCTCGGTGTAGTATATTATCTGTGACTTCTTGACGAAATCGTCAACGCTGAGAGGTGATGAAAATCTTGCGCTTCCGCTGGTAGGAAGAGTGTGATTAGGACCTGCAAAGTAGTCACCGAGTGCTTCGGGAGTAAACTTGCCCATAAAGATTGAGCCTGCGTGCTTTATTCTGTCAAGATAGTCAAAGGGATTATCCACCGCAAGCTCAAGGTGCTCGGGTGCAATTTCGTTTGCTATGTCTATGGCGAGCATGAGATTATTTTCAGCAACTATTATCTTTCCGTTGTTATCAACAGATGCCCTTGCAATCTCACTTCGGGGAAGACGTGGAATTTGTATTTCAATTTCCTCTTGCACCCTCACCGCAAAATCGAAGGAGTCTGTTACAAGAACAGCACTTGCCATCTTATCGTGCTCTGCCTGTGAAAGAAGGTCAGCGGCAATAAATTTCGGGTTACAGGTTGAATCCGCAACTACAAGTATCTCACTTGGACCCGCTATCATGTCGATAGATACCTTTCCGAAAACCTGCTTCTTGGCTTCGGCAACGTAAGCGTTACCCGGTCCCACTATTTTATCAACCTTCGGAACGCTCTCGGTTCCGTAGGCGAGTGCTGCAACTGCCTGCGCTCCACCTACTTTAAATATCTTATCAACGCCTGCTATCTTTGCGGCAGCGAGAATTACGGGATTTACCTTACCGTCCTTAGATGGCGGTGTCACCATAACTATTTCGGAACAGCCTGCTATTTTTGCAGGTATTGAGTCCATTAAAACTGTTGAGGGGTAAGCGGCAGTGCCTCCCGGTACGTAAAGGCCTACCTTCTCAATGGGCGAGACTCTCTGACCTGTGAGGACTCCTTCCTTTTCGTTTATGAAAAAGCTGTTTGTTACCTGTCTCTTATGGAATGCGGTGATGTTTTCTGCCGCTTCCCTTATAATGCCAATAAACTCGGGGTCCACGCTCTCAAATGCTTCCTCTATCTCCTCTTCGCTGACCTCGAGTGAGGCAAGCTCGGCTTTATCGAACATTCTTGCATAGTCGAAAAGAGCTTTATCGCCGTTTTTGATTACGTTTGCAATAATCTCGGCAACGATGCCCTCGACGTTTGATGCGATATTCTCTCTTTTATATATTTCGCTGTTTGGAACTTCGCCGTATTTATAGATACTAATCATCTGTTTTTACCTGTGCTTTCATGGAGTCTACAATTTTTTCTATTTCTGCTGTTTTAAATTTGAAGCTTGCTTTATTTGCAATAAGTCTTGCGCTGATGGGCACAACTGTTTCTACCACTTCAAGGTCGTTTTCTTTCAATGTTGTTCCCGTCTCAACTATATCCACGATAACGTCGGAAAGACCAAGTATCGGGGCAATTTCAATTGAGCCGTTGAGCTTGATTATATCAATGTCACGGCAACGGGATGCGTAAAAATTCTTTGCAATATTCACGAACTTTGTTGCCACCTTCAGCGTTCTTTCGTTGTCGTCGTAAAAGTCACGCTTTGCCGCAACTGCCATTCGGCATTTGCCTATATTGAGATCGAGAAGCTCGTATATTTCGGGTGTGTACTCAAGGAGTATATCCTTACCTGCTACACCTATGTCGGCAGCGCCTCTCTCAACGTAAATAGACACGTCAGAGGGCTTTACCCAGAAATATCTCACACCCTTTTCTTCGTTTTCAAAGATGAGCTTGCGGTTGTTCTCGTGAATAGATGGGCATTCAAAGCCCGCCTTTTCAAACATGGCGTAAACCTTTTCGCCAAGTCTGCCCTTGGGAAGAGCTATATTTATCATTTTATTTTCCCTCCCCGTCAATTTCTTCAAGTATTTTGTATCTGAGCTTTTCGGGAACGCTTTTCTGTGCGCTGACAGAAAAACCACCCTCAGTGAGAGTTTTCACTCTCTCAAACACCTTCTTAGTATCGGTGGTATCGCTATAAAGGAGAAGAACGTCTACGTCGTAGCCTCGCTTAATTTTGTTCAGTTCTTCAAGTAAGTCGAGATAAAGTGCAAATCCGATAGCGCCCGAGGTTCTTTTCATGCGTTCCATCAAGGCATCGTACTGACCGCCTGCCAAGACGCCCTCTGGAATGCCCTTTAAAAAGCCCTTGAACACTATACCGTTGTAATAGTTCATATCGTTTATAACCGAGAAATCCACTCTTATGCGGTCCTTGTACTCGGTCTCTTTAAGTAGCTCCCACAAAGCAGAAAGCTCGGAGAGGGCATTTTTTTCCTCGGTGCCTTCGCAAATACAACCAAGCTTTTCTATAACAAGGTCGGGGTCACCGTAGAGGTCGATAACGGAAAGCAGCTTGTTCTCGCTCTTTTCATCAAGAGAGTAGAGCTTGCAAAGGCGTTCTGTTTCGTGACGGTTCTTTTCGGTAACAAGTCTTATGACCTCTTTTTTAAAGTATTCGTCCTTGCCCGTGGAGTCGAGAATTGCTTTGAATACCCCCATATGTGATATGTCAAGGGCAAAGTCCTCGGCTACTGTATCAAGGCTTTTGGCAGCGAGATACACTACCTCGAATTTATCGTAGAGGTCGATGTCTCCAATGCATTCAAGTCCCGTCTGCATAATCTCTTTAAATCTTCTGGTGGTTCCCGAAACTCGGTATACGTTCTCGTTGTAGTACACCTTTTCCTTACAGCCCTTATTATCGGTGGTATTCTTTATAATAGAAAGAGTCACGTCGGGCTTCAGCGCCAGCAGGGTGCCGTTGGTATCGTTAAAGGTTATAACGGCGTCAGAAACAAGGAAGTCCTTATTTCTTACGTAAAGGTCGTACTCCTCGAATTTGCTCATTTTAAAGGGGAGGTACCCATATTCCTTGTAGAGTGAACGAAGGGCAAAAACAGCCTTCTCTTCACTTTTTAAAATGTCCTGTTCTCTCACTTGTCACTACCTGCCTTCTCAAGAGTTTCCAAAACCTTCTTATATCCACCCGCACCATATTCAAGGCACTTATTTACACGGCTTATCGTTGCGGTGCTCATGCCCGTCGTCTTGCTGACAACTACGTAGTTCTCGCCGTTCTTGAGCATTTCCGCCGCCTTAAATCGCTGTGAAATATCAATTATCTCCTTGACCGTACAAGCATCCTCAAAAAAATTGTAGCAATCCTCCTTCGTTTCAAGGGTAAGTATTGCCTCAAAAAGACGGTCAACCTCGGGTGTGTGTAATTTATCCACGATCTTTCTCCTTCACTTTATCACTTTAATATGCTGAATTATAATACTGTTGTATCTCTTTGTCAAGGGGTTTTACATAAAAAAGGCTGCTATCGCAGCCTTTTTTAGTATCAATTCTGTTTTCTTACTGTTTTATACTCATCGTAAAGCTGATAATAGGGGCAGGAATCAAAGGAGCTTTCCATATATTTCAGATATTCGTCCTCGTCGAGAGATACCATACACACGTTTGCGCCAACCTCGTCATCGTACACGAAATTAAGGCAGGTATCACAATTTGTCTGCATTTTCTTTTTTGACACGTTTTTCACCTCGCTTTATTTTACTTCTCTTTCCTTTTAAAGTCAATATTGTTTTTGAAGTTGACAGAGGGATTTTGATATGATAAAATTAAAAAGAGGTGAGAAAAATGACGAAAACCGTAAGAATAACAAGAATAGCCGTAGGAACGGTGCTTCTCTTTTTAGGGGCACAGTTATCTCTTCCTGCATATACTCCCCCTTTTACTCTGACTACTCTTTCGCTTTTTATTCTTTCTGCGCTCCTGTCTCCAAGAGATGCTCTTATATCCTCGCTTATTTATATCATTATCGGAGCCTTGGGGGTTCCCGTCTTTTCTAACTTCACAAGCGGTTTCGGTGTGCTTTTCGGCATTGGAGGAGGCTTTTTCATATCCTTCCCCTTTATGGCTTTTTTTGCTTCCCTTTTCCTGAAAAAATTCGCCAAGACCTTTATTCCGAGATTTTCGGTTTTCTTTGCGGTATCTCTTGCGTCCTACGTAGTTGAAACCTTATGGCTTATATTCACAAAAATGAGCGGACTTGGTTTCGGCGGTATCCTCACGGGGTATATTCTTCCGTTTTTACCCATAGACCTTGTAAAATGCGCTCTTGCACCTTTTGTTATCTCTAAGATAGAGGGAATGATAAAAAAATGGTAGAATGGCAGATAGAAAAGTTTGACGTCCTCGAGTCAACAAACACTTACTTGAAAGCCCTTGCCGAAAAAGGGGCAAGTGAGGGGCTCGTCATAATTGCCGACGAGCAGACCGCAGGCAGAGGAAGACGAGGAAAGACCTTCTTCTCTCCCGATAAAACAGGACTTTACATGAGCTTTCTCCTGCGTCCCCGCCTTTCTCCCGAAGAAACGCTGTTTATAACAACTGCCACGGCGGTAGCTCTTTGCCGTGCTATTGAAAAAATATATCCACACACCACTATGATAAAGTGGGTAAACGATATTTACCTTGGTGACCGAAAGGTAGCAGGCATCCTCACCGAGGCTTCCTTCAAAAGCGCAGATACTCTTGACTTCGTTATAGTGGGCGTTGGTGTCAACGTAAAGACCGAGTGCTTTCCCGACGAAATAAAGGATATAGCTATGTCACTTGGAAAAGAAGACAAAAGAGAGCTACTCGCAAAGCTTATTCTTGAGGAGTTCGGGTCGATATACCATGCTTTTCCCTCTCACACATTTTTTGAAGAATATAAGCGCCGTTCATTGCTTATTGGACGTGATATAGAAATACTCGGGGATGAGAGGCGTTGTGGCAAAGCGATAGACGTAGATGAAAGCTGTCACTTAATAGTGGAGCTTGAAAACAAAGAAATAATTTCCCTCTCTACGGGAGAGGTGTCAACAAGGCTCAAAACAGTGTGATATATCAAACTTCTGCTTTGATATTTTATCTTGTGTCGAGCCTTTTATTTTGTTAAAATGGTCGTATAAAGGAGTGATTTTGTGATAATTGAGAATTATTTTGAAAATTCTGAAGTTCTGAGAATTGGCACCGAAAAAGACAGAGCCTATTATATCCCCTTTTCTGACAAAGAAGATGCTCTCACCTTGCCGAGACGTGAAAAAAGCGACAGGCTGAGGCTTTTAAACGGTGACTGGTCCTTTAAGTATTACGGCGACGTACGGAAGCTAAAAGAAAAGTTTTTTGAAGAAAGCTTCGACTTAGCCCATTTCGATACAATTGACGTGCCGTCGGTTTGGCAGATGAGAGGTTATGACAAGAACAACTACGTAAATGTGACCTACCCCTATCCTTTTGACCCGCCATACATTAACTGCGACAATCCTTGTGGTGCTTACAGAAGAGATTTTACCCTCTCCAAGGATGAGCTTTCGGGAAAAATATACGTAAATTTTGAGGGTGTTGACTCAGCCTACTACGTGTGGGTAAACGGCATCTTCATCGGTTACAATCAGGTATCCCACTGTACGGGAGAATTTGATATAACGAAAGCGGTGCATGAGGGCAACAACAGCATAAGCGTTCTTGTGCTCAAGCTATGTGACGGCTCTTACCTTGAAGACCAAGACAAGTTCAGAATGTCGGGAATTTTCCGAGACGTTTATTTGTTATTCAGACCGCAAAATCACATAAGAGATATCAAGCTCATCGCCCTTCCCGAAAATGATTATAAGGACGGAAGGCTTCAGGTTGACGTTGACTTTATAGGTGAAGAAAAGTCTGTGACCTATACCGTTTTTGACATGGGTGAAGAAATTGCCCAAGGCAATGGAAACAGCTTTTCCGTGACGGTTGAAGATGCAACCCTTTGGAATGCTGAAAGCCCTTATCTTTACAAGCTTCTTGTTGAGTGTGAGGGAGAATGCATTGTAGTTGAGTTCGGATTCAGAGAAATAAAGATAAAGAACAGTATCGTTTATCTCAACGGTGAGACCTTCAAGATAAAGGGGGTCAACCGTCACGATTCCTCCCCCACGGAAGGACCTGCCGTTTCTTACGAGCACGTAGTAAACGACCTGAAGCTCATGAAGGAGTGCAACATCAACGCTATCAGAACCAGCCACTATCCTAACGCTCCTTATTTCCCCGAGCTTTGCGACAGATACGGCTTTTACGTTATAGCGGAAGCGGATATTGAAAGTCACGGTACTAATCTACTACCCGTTGACAGCGACTATTCACTCATGGCATGTATGCCGTCATACAAAAACGCTTGGCTTGACAGAGTTCGCAGACTTTATGAGCGTGACAAAAATCATACAAGCATCATCATGTGGTCTATCGGCAACGAGGCAGGATACGGGGAGAACGCCAAGGCGGCTCTTAACCTTTTCCATGAGCTTGACAGCACGAGACCCACCCACTATCAAGCGGGCTACACAAAGCAAGGCAAGGTACCAGTAACCGAGTCTGACGTGCAAAGTGAAATGTATGCAACTATTGAGTATTCCGAGAATTATATGAAGAACGACGGAAGAAAGCCTTACTTCCTTTGCGAATACATACACGCTATGGGCAATGGACCAGGGGGTGCTGAGGACTATCAGAAGCTTATCTATTCCTATCCTTCATTCCTTGGTGGCTGTGTATGGGAGTGGTGCGACCATGCAGTATATGCTGGAAAGACCGCTGACGGCAGGGACAAATACCTTTACGGCGGTGATTTTGACGAGGTCGTTCACGACGGAAACTTCTGCGTTGACGGACTTGTATTTCCCGACAGAACCCCCTCTGAAGGACTTTGGGATTACAAGAACGTAATACGCCCTATCCGTGCAGGAAGAGGTAAGA
>JAZNZV010000045.1:0-18135 GCA_045595105.1 Eubacteriales bacterium | reverse complement strand
AAGTGAAAGGGAAAAAATATTACGTGACTTTCACTTGCGACTGACTGCCCTCGAAGACAAAGAAGACTGCTACACTGAAATGTTGTCATTTGAAAAGAGTGCGACTACCACAGAAGACGTTTTCAGCATATGTATTTTCCCCAAACAAAGCACGTCAGAGAACGTCTTTACAGTATGCATTAACGGAGAAGATGTGATACTCCGCTTGAAATCTCCACTAATTAAGATTGGGGACTTGTCAGATAGCATAGTGCTTGAAAAAGAAAAAAACTACGTTTTGAGAAACTTCTACACCTTGACTCTCGACGGAAGCGAAGAGATATATGAAGAGGACGGGGAAGAGAACTTATTCGTGATTGCCCTTTCTGAAGAGATAAACGCCGACGGCATTATGGGGGATGCTAATCATTTCAGCTACGGAAAAGAAGGCGACGGCGAGCGTGTATGGGTCAGCGGAAGCTACCTCTTCTTGCTTTCGGATACTTTTAACTCCAAAAAAGCACTGTCCGATAAGCTGAAAAGCTTGAAAGACAGCGGTACTCCCTTGAGCATTACCTTTTCACTGTCGACCCCGATAGAGGAAGCTTTACCCCGTACATGCTATGAAAAAGAAAACGTAACTTTAACGGCAAATGATTGCTTTATCAACTTGAACGTCAAGAAAAATATCATTTCAACACTTACAAAGCTTATAAACAAAACGGAATTAATAGAAAAACAACTAAATGAAAAGGAGAAATAATATGAACTTGAAAGAAAAGCTTTTATCACGCAAATTCTGGGCAGGACTTGCAGGCTTTATAGCCCCAATCCTCGTCCTCTTTAAGATGCCCGAAAACGAGGTAACTACCATCACTGCTCTCGTTACGTCCTGCGGTACACTTATCGCCTACATCTTTGCCGAAACGTCGGTGGATATGATGAGAGGCTCCTCGGAGAAGGACTCAGATGTTTAGCGAAGGAGTAATTATTGCACTTCTTGGAATAATCGGCAGTGCCGTCGGCTCCTTCGGGGGCGTCCTTTCCTCACAAAAAATGGTAAAATACCGACTATCCAAGCTTGAAGAAAAGGTTGACAAGCACAATAATCTCGTTGAACGCATGTCAACCCTCGAACTCAGAAACAAAGTTTGTGAGCACCGCATTGAAAACCTTGAGAAAAAAGCATCATAAAGAGATAAGTGAAAATCGGCACCCACCTTCACCCGAAATTCTTACTGTCCTTGTGCTTTTTTTCACTAAAACCGATGTTTCGGGATAAATCCACATTTCTTCCCCGTCTTTGAAAAGACGGGGATAATTCTTTCTCTCATCAAGCTCGAATATGAATAAAAACTCATTTGCGTTTATTTCTATTTCAACGTCACCTTGAAGCCTACCTTCAAATATTTCACAAGCTTCTGTCACCATCAAAGCCCTTTCAACGTCGAGAAGTCCGTACCCGCTTTTTTCTCTCATTAAAGAGCTTTTAACGTAGGGGTTACCTTCACCCGATATATCCTCTCCGTTTGCCGACATAAGCACGAGCCCTTTTAAAGTAAGATAAGATATACCGCTCTTTTTTTCTAATATCCGACACGCACACCCTGTCACAAGGGGAGTCGCAAAGCTTGTGCCGAAGTTCATGAAGTCACCGTTACCATTTCTGTCCACAAATCCCACCCACTCGCCGGGTGCTGATATTTCGGGCTTGTGTGGCTTACTGTCAGATATCAGATACGCCGAGCTTTCGCTGATATCAAAAGGCGGAGATAGGGGAGATAGGGCAGAGCTTTTCGTAACTGCATTTCCCACACTTAAAACGTTGTATGCCTTGGCAGGGCTGGATACCTTTACGTAGTTGCCTGCGGCTGCAACAAAAAGAAAGTCAGAGCTCAAAAGAAGCCTGTCTATCTGTCTGTCAAAGTCCGAGTAAATGCCGTCATGAAATACTCCTGCACTAAAGTTTATTACTCTTACTCCCATATCAAGCATTCGCTCTATTGATTCAAAAAGCTCTTTGATTGAATAAAGAGCGTCAAAGTAAACGGTAGCGTTTCCCGATACTCCGCTGAATTTTACTCCGTCAGCCGAAATCCTTCGTCCGATTATCTCTGAGAGCACACAGGTGGGGTGACGGTCAACCTTCGGTGGTATAAGTGAGGGGAAAACGGTTATTTTCCCCTCTTCAACGAGTCCCTCAAGACTCTTTGCACGACTGTCAAAAATGAGATTTTCCACCGCTATCATTCCCACTTTAACACTGCTATCCAACGCACTTGACGTGTCAAAAACAAAATCTGCATTTATATCCGACAGGATTATTTCGTCACCCATTTTCTCTGGCCTCGTGAAGAGATACGGCGTTACGTCATGCTTTTCGCTTATTTCGGCTCTCTTACTTTCGTCTAACAATGCGATGACAGTCGGCGTATATCTTGACACGTATATTCTGTGGTGAATAGGTACATTTTGACTGTCAAGAAAAGCAGTATTACTCTCAAAAAAAGAATTACCGTCATAGTCAAGCCAAATAAAAAACGCCCCGATATTATCGGAGCGTTCATTTTTGTTTTTCATAGAAGGCACCCCCATAGTACCATTTTATTCGTTTGGTACGGTAACCGTTACAAAGGTGGGGCGATGCTTAATTTTTGGTAAGAATTTCCCAAGATAGTCATCTTTTTTCATAATTACGGTTGTAGTGTCAATGTTGGGATGCATGCAAAGAGCATCTTCTTTTAGTAAATCACTGTCAACGGCAAGGTTAACTTCAAAATCTCTGTCATACAACAAGCTTAAAGTACTAAGAGAGCCGGAGTGACAGTTGAGTATTTCGAGAAGGAGCTCCTCAGGTGCAAAGCTAAGACGTGAGGAGCCAAGCTCCTTCGATACCTCTGCTGTGCGAAAGGTCTTCTCAAAAGGCATTACCAAAAGATAGAAATGGGTTTTCTTGCGGTCTGTCAAGAAGATATTCTTGCAGTGCCGAGCACTAATGCCAAGCTCACGGTCAAGTGCCTCTTTTTCTTCAATGGTATTTCTTTGGGTGTGTCTGAAAACCTGATATTCAATTTTCATTTCATCCAGCTTATTTAAAATGAAACCTTCTGCTTCTGTCATTTTAGTCACCAATTATCCTTATCATTTCAATTTCCGTGAATTTTTCTTTCTTCCCCCATATCTTCCATATAACAAAAAACGTCATAAGAAAAAACACAAGTGAAGAAAATGCCGATATTACTGTTTTTAAATTCAAAAGCGAAGGAATCGCATATCCGATAAAAGCCATAACAATCGGGAGTATAAAGACGAGTATTGCTCCTCCCATTACTGCCGACGTTTTAGAGAAGAGCTCAACCTCGTCTCCTGTTTTAGCGTTTAAAGAGTTTAAAACCTTCGTTTCAACGGTGCTTGCCTTGTCACAATGCCCACCGCACTGTGCTCTGCAGGTGTCGCAGGCGCTGTGCCTCTTAACCCCGACAATGGCATAATCACCGACAATTTTCAGTACTGTGCCCTGAGTTTTCATAATCTTCTCCAAGTATATAGCTTTCAGCCGCTCTCAAGCCGTCAAGTGCGGCACTTGTGATTCCTCCTGCCCAGCCTGCGCCCTCGCCGATGGGGTACACTCTGCTGTGTCCCGTCGCCCTCAGCCTTTTATCTCTCGGCATTCTGATGGGGGAGGAGGTTCTTGTCTCTACTCCCGTCAAAGGTGCACTTTCTTCGCCGAAAAACGAGTGAGCAGACGCAAAACGACGTAGCCCCGTTTTAAGAAGCGAGGAAATGTGAGTGGGAAGAATTGTTTCAAGGTCAGCTCCCGTAACTCCGTGAGGATAAGAGGGAATGACCTTACCAAAAGCAGTAGTTTTTCTGCCTTCTAAAAAATCCTTAACAGTCTGGCAGGGTGCTGAATTGTCCCGAGCATATTGCCACGCTGCTTTTTCTATATTTCTCTGATATTCAATAGCGCACATGGGAGACGCTCCGTAGTCCGACGAAAGCACCGATACCGCAAGAGCACTATTGGAATTGTTGAGGTTTCTGGCGTGATAGCTCATTCCGTTGGTAACAATTGAACCACTCTCGGAAGCCGATGCCATAACAAGTCCGCCTGGACACATACAAAAGGAGTAAACGCCACGCCCACCCTCACGGTAGGAAACCGAGTATTCTGCAGGAGGAAGTAAACCGGTCAAAGCCGCCTTTCCGTACATGGAGTACTCAACGTAACTTCTCAGATGCTCAATCCTTACACCTACCGAAAAATCCTTTCCGACAAGCTCAAAGCCTTCGTCAAGGAGCATTTTATAGGTATCGTGAGCGCTGTGACCCGTAGCAAGAAATACTGCAGGAGCAGATACTGTTTCGACGCCGTTTATCTCAACCTTGCAACAGTTACTTTCTTCTTTGATTTTCGTTACCTTTGAGTTAAAGTGCACTTGCCCGCCAAGACGCACTATCTCTTCACGGATATTTTTTACAACGGCTTTTAATTTATCCGTTCCCACGTGAGGCTTTGCCTCGGTGAGTATTTCCTTCGGGGCACCGAATTCACAAAGAGTATTCAAAATAAAAGAGCATCTTTTGTCGTTTACTCGGGTAATGAGCTTTCCGTCAGAGAAAGCACCTGCACCACCCTCACCAAACTGAATGTTTGATTCATCGCAAAGATTACCTGTGTCAAGGTATCGTGATACCGTCTGACTTCTCTTGTCAATATCCTCGCCTCTCTCGAAAATGATAGGCGAGTATCCTTTTCTTGCAAGGAGCAGGGCAAGGAATATACCCGACGGACCGAATCCGCATATTACGGGATATTTTTCATCCTCGTTTGGCAGACTGCTGAGGGATTGGGCAGGATACTCACTTTCTTTGAACAGTGTGATATCGACACTTTCCCTGACATAGCCCTCCGCCTCTACAAGAGCGGTTATGACAAACTTGATGTCATTCTTTTTCCTTGCATCAACCGATTTTTTATATACAGAAAATGTATTTGATTTTATACCGTAGCGTCGGAGAGCTGAGGCTATTGCCTCGCTCTCCGACACGTTGTAGGGGCATTTAATGTTTTTTACAAGAACTTTAATTATTTCGCACCTTCCTTATCTGTCAGTTCAAAGGTTACAGAGAAATTAGCATAGGGAAGATATGCATAGGACAATTCCTCTTTAAAGGATGGAGTAAGAAATACTGTGTAAAGCCCCGATGAGGAATAAGTGGAAAGGTCGAGATTTAAAGATATATCGTCAAGAGTCAGGTCTTTGTTTGATGAATTGATAACGATAATCTTTGAATCAATATCATGAAATTCAATATCCATGTTTTCGGGAATATTGTTGACCTTGATGCTCTCGGGTGTAACTGTCAATTCGTGACACTTAACGTTTCTGAGCTTTGCAGTAATTGTGGCAGTGTTCTGCAAGGTCACAAGCTCAAGCCCCTCAGGAAGCTTAATGAGAGTATTTACAGTTGTTGTAAGTGTTTCACCTATTGCCTTTTCATTTATGGGGTCAAGCTGAATAGAATCAAGCTCACTGAGTATCTTGGGGTCACCCTTTACCTCCACTCTTGCAGGAGTAATATTGAAGCTTATCTGATTGTCAGAGAAGGTAGTTCCTGCCTGAGCCACACGAAGTGGAAGTGTTTTTGTAACGTAAACAGGCTGTTTTACCTTAACTGAAGAATTGCTTAGCCTTATGCTATCGGTAGTGATTTCTTCTCCGTAGAAGTCAAGAAGTGTCAAAGCTGTTTTTGCTTCAACGCTTCCGTTGATTGAACCGAAATCTACCTTTGCCACAACCTTATCTATTTTTGCTATTTCCGTCTCGGGTCCGCTGACGGTTACGCTGGTAATAACCTTTGATTGACTGTCAGTGATAATGCAGTCGCCGAGAGTGTAGTCGCTTGGAAGGTTGTTATAGTTAACGTCGGGAACAATGTCAAAGGACGAGGCGATAGTTTTATCAACCGACACAGTAATGTATCTGGGATTAACAGATACAACGTTGGTGCCTGACGGTGGAACAACGCTTATGGATAGCTCGTGTATTCCCGCTTCGGTAAGTCTGGACAGGTCAACGCTTGCCGATATGTTGTCGTAGTCAACCTTGTTAAGCGTACGCTTCTTTCCCGAAAGCACAATATTAGTTTCATAAACTGCATCCGAAATGAGAGAAAGCTCAGTTTCGGAGAGAAGAAGGTCTTTGTTTTTTACGGCTACGTTTACCGACTCAAACGTTTTTTCCGAAGTAGGACTTTCTACTTCAGAAACGTAAAACCACAAAAGAAGGGCACAGAGAAAGGAAATTATCCTCAGCACAAAATTTTTATCGGTGAATATCTTTTTTATTTTTTCTTTTTTCGTCAGAGCTTCACTTTCCTGAAGCTTTTCGTTTTCTTCCATCTTGTGTTCTCCTTTCACTTATTTTTGTCGCTTTTGGGAAGCTTGATTTTCATTTTAAGAGTAGACTTTTCTTTCTGTATCAGTTCGTTTTCAAGCTCACGCTTGAGAGAATATAAGTCAAAGCCACGCTTCAGATTTCCGCCCTTTGCAACCGATATTGTACCCGTTTCCTCTGAAACAACTACAACGATGGCGTCACTGTTTTCACTCATACCTATCGCCGCACGGTGCCTTGTTCCTATGTTTCTGATAATATTTGCGTTGTAGGAAAGGGGAAGGAAGCAACCGCATGCGTAAATTCTGTTGTCTCTTATAATAACAGCTCCGTCGTGTAAAGGGGCTTTGTTGAAAAATATATTTTTTAAAAGGAAAACGTTTATATCTGCATTTACAACAACACCCGTCTTGATGTTGTCACCAAGCTTGGTGCCTCTCTCAATTACTATAAGAGCACCTGTCTTTGTTGCCGCAAGCTCTTGTGCCGCAGTACAAAGATTTTCTATGGACTTTTTCGTTTCTTTTTCGTCGGTATTTTCACGCAAGCTCAGATTTTTAAAAGATTCATTGGCAACGTTTTCAAGCATAGAACGTATTTCGGGCTGGAAAATGATAAAGACTGCAAGAAGTCCAACTTGAACTATGTTTCCGAGAATGAAGGAAAGAACGTTGAATTTGAAGAGTGCACTTATGCCCAGTACTGCAAAAAGCAGAACGATACCTACGGCAAGCTTGCCCGCTCTTCTGTCTCGAATAAATACGGTGATATAATAAAATAGCACCGACACGATTAAAATATCAAGTATGTCCGAAAACTCCATACTTGCAAACTGATTGTAAATGTAATTAAAGAAGTCCTTTATTACATCCATTCCTGCAGTCACTCCGTTCCTTTTAAATATTATTTCTCATAGTAAATGATACCATATTAAGAGCGCTTTTGTAAATGTTTTTTGAAAAAAATATTATTTTTTTTATTGTTTTTTATTCTCTCTTTAACCCACGCCCGCCGAATTGCATAATATGACATGGAAAGGGGGAGAGAAGCTCGTGGCAAAAGACGACAGTTTTTTTATTAATCTCGGCTCAGTGACACTTGCCCATAAGGCACAAAAAATACTTGCTGACAACGCTGTTAACGCAACCGTTGGAAAAACAGCTCGTGCATCTTCGGAAGGCTGTAGCTGGGGGCTATACGTAAAGGGCAGAAAAAAAGAAGAGGTAACACTGCTTCTCAGAGCCTATTCTATAAATTTATTGTAAGGAGGTGAAAACTTTGGTTTATATGGATAACAGTGCCACGTCTCACCCAAAGCCTTATGAAGTAAGACGGGCAGTGAAGCGTGCTTATAATAAATTTTATGCCAATCCGGGCAGAGGCTCTTCCAAGGACGCTCTTCGTGCATCTGCCGAGGTTTATGCCGCAAGAGAGGCGATAGGCGCACTTGTCAATACGTCTGCCGAAAATATAGTATTTACCTATAACGCAACTTATGCTCTCAACATGGCGCTTTTCGGGGTAATAAAGGAAGGCATGACTGTGGCAGTAGACCGCTTTTCTCACAACTCCGCACTTCGCCCGCTTTATGCCCTGTCGAAAAGGGGAGTGAAGCTCAGGTTCCTTGATAGCAGTATATCCCGTGACAGCGTTATTATCGATTCCTTTGAAAGGCTCGTAAGAAAGGAAAAAATTGACGTTCTCGTCCTCAATCACACCTCTAACGTTACAGGGAAAATATCACCTGTAAAAAGGCTTTCAGATATCTGCCATGAGTTTGACGTAACACTTATTCTTGACGCATCTCAAGGAATAGGGTCAAGTGATATTGATATGAAAAGGCTGGGAGTGGATATCTTAGCATCCTCGGGTCATAAAGGACTTTATGGAGTTACAGGCACGGGCTTCCTTGCGGTCAGCGATTCTTATCCATCGGTTATCGACCCTCTCATTTCGGGAGGAAGCGGGATATTCTCTCTCAGCCATGAAATGCCCTCTCTTTTGCCCGAAAGACTTGAAGCGGGCACCCTTGGAATGATAGGCATTTCTTCCATGCGTGCAGGAGCAGAGTTCATTCTCAGAGTAGGAGTGAAGGAAATAGGCGCATGGGAAAGAGAGCTTCAGCGTAAAATCGTGTCTGAGCTTTTAAATATAAAAGGCGTAAAGGTATATAATGCCGACGTAAACGCTAATTCAATAGTACTTTTCAACGTTGATGGATTGCCCTCGCCGGTGCTCGCTGATAAGCTTGATAAAATGGGAATAGCAGGTAGGGCAGGGTATCACTGTGCACCGCTCGCCCATGAGTTAATTGGTACAAATACCTCCGACAGCGACGGAGCAATGAGAATATCGGTTGGCATTTTCAATACCGAAAGCGATTGTAATAAGCTTGTGTCGGCCGTAAATAAAATTGCAAAATTTTAAAAAACTGTTTACTAAATCCTTGTGTCGGTGTATAATATATAAAAAACAATTAAGGAGGTTAAACATGAAATACATTTGTGACGTTTGCGGATACGTATACGATGAAGAAATCGGTGATCCCGATAACGGCATAGAGGCAGGTACAAAGTGGGAAGATCTTCCCGACGATTTTGTGTGTCCCCTTTGCGGTGTGGGCAAGGACGAATTCTCTGCAGAATAAAAAAATCCCAAAGGCTTATGCCTTTGGGATTTTTTATTTATTTGTTTTTTTCGATGAACTTTTCGAGTAAGTCGGCTGTAATGAGAACTACCTCTTCACATCTTCTCTCTTCTGTCTTATACTTAGGACAAAGCACAGAACAGTCGATAGAGTCGCATCCAAGACCCTCGTGAAATATCTTTGTAAAGTCAGCACACATTTTGCGGAAGTTTTCTCTTTTCGAGAACATCTTTCCAAGTACTGCGATTGAACCTGCCAACGCTCCGCAAAGCTTACCGCAACCAAGTCCTCCGCCAAATCCTACAACAAACTCAGCGTCGTTATCGTCAAATCCAAGACCATAAACGTCATTTGACGCCAAAAGCATTGCAACTGCGCAGTTCTTATTTTTGTCGGTGTAATAAAATTTTGCTCTGTTTTTAAGTTCCATTTTTTTTAAGCTCCTTTATTTTATATAATATTTTTTATTCCCGATACCGCAATTCCTAAGAATGCTGATATAATTACAAGCCATACAGACGACAGCTTTTTGTGAAATACCTTTTGAAAGATAAGGTAAATAACACACAATATTGCAAATATAACCACAGAAGCTATGTCGGGGCTTTTGCTCTTCACGAGAGTTTTTAGAGTAAGTACAGCTCCCGTAGAAATTATAAGACCGGCTACAACAGGCTTTACACCCTTGATAAAGCTTTTGAAGTATTTGTTGCTCGTAAAATTCTTTATGAGAGAGGCGATAAGCAAAATTATGATAAACGACGGCGTCACAACGCCAAGCGTTGCACATATACTACCTAAAAGTCCACCTTGCGTTGAGCCTATATACGTTGCCATATTTACAGCGATAGGACCGGGCGTTGACTCGCAAACACCGATAAAATCATAAAACTGACTCTCTGTTATCCATCCATATTCCGTAACAGTTTCCTCAATCAGGGGTATCATTCCGAAGGCACCCCCAAAGCAGAAAAGCCCTACCTTGAAAAATTCAAGGAAAAGTGTAAGATATATCATTTCTTTTCTCCTTCTTTGACATGGGGGAGTAAGGCGTAAGCAATAATTCCGATAGCACCGCCCATAATGATAAGAAATATCGAGCTGAAATTAATAGCAAAAATTTCAAATAAGACCATCAATACTACAACTGCCGAGAATACAAAAATCGAGAGGGGCGTTTTCGGGATTTTTTTAAACATATCAAATCCTGCCTTTAAAATAAGAAAGGCAACTGCACATTTTATTCCTACAAACGCATTGGCAATATAAGTGTTTTTCATAAATGCATCAAGGAAGAGCGAGATTATGTAGATTATGGTAAGAGAGGGGAGCACTACTCCGCAAGTCGCAAGAAGACTGCCGAAGAAACCGCCTTTTTTGTATCCCACAAACGTGGCAAGATTTATAGCGATAGGACCGGGAGTCGACTCAGCTATGGCAATAACCTCTACAAGCTCGTCGTCGGTAAGCCACCTCTTTCCCTCAACTACTACCTCTCGGATATTGGCTATCATGGCATATCCACCGCCAAAGGTGAAAAGCCCTATTTTAAAAAACGTTGTAAAAAGTGATAAAAGCATGACGTTACTCCTTTTTGTTATCAGTATTATATCACTTGACAATCAAAAAGTAAAATATTATAATATTATAAAGTTTATAATAAAATTGTTATGAGGTAGAGATGACGGTAAGACATTTGAAGGTATTTGATTGTGTTTGTAGGAACAATAGTATAACAAGGGCGGCAAAAGAGCTTCTCATTGCACAACCTGCTGTAAGCAGTACAATATCCGAGATTGAAAAGCACTACGGAATATCCCTTTTTTTAAGAGTCAATCAAAGACTTGTTCTTACACCCGAGGGGAAGAATCTATGGATAAAAGCACAAGAAGTCCTGTCATCCTTTGAAGAATTTGAGAATATGGCATATTCCGTTCAGATAAAGCCTTCTTTAAAAATAGGTGCAACCTTTACTCTCGGGAAACTTTATCTACCAATGATGGTAAATAAAGCCAAGGACAAGTTTCCTGATGCCGAAATTCGACTTGTAATTAATCAAGCGGGTATGCTTGAAGATAAAATCGCCGATGGCAGTCTTGATTTCGCCATAATCGAGGGCGCTCTTATAAACAGAGACTTAAAAAGTACCCCTGCAGGACGTGACAGACTTATTGCTGCCTGTGGACAGAGCTTTGATATCCCCGACGAGCTCAGCATAGGAGAGCTTTCTGCATATCCTTTTTTACTTAGAGAAAACCGAAGCGCCTCATCTGGATTCTTAAGGCAGGTTATGAGCGTTTCTCATTTAACTCCCAACGTTATCATGGAGTCGGCAAGCAATTCTGCTCTCATTTCAGGTGCAGTTAATAATCTCGGCGTTGTGGTGCTTCCCGAAGGTCTGCTCAAGCCTTTTTTGGCTGAAAAGAAGCTTAAAGAAATACATATTACCGACGTGGAATTCAATCGTGTCTACCATGCTCTTACCCACAAGAACAAAAAATTCAGCAAGACGGCACGGGCTATATTTGACTTCTGTGTGGAAGAAATGAAACGTGCTACAAGCTTTGAATAATTCAAAAGGTTATGCAACTGCATAACCTTTTAAATTATTATCGTTTCTCCGCAGGACAAATATTTTAAACTCGGCATATCTTTTTTCATAAACTCGAACTGATCAACTCCCGTGCAATGACAGGTGTAAAACTCGGTCTTGTGTCGGGCTAAAGTCTGCGCCATGGAAATAAGCTTTTCGTCAAGCGCAAGCTTGGAAAAGTGAAAGCCACCTACAATAACGTCTGCTGAAAACCAAGAGGCAATATCAAGTATCCCCTTGTGCGAGCAACCGCTGATAAGAACTTTCTTTCCCTCTTCTTCGATGAGAAGATATTGCTCGTGCCTGAAGTCATCGGGAACAAAAATATCTCCTGCTTTTTCTGAAAGCCCCGACAAAATTTCGGGATAACGCTTTGCCATTTTATTGCACGTAAAAAGTGAAATTCCACAGTCGATTTTATATTCATCACCCGTATATATAAGCCTTTTGTTATCACAAAGACTCCTGTCAAGCCCGATATATTTCTTATCCTTGTTGTAGTGGGGAAGAAAGGCATCCTTGTTTAGGTAGACGAGAGCGCTTTTGTTGACTTTGAGAAAGGTTTCAAGTCCTCCTCCGTGGTCGTAATGCCCGTGAGACAAAACCGCAAATTCTACGTCCTCAATGCTCTTTTCAAGTACTAAAGAGTTTTTGTAAAACAGGTCAGTCTGACCCATGTCAAAGAGAATTTTGTGCTTTCCTATCTCTATATAAAGCGAAAGACCGTGCTCGACACCAATGTCTTTGCGTTTTGTTGTGTTTTCAAGAAGTGACGTTATCAGCATTTCATTCTCCTCATATTTTTTTGTGTAGTATAGCACGAAGTTTAATTAATGTCAAAGCATTTGTTTATTATACAAAAAATAATAAAAGCATTGACTAAAAAAACGTTTTATGATATACTACGAGGTGTTAACGAGATGTGGCTCAGTTTGGTAGAGCGCTGCGTTCGGGACGCAGAGGCCGCAAGTTCGAATCTTGTCATCTCGACCAAAAAAAGATAGAGTGCCGAAGGTACTCTATCTTTTTATATTGGGAAAGATTCGAACTTCAAGGAAGCAGACGCCGTAAAAAAACAGTCCGGTGGACTGTTTTTAGGCGGATGCGCGAAGAGCTGTGCTCAAGCGGGAAGGTATGCGAAGCAGACCGTCGAATCTTGTCATCTCGACCATAAAAAGATAGAGTGCCGAAGGTACTCTATCTTTTTATATTGGGAAAGATTAAGGTTTAATCAACGTTGATTTCATACTTATCATCGATAAGTATATAATTCACGTTATGTATCTTTGCAAGTTTTAAGATTTCGGCATTATCTTGTAATACGCTTTCCATGGTACAGCATTCATCATCTAAACGGTTTTCAACTACATTCGCATACTTCTTTATGTCCGAAAAGTGATTTGTAATATAGTTTTCACTCATAACAAGACAGTAATATTTAATATCTTTAAGATATTCTTCTTCAAAATCTTTTTGCCAATTGAAAGGAATGTAGCACCCCTCGACAATCAAGCTTTGCTTATTTTCGATTGCTGTTTTTATCATTTCTCTGACAATAGGCCATAAGTATGACGTCAGATCGCTGTCATCACTCATAGGAGTAAGCTCCGTGTTACCACTGCGAATTAAACCCATTTTCAAATGGTCTATTGAAAGATACGGATATTTATATTTTTCAAGTAGTCTTTGTGCGAGTGCTGTCTTTCCTGTGTGCGATGCACCTGTAATCAAAATAACCATTGTTTTAATCCCTATATTCTTATAGAAAATATTATTTTATTATACCGTCGAGCAGGGCATAGAAGTAGCCCACCATTGTGTCGGTGCTCTCCTTTTTACCGCTTTTAATCCACCACATGACCGTATCAACAAAGGTTGCCGAAACGTGGTTTACAATAAACTCTTTTGGCATAAGCTTGTCTATCTTGTTGGCGAATTCTACCTGCTCTTCAACCATCTTGTTCAGGTTTTCCTTGAAGTAGGATACGAAAATCTCGTTGTTTCTTGAAGAGAGAAGCTTTAAAAGATTGTCGTCGTTTTCTTTTAAGTGCTCAAAAAGATGAGAGAAGGCACCGCATTGACGCTTGCACGAGGAGTAATGAGAGTGAGCTCCGCTTTTTCCGTTAGAACAGTCAAGTATATGTTCAAAAAGCTCTTCACAAAGAGCCTTTAAAAGAAAGTCCTTGGTCTCGAAATGCATATAAAATGTGGCACGTCCAACGTCCGCTTCATCAATTATTTCCTGCACTGAAATCTTACTGTAATCCTTCTTGTCAAGTAGTTCAATAAATGCCGAGAATATAGCGTTTCTCGTTTTCTTTTGCCTTCTGTCCATACCGTCTCCTTTTGAACAATGTGTCCAATATATTATACAACAGATTTTTTCTTTTGTAAAGAAAAAGCGTGTGCAAAATTGCACACGCTTTAAAATTAAATACCTTATTAATACATGCCCATACCGGGGTTGGGAGCAGCGGGAGCCGCAGGAGTTTCTTCCTTCTTGTCAGCAACGAGAGCCTCTGTTGTAAGAGCCATAGCGGCAACGGAAGCAGCGTTCTGAAGAGCTGAACGTGTAACCTTAGCGGGGTCGATGATACCAGCCTCGTACATATCAACGTACTCTTCTGTGTATGCGTTGAAGCCGTAAGCCTTCTTCTTGGAGGAGAGAATCTTGTTGATGATAACAGAACCTTCAAAGCCTGCGTTTTCAGCAATCTGACGAGCGGGCTCCTCAAGAGCACGAAGAACGATTGAAACGCCAACCTTTTCATCGCCGCTTGTAACAGCGAGAAGCTTCTTAACCTCGGGAATAACGTTGAGGATAGCAACTCCGCCACCGGGAACGATACCGTCTTCAACAGCGGCACGTGTAGCGTTGAGAGCGTCTTCAATTCTGAGCTTCTTTTCCTTCATTTCAGCTTCTGTCGCAGCACCAACCTTGATAACTGCTACACCGCCGGAAAGCTTAGCAAGTCTTTCCTGAAGCTTTTCTTTGTCAAATTCAGAAGTAGTAACTTCCATAGCAGACTTGATCTGTGCGATTCTGCCCTTGATTTCCTCGGATGAACCTGCACCGTCAACGATGATTGTGGTTTCCTTGTTGATCTTAACCTGCTTAGCACGTCCAAGCTGAGCGACTGTTGCTTCCTTGAGGTCGAGACCAAGCTCTTCTGTGATAACCTCACCACCGGTAAGGATAGCGATGTCACGAAGCATTTCTTTTCTTCTGTCGCCAAAGCCGGGAGCCTTAACTGCAACACAAGTAAAGGTACCTCTGAGCTTGTTTACAAGGATTGTGGAAAGAGCCTCGCCTTCAAGGTCTTCAGCAATGATAACAAGCTTTTTGCCTGCCTGAACTACCTGTTCGAGAAGGGGAAGTACTTCCTGAATGTTGGAAATCTTCTTGTCAGTGATGAGAATGTAAGCGTCATCGATAACAGCTTCCATCTTATCAGTATCAGTTACCATGTAGGGGGAGATATATCCTCTGTCGAACTGCATACCTTCAACTACTTCGCAGTAGGTGTCAGCAGACTTGGACTCTTCAACCGTGATAACACCGTCAGCAGTAACCTTTTCCATAGCGTCGGCAATAAGCTTACCAACTACTTCGTCACCTGCAGAAACAGTACCGATACGAACGATATCGTTTGTACCCTGTACCTGCTGTGAATTCTCTTTAAGAGTTTCAACAGCCTTGTCGATAGCCTTCTGAATACCCTTCTTGATAACCATAGGATTAGCACCTGCGGTTACGTTCTTCATACCCTCACGGATAAATGCCTGAGCAAGGATAGTAGCGGTAGTAGTACCGTCACCTGCAAGGTCGTTAGTCTTTGTAGCAACCTCTCTTACAAGCTGAGCGCCCATGTTTTCAAAAGCGTCATCAAGCTCGATTTCCTTAGCGATTGTAACACCGTCGTTAGTGATGAGGGGAGTGCCGAACTTTCTTTCAAGTACAACGTTTCTACCCTTAGGACCGAGTGTTACCTTAACGGTGTTAGCAAGCTTGTCAACACCTGCAAGAAGCTTGTTTCTTGCATCAATTCCGTAAATAAGTTCCTTAGCCATCTTAAATTACCTCCGAATTACTCAACAACGGCGAGAATGTCGCCCTGTCTTACGATAATGTATTCTTCGCCGTCAAGCTTGATTTCGGTGCCAGAATACTTGCTTGTGATAACCTTGTCTCCAACCTTAACGGTCATCTTTACTTCGTTTCCTTCTACGATTCCGCCGGGACCTACTTCAACAACCTGTGCAATCGAGGGCTTCTCCTTTGCAGCAGATGTAAGTATAATTCCGCTCTTTGTTGTCTCTTCGGTTTCTACCATCTTGAGAACAACTCTGTCAGCCAAAGGCTTAAGTTTCATAATAGTTCCTCCTATATTTAACTTTTTTGTTTACTTTTTAGGTTTAGCACTCAAACTCACCGAGTGCTAACAAGTATTATTTTACACATTATGGAATAAAAATCAAGTGTTTTTACTATTGTTCACATTAAATTCACAATTTCGCTAATCGGCGTTTATTAAGCTTAAAAACTCCTCTTCGTTTATGACTCTTATACCGAGAGCCTGAGCCTTAGTAAGCTTTGACCCTGCGTCACTTCCCGCAAGGACAAAAGAGGTCTTTTTCGATACCGAACCCGATGCCTTACCACCGTTATCAACGATTGCCTTTTCTGCCTCGGAGCGTGACATGGTGTTCAAGGTTCCTGTAACTACCACTGTCATTCCGTCAAGAACCGATGACTTTTCAGTTGAGATGAACTCGGTGTTCACCCCCGCACCTTTAAGCTCATCGATTATTTTTAAGCTTGAGGGGTGAGAGAAGAAGTCCACTACACTCTTTGCAAGAATTTCACCAAAGTCCTCTACCTCTAAAAGCTCTTCAAAGGTGGCGTTCTTTACACCCTCAATGGTCTTAAAACGCCTTGCAAGGGTATACGCCGATTTTTCTCCAATGTGGTTTATACCAAGGGCGAATATAAGCTTTGACAGACACAGCTTTTTTGAGTTTTCTATTGCCGAGAGCATATTGTCTGCCGATTTTTCTCCAAGTCCCTCCAGAACCTTTATTCTGTCTTTATCCATATAGTAAAGGTCGGACACCGAAGAGATAATACCGTTATTTATAAGTGAATCAATAATGGCAGGACCAAGTCCGTCAATATTCATAGCATCACGGGAAGCAAAGTGAGTTATGCTTCTGTGAAGCTGTGCAGGACAAGCGGAGTTCGTGCACCTTATGGCGCTCTCATCCTCCGACACAAACACTACTTCACCGCAGGAAGGACAGTGAGTTGGGAAGGAGTAAGGCAGAGCACCCTCGGGACGCTTTGATTTGTCAACGTAAAGTACCTCGGGAATTATTTCACCCGCTTTTCTGACGATTATCGTGTCACCCTCACGGATATCACGCTCCGCTATGAAGTCCTTGTTGTGAAGGGTAGCACGTGATACGTTAGTACCTGCAAGCCTTACTGTGTCAAAGTTAGCGTTTGGCGTCAGCACTCCCGTTCTTCCTACCTGGATAGTGATAGAACGAAGTACAGTTGGCTTTTCTTCGGGAGGGTACTTGTATGCTATCGCCCACTTGGGAACGTTGGTCAGCTCTCCAAGCTCTTCACGGAGTGCAAAGTCATCAACCTTAACAACAGCGCCGTCAATGTCGAAGCTCAGTTCCTCGCGGCTGTCTCCACGTCTTTCTATATCCTCAAATATTTCCTCGGGAGAGGTAAATACTCTCACGTCGGGAGATACCTTAAATCCGAGAGTGGCAAGGTAATTCAGCGACTCTATGTGGGAGGTCAGCTCTTTTCCGCCAACTATCTGTTGAATGTTGAAAATAAAAATACTCAGCCGTCTTGAAGCGGTTACCTTCGAGTCAAGCTGTCTGAGTGACCCTGCCGCAGCATTTCGGGGATTGGCAAGAAGCTGCTCTCCCTTTTCTTCACGCTGACGGTTGAGCTCGTGGAAAACAGCCTTTGGCATATATACCTCTCCACGTACCTCAATAAAGGGGATAGGCTCGTTCAGTGTCAAGGGAATAGCACCAACAGTTTTGAGGTTCTCTGTTATATCCTCACCGACAACACCGTCACCTCTTGTAGAGCCCCTCACAAAAACTCCGTTTTCATACTCAAGACTTACAGATAGCCCGTCGATTTTATATTCAACTGCAAACTGTCCGCCCTTCATTTTTTCCAGGGCACTTAAAAGCTCTTCCTTGCTGAACACGTCCTGTAAGCTCTGCATAGGTACGGCGTGAGTCACCTTTTCAAACTTGTCGAGTACAGCCCCTCCTACTCTCTTGGTAGGGGAGGTTGGACTGTCAAATTCGGGATGAGCTTTTTCCAAATCCTGCAATTCTCTGTAAAGAGCATCATATTCATAGTCGGGTATCTCGGGGGAGTCCTCAACGTAATATTTTTTACTGTGATATTCAAGAAGCCGTCTTAGCTCTTCTATTCTTTCTTTTACCATTTTAACCACTTTTCACCTTTTTTTATG
>JAZNZV010000044.1:0-3536 GCA_045595105.1 Eubacteriales bacterium | reverse complement strand
ATAAACGGGAGCAGGCTCGCCGTTTTCATCTTTGAGCATAATACTGTTGAAACCGTGCATAATACCTTCTGTACCGTATTTCAGACTTGCCGCATGGTCGCCAAGCTTCTCACCTCTTCCAAGAGGCTCGATACCGTAGATGTCTATGGGGTCATTTAAGAAGCCTGCAAATAATCCTGCGGCATTTGAGCCACCGCCAACGCAGGCAACGATTGAGTTGGGAAGATGACCTGTCATTTCAATAAACTGTTCTCTTGCCTCAATTCCTACAACGCTCTGGAAGTCACGCACCATCATGGGGAAGGGATGAGGACCGAGTACTGAGCCAATGCAGTATATAGCGTCGTTATACTCCTTGCTATATGCGTCAAATGCAGCGTCAACGGCTTCTTTAAGTGTCTGAAGTCCGTGAGTTACCTCAACTACGTTAGCACCGAGAATTTTCATTCTTGCAACGTTGGGAGCCTGCTTCTTAATATCAACAGAGCCCATGTAAATGTCACATTCAAGTCCGAAATAAGCAGCCGCCGTAGCAAGGGCAACACCATGCTGACCTGCTCCCGTTTCGGCAATAACCTTCTTCTTGCCCATATATTTTGCAAGGAGTGCTTCTCCCATGCAGTGATTGAGCTTATGTGCGCCCGAGTGGTTTAAGTCCTCACGCTTAGCATAAAGCTGAACCTTACCGCCAAGAAAATCCGAAAGTCTTTCAAGGTGAGAAATAGGAGTAGGTCTGCCCTGAAATTCCTTTCTTATTCTTCTGAGCTCTGCTATAAACTTTCTGGACTGACAGATAGAGTAATACGCTTCGGTAATTTCTGCCATTGCAGCTTTAAGCTTGTCGTCGATATAAACTCCTCCGTACTTGCCAAAGTATCCGTTCTTGTCGGGATAGTTGTTAAAATAAGTATCAAAATCAACGCCGTTAAATTTCATAATATATATTCCTTTCTAAAATAACAAAAATAATATAATTTGAATTTCAGAATTTGCGCCATCGCCTTGTTAAAAGTATCATATTACACCTCAAAAACAAAAAAACTGCCCCTCTATCGGGACAGGAGATTTCCTGCTATGCCACCCAAAGAACGCATACCACCATATGCCCGTCAAGATAACGGTTGACTGCCGTCTCGCCTACTCTTGTTTCAGCTCGCCCTCACAAGTCCATTCAGCTCTCCCCCACTGTCGCACTTACACCGCCTGCGACTCGCTTGAAGTGTTTAAAAAGAGCGTACTACTCTCGTTCATCGGTTTTATTCAGGATACTTTATCATAGCACATTATTTTATTTTTGTCAATAAAAAATTTCGGGGGAGTGCCGAGGCACTCCCCTTTTTTAACTATGCATTCTTTTTGTTGGTTATCGCCTTAATTACAAAGAGTGTTGCAACGGTGAGAAGGGCACCTACTCCAAGCATTATCCAAGCGTTCTGAACAAAGCCTGCAGCAAGGTAGCAAACGAAGGATATAGCGGCAACGGTGATAGCGTAAGGAAGCTGAGTGGATACGTGATTTACGTGCTCACACTGTGCTCCCGCAGAAGACATAATTGTTGTATCTGAAATGGGTGAGCAGTGGTCACCGCAAACAGAACCTGCAAGACAAGCCGACAGACCCATGATACCAAGCTCGCTTCCTACGGGGAAGATAGCGGTAACGATGGGAATGAGGATACCGAAGGTTCCCCATGAAGTACCTGTGGAGAATGAAATTCCGCAAGCAACAAGGAAGATAATAGCGGGAAGGAATTTATCAAGACCGCCTGCAGATGCAAGTGCGTTCTTAACAAAAGCGTCAGAATCGAGAAGAGAAGTCATGTTCTTAAGAGTTGTTGCCATGGTAAGAATAAGGATAGCGGGAACCATTGCAATAAAGCCCTTAGGAATACATTCCATCGCTTCCTTAAAGCTGACAAGACGGCGTGCTATAAAGTAGACAACTGCAAAAATGAGAGCAATAAGTCCGCCCCATGCAAGACCTACTGTAGCATCGGTGTTAGAGAATGCATCTATAAAGTTGAGTGAGGGGTCATAATTTGCAGAATTGAATACCCATTCCTCGCCCATACAACGTCCCACATAAAAGAGTGAGAATACGCAAACAGCAATAAGTACAACGATAGGAATGATAAGGTCTATAACTCTTCCTCTGGGAGAAGAAACCTCTTCTTCGTCCTTTCCTACCTTACCGCCAACGGTAAAGAGGTCGCCGTTAAGTGCGTTCTTTTCGTGAAGCTTCATGGGACCGTAATCAAACTTCATAAAGGTAATAGCAAGGATAAACACGAAGGTAAGAAGAGAGTAGAAGTTATAAGGAATAGCCTTAACGAAAAGACCAATACCCTCTCCCTCGGGAGCGTAGCCCGAAACTGCTGCCGCCCATGATGAAATGGGAGCTATCATACAAACAGGAGCTGCCGTTGCGTCAATGAGATATGCAAGCTTTGCTCTTGAAATCTTAGCGCTGTCGGTAACGGGGCGCATAACTGCACCAACTGTAAGACAGTTAAAGTAGTCGTCGATGAAAATGAGTACACCGAGAACGAAGGTAGCAAGTGCAGCACCTACTCTTGACTTAACGTGCTTTGCCGCCCATTCGCCGAATGCCTTGGAACCACCTGCCTTATTCAAAAGGGCAACAATAATCCCAAGGAAAACGAGGAATGCGAAAATGCCTGCCGTACCTGACACCGCCGAAATAAAACCTGTGTCGGTTACCGAGTCAACAGTATGGATAACGTTAAACTTAGTAGCAAGCAGACCGCCTGTAACAATTCCCACGAAAAGTGAGGAATAAACTTCCTTTGTTATAAGTGCAAGTCCGATTGCAACAACAGGCGGGAAAAGAGACCAGAGAGTACCTACGGGACTCATAATCTCCCCTGTGAAGAAGCAGAGAACTGCAAAAGCTACAACAAAGGCCACTATGAGAAGCTTGGGGACAATTTTCTTTGCGTTCATTGTTTTTCTCCTTAAAATAAAAAATAGTTATGAGGCGCTATGCACTCATAACCGTAACGTCATAAATGATAGCACTCCACTTTCGTGACAGTCGAATATATGTTATATATCCAACCAACCTGTAAGGATAAAGCTCTCCTTACAGATTTCGGCAACAGCTCCTTTCACCGTACCGAGCCATCGGTTTATCACGGTTACTCATAGCCTATGCGCCTCTATCTAAAGACATATTAACAAAAATATCATACTTTGTCAATATTTTTTTATTTATTTTGAAAAAAGAAGATTTCGGAGAATATTCTCCGAAATCAACCTTAATTTTCAACTTTCAATTTTCAATTTAATCAAATAATGCGTTCCGCATTATTTGATGCTTCCGTCAGCGTTGAAGAGAGGAAGCTTTTCAAGGTAAATTATATCCTTTCTGTCTGCGGCTTCTCCTTCTGCAAGGATGCACATTCTGCCACAGATGTTTCCTCCTGCCTTTTCAACGAGGGTTTCAATAGCCTTCAAGGACTCGCCGGTAGAGATAACGTCGTCAACGATGAGTATTCTCTTTCCCTTCATCATGTT
>JAZNZV010000043.1:0-5111 GCA_045595105.1 Eubacteriales bacterium | reverse complement strand
GGTGCAGGCAACGTTGCCATGGATGCGGCACGCTCGGCTGTAAGGCTTGGGGCTGACGAGGTCAGCATAATCTACCGTCGTGGAGAAGACGAGATACCCGCCCGTGCAGAAGAGGTTGAGCACGCAAAGGAAGAGGGAGTTATTTTCCGACTTCTCACCTCTCCCGAAGAGATACTCGGTGACGAAAGCTCTCACGTTACCGCCATAAGATGCTATAAAACAGAGCTTGGCGAGCCCGACGCATCGGGCAGAAGAAGTCCCGTGAAGGTAGAGGGCTCTCAGTTTGAAATAGAGGTTGACACCGTAATCATGGCGCTTGGCACTTCACCCAATCCTCTCATCAAGAATACTACTCCCGGTCTTGACTCAGACAGGAGAGGAAGGATAGTCACAAGTGACGGCATCACCACCACCCGTGACGGTGTTTTTGCAGGGGGAGATGCGGTAACGGGGGCGGCAACCGTAATTCTTGCAATGGGTGCAGGAAAAGAGGGTGCCCTGAAAATAAAAGAATATCTGGAGAAAAAATAATGAAAAACGTAATATACACAAGAGATAAGACGAAAAATAAGGCTTTTACCCCTTCCCTTCGTGCTCTTGTAAAGAGAGCGGTAAACGAGACCTTGAGGTTTGAGGACGTGACAAGGCTTTCCGAGGTGTCTGTCACCTTCGTTGACAAGGAGGAGATACAGACCCTCAACCGTGACTACCGAAGCAACGATAAGGTCACCGACGTTCTTTCCTTCCCCACCCTCGACGATGAGTCGGAGATAGTACCCTTCGACAACGAGGCGATAGCCCTTGGCGACGTTATTATCTGCGCCGATAAGTGCCTTGAGCAAGCGGAAGAATTCGGGCATTCCCTTCAGCGTGAGGTGGCCTATCTTACCATTCACTCGGTGCTTCACCTTCTCGGCTACGACCACATGGAAGAAAGTGAAGAAAAGGAAATGACCGCAAAGCAGGATGAAATAATAAAGAGAGTCACACTGTGACTCTCTTTATTATTTAGTTGAAAGTTGAAAGTTGAAAATTAATGAAGATTTTGCCTTCAGCAAAATCAACCGTAATTCCTAATTTCTCATTCCTAATTCCTAATTTTTCAAAATCCTTTCATCTTTTTCATAAAACCTATTGAAAAACCGACAAAATTTGCTATAATATACTTGAAAATAAAATATAATATGAAACGGAGAGTACATATGATTTCACACGGCAGAAACATTCAGTTGTTTTGTGCAAACGCAAGTAAGAGCCTTGCTATGAGAATTGCGGCTCAGCTTGGACTTCCTCTTTCACAAAACGAAGTAAAGACCTTCTCAGACGGAGAAATTAGTGTTTCCCTTTTTGACAGTGTAAGAGGACGTGACGTTTTCGTTGTTCAGTCTACCAACTACCCTGTTAACGACAACCTCATGGAGCTTCTTATTATGATCGACGCCCTGAAGCGTGCAAGTGCAGGCAGAATTACTGCAGTTATGCCCTACTTCGGATATGCACGTCAGGACAGAAAGGCGAAGGCAAGAGACCCCATCAGTGCAAAGCTTGTAGCTAACCTTCTCACAGTTGCAGGCGCTGACAGAATTCTTACCATGGACCTTCACGCTCCTCAGATTCAGGGATTTTTCGATATTCCCGTTGATAACCTCAAGGGTGAGCCCCTTCTTGCAAACTACTTTATAAAAGAGTTTGGCGATATGTCGAAGGATACAGTAGTCGTATCTCCCGACCTTGGCTCCGTATCACGTTCACGTGCATTCGCACAGAGATGTAACGCTCCTCTTGCTATTATCGATAAGCGTCGTGCAAGAGCTAACGTATCTGAGGTTTGCAACATCATCGGTGACGTTAAGGGCAAGAGATGTATTCTCGTTGACGATATGATAGACACAGCAGGAACTATCTGCAACGCCGGTAAGGCTCTTATCGAGATAGGCGGTGCAACAGAGGTTTATTGCGGTGCTACTCACGCCGTTCTTTCAGGAGAGGCTATCAACCGCTTCAAGGAAAGCCCCTTCAAGAAGGTTATTCTTCTTGACACTATTGAAGTTCCCGAAGAAAAGATGATTGATAAGTTCGTAATTCTTCCCACAGACGACATCTTTGCAAAGGCTATCAAGTGCATCTACGACGACCAGCCCATCAGCCTTATATTCAACTGATATGAGTGCTCTGACAGCTAAAATAATAACTGTCGGTACCGAGCTTCTGCTGGGCGACATAGTTGACACTAATTCAGCTTACCTTTCGGCAGGTCTGGCGGAAATCGGGATAAATCTGTTTCATCGAGAGACGGTCGGAGATAATCACGACCGTCTCCTTGCCATTTTAAGAGATGCGATAGAAAATGCCGACATAGTAATCACCTCGGGCGGGCTTGGTGCCACAAGCGACGATATAACGAAGGAGTGTGTTGCCAAGGCTCTGGGGCTCCCATTGGTTCTTGACCAGCACTCTCTCGACCTTATACGTGGCTACTATATCCGCCGTGGAACAGAGATGACCGACAACAATATAAAGCAGGCGTATATCCCCGAGGGTGCTATCGTCTTTGATAACGACTACGGCACAGCTCCCGTCCTTGCGGTCAAGACCGACCGTGGGGCTGTCATTATGCTACCCGGTCCACCCCGTGAGCTTTGTCCCATGTTTGACGAGAAGATAAAGCCATGGATAATAGAAAACTTTTCCGACTCCACCATCCTCTCCAGAACCCTCAGGCTCTACGGTATCGGTGAGGCTGCGGCAGAGGAAAAGATAAGACACCTTATGGACACTTGCACAAACCCAACTCTCGCCCCCTACGCCAAGACGGGTGAGGTGGTGCTCCGACTGACTGCCCGAGGAAAAGACAAAGAGGAATGCAATACCCTCATCGACGGCCTCGAAGAGAAGGTACGTGAAATTCTCGGAAAGTATATCTACGGCACGGACATATCGGGACTTGAAGAGGCACTTCTCAACTGCCTGAAGGAAAAAGGGCTGAAGGTTGCCTTTGCCGAAAGCTGCACAGGCGGTCTTGCGGCAAAGAGACTCACCGACGTGCGAGGTGCGTCAGCCGTCCTTGGCATGAGTGTTGTCACCTACTCCAATGAAGCTAAGATGAAGCTTCTCGGTGTCAAGAAAGAGACTCTCGATACCTACGGTGCGGTTTCCCCTAAGTGTGCTCTTGAAATGGCGGAAGGACTGTTCTCGCTGTCGGGCGCCGATATCTGCATATCGGTGACAGGTGTAGCGGGTCCCGATACCGACGAGGGCAAGGAAGTGGGAACGGTTTTTGTGGGCGTTAAATCAAGTAAAACCAGCCGTGCCATTCCCCTCAACCTCAAGCGTGGTGCCAAGGAGAGAAGCTATATCCGAGAGCTTGCGGTAAACGCCGTCTTCTGCGAGGCACTAAAGGAGCAAAGGCTGTTTTAAAAGTATATTTCTCACTCTCTCCTAATATGATTTAGTAAATCATATTAGGAGGCGAGTAATATCAAAAACTATGACAACAATATATACAAAAAGAAGTTTTCAAGCTATAAAATAACTCTCTTCTTTTTCTTTCTGTCATTTATAATATCTCTTGTTACGGGCTTCGTTTTGGGGCAAAGGGGAGCTTTTGACGTACTGAAGCTAAGGCTTTTCCCCCTTATCACATCGGAGCTGGGACTTCATTTCAATTCGTGGCTCCCCGTCTTTATACAGCTACTGTTTTTTCTGTCGGTCTTTATTTCGGGACCCACTATATACGCCCCATTCTCCTCCCTCGTAACTCTCATCGTTTTCGGCGTTACCCTTGGCGGTGCATCGGCAAGCCCCGACTTCAAAATTGCCGTCATATCTCTTTTCTTCAATGCGGTGGCGGGATACGTCCTCTCTGTTTACTCTTCCTTCGTAACCCTCACTTCCATGAAGATATTTACCGACACAAAAAGCTCAGACGCTCATATTTTCGAGGGCACGCTTTTCCGTGCCGAAGGCTTCAGAGGCATCTTCAACTTCCGCTATATCGGAAGCTACATACTGTTTTTTATATTTTTTTCTGCCTCTGCCACCCTTATTTGTATAGTTAAAAATTACCTGTTGTCACTTCTTTAAAAGGAGAAAAAATGAAAAAAGGATTTAAATTCGTTGATTATTCAAAGCCCGGTCGTGGTGTCAAAAAAGGTAGCGGTGCAAACTTTACCTTTATGGGATTTTTCAAGCTTTTGAAAAGAAAGTTCTTCGACCTTTCAAAGGCTAACCTACTCTGGATAATAGTAAATTTCCCTCTCTTCTTCGCTTTCGTTGCCCTGTCGGGAAATTTTGACATATATTTTTCAGCCCCCGCCGACCCCCTCTACCCTATCTTACACGGCGTGGGACATTTTACACAAAACCCCGGCTTTATGGCGCTTTGGGGAGTTTCGGGCGCTAACACCGAAATGTCCTATGCAGGACCTGTGGCGATAGTGCTCTACGCTCTCACAGCCCTCGTTTTCCTCACCTTCGGCTTTGCCAATACGGGAATGGCTTACGTTATGAGAAATCACGCCCGTGAGGAGTACGTGGATATGCCCGCCGACTTCTTCATCACTATCAAAAAGAACTTCTGGCAGGCGCTTCTACTTGGTATTCTCGACCTTGTTATCTCCTTTGTAATCGTCTTTGCCCTTGTATTTTACAGGACTCAGGCAAGCGTCAACTTCGCATTCAGCATGGCGTTTTATTTCAGTATATTCCTTGCAGCGGTGTGGATAATGATGCGCTTTTATATGTACCCGCTTCTCGTCACCTTCAAGCTTTCCACCTTCAAGATAATCAAAAACTCCTTTATCTTCTCTCTTGTAGGACTGAAGAGAAATATCGTAGGACTTCTCGGCATTGCCGTTGTCATAGGACTGAACCTGATAATTTACGCATATTGGCTCCCTCTCGGAGGACTTCTCCCCTTCTTTATAACGGTTGCCCTTGTGTCCTTTATCGGCACCTATGCCGCTTACCCCAATATTAAGAAAATAATGATTGACCCCTACTATAAATCAAGCGACCACGTGGACGAGACCCCCAAGGAGGACTCCCTCTTCAAGGACGTAGGATAATGCTTCGCAAGTGAAGAGTGAAAAGTTAAGGTAAATTTACTTTTA
>JAZNZV010000042.1:0-1770 GCA_045595105.1 Eubacteriales bacterium | reverse complement strand
GAGTATGCCTATTCTTTTATCAACAAAATAGCTTCTGTTAGTTAAAAGACGGGCATGTGTCTTATGAACTCTTTGTAGCTTCATATAATTTCGATGCCGAGAATATCGCAGAGGTTTTCGATAAGCTCTGTGTTGTCTCCGTAAGAGATTATGTAGTGCTGACACATAACGTTTTCAGCAAAGTATGGAACGTCGTCAAGCTCAATTCTGAGACCTGGAAGCTGAGGTGCGGGCTGAGTCCAACCTGCTTCTTCCCACTTCATGGGAGTTTTACCTACGCCCTTTACCATGTGCATATAGTACTCACCGTCAACGCAGGTGAGACGGCACATAGTAAGCTCGCCACCCTTTACACGGCTGACGTTGAGGATACCCTCGGAAAGCTCGCCGAATGCCGCAGGCATAACTGTAACCTCTCCGTCAACAACGGCTGCGGGAACGTAGTCGGGAACACCTGCAAGAACGCTGTCCTCAAAGAATTCATAGAATTCAAGGTAGGGAGCTGCCTGACCTGTAAGATATCTTACCATAAGCTGAGTGATGTTTCCGAGACCGTCGTTTTCGGGAATAGTGAGAAGTCCTGCTTCATCTGCAAGGAGCATGAAGATGGGTGCGGGAGGGAAGCCGAGAAGCTTCTTCATACCGTCAACGTCCTTGAGAGAAATAGCCTCATAGCCTCTTTCATCTGCAAGGGACTTAACTGCAAGGTAGTAGCCTGCCGCCTTTTCAAGGCCTTCACGCTTCGCTTCCTTGAGGAATTTCCACTTGGACATACAGTTCTTTATAACAGCGTCCTTTTCCTCGGCTGTTATCTTCTGATATCTCTGCTCGATTTCAAGCATTTCAAAGGTCTCGATTTCGGGACCGATTTCACGCTTCAAGGAGGGACCGTCAACCTGAGTGCCATAGAGGTTCATATCACGGTAGCCTGCCATACCTGTTCTTGCGTGGCGAAGCTTCTTGGCAGCCTCTGCTGCCTTAACGTAATTTGCCACCTTCTTGGTATTTGAAGGAAGTCCTATAATATCGTATATGTACTTAAAGGTATAGTCAAGGTCGAAGAAGGTCTTTCTGATAGCGGTAGTACCTGCCTGATCGGCGGTAGTAACAAGTCTTCCCTCTTCCATCCAACCGCAAAGTCCCCAAAGCACCATGGGAATGTGTCTGAAGTGCTCTGTTACCTTAACAACAGCGTGGGTGGGTATCCAGCCTGCGATACATACTACAAGGCAGTCGAACTCTTCGCTCTTGAGTACTTCAATCGCCTTCTTTATATCCTTTTCTTCATAATCGTCGGTAACGGGATAAACCTTAACAAGGTCGAGACCCTCGTTTTCAAGTCCCTTTGCCGCCGCTTCGCATTTTCTTACAATAATATCAATGGGAGTGTTGACCTCACCAAAGCCTACAAATCCTACTTTTGACATAACTTTACTCCTTTATATTATATTTTTTTACGCTAGATATTTTGGTTAAAAACGGAATGAACCGTTTTTGCTTTTTTATGAGAGGCAACTTTTTGAAAAAAGTTTCCTCTCAAACTCACTTTCAAAAACTTTTATAATTATAGCTATTTACTATAATTTTCGGGAGAGTTCAAGAGAGGGGGCTTTTATAAAAAGCCTTCTCTCTTATACATTCAATCTTCATTGCGATTCATTTCGGTCTCACACACTGTTCGACCTACATTCACGTGCATGGCTTGAATTTTTGCTCACTTCGCTAATTCGCTTCGTGGCAAAAATCCCCCGCACATATTCATTAAACATT
>JAZNZV010000041.1:0-15904 GCA_045595105.1 Eubacteriales bacterium | reverse complement strand
ACCTCCTTTGTCATGCCTAACTCCTACTGCTACAACGAGGAGTATGAGCTTGACGGAGAAAGCTGTGGAGACTGGTACACAGGAAGCGGTGCAGTACTTACAAGATGTCTTTATGAATATGCTATCGGTATTCAGGCAGAGATAAAGGGTGTGCGTATTGCAACTCCCGATTATCTCCCCACTGACAGCATGAAGCTTTCCGTCAAGATAAAGGGCGCTGACGTTGAATATACCTACAAGAAAACGGGTGGCGAGAGACGATATCTTGTCAACGGTATTGAAGTTCCCTATGACACCGAAAAGCTTTCGGGTGTCAAATACATCTTTATCCCCAACGAACAGATGAAGGGTAAAGTTACCATCGAGGTTATAGACTAAAAATTAAGAGCCGTAGCTTTCGCTACGGCTCTTTGGTTTTATAGTGGTTTCTTTGTAATTTTAGCATATGGCCGAGGGTATTGAGGAAGCGTGGACTTTACCTTTTCTATGACTATCATATATCTCTTTGCAGAGAGGAAGTCTGTTATTTCCTCTTTATCTTCGCCAAAAAGTGATAGGTCAAGGTCGAACTTTACTTCTTCCACTCTCTTTATTTTTCCGCCAAGCTTTGTTATTCCCGTCTTTGCCTCATTAAGCTCTTCTTCGGCGGAGGCGGCTTTCATTGATATAAAAGTGCCGCCTACCTTTACAAAGGGCAGACAAAGCTCTACAAGGACGTTAAGCCTTGCCATAGCTCGGGCAGTTACTACGTCGAACTTCTCTCTTAAAGCTCCTTTAGCTCCTGCCAAGTCCTCGGCACGGGCAGAAACTGTTGTAATCCTTTCAAGTCCCAGCTTATCGGCAGTAGCACGCACGTATTTTATTTTTTTCTCGGTGCTGTCTATCATGGTGATATCGATATCGGGTCTTGCGATTTTCACGGGGAGCCCAGGGAAGCCTCCGCCACAGCCGATATCCGCCATTTTCAAGCCCTCTTTTTTCATTTCGGACATTTCAAGAATTGACAGTGAGTCGGCGAAGTGCTTGAGAGCTATTCCAACGGGATCTGTGATTGACGTGACGTTTACCTTTTTGTTTTCCTCTACAAGTATTTCAGCCATATTGTCAAAAGAAGAAAGCTGTTCTTCGGTGAGGACAGGTATTCCCGAAAGAGAAGAGAGTATTTCCTTTATCTTTTCCATATTCTATCCTTATTTTATATTGAAGTAAATGAGAAGCACCGAAATGTCGGCAGGGCTGATACCCGAAATTCGTGACGCCTGACCGATGTTAAGGGGCTTTATTTTATTGAGCTTTTGTGAAGCTTCAATTCTTATGCCCTTGACGGTGGTGTAGTCAATATCCTGAGGCAGACGCTTGTTTTCAAGCTTCTTGAAGGCTTCGATTTCCATTTCCTGCTTCTTTATATAGCCCTTGTACTTTATCTCGATTTCTGCACGTCTCTCTACCTCCTCGGAAAGGTGTGGGCGTGTGACGTCGATATCCTTCAATAGGCTGTAATTCAGCTCAGGGCGTCTTACAAGGTCGCCGAAGCGAATACCCGTTGTAACCGCTGCGGAGCCTGTTTCTTCAAGTATTTTATTAAGCCTTTCGCTGGGCGCTATAAAGGTGCTTTCAGCACGTTCAACCTCTTTGTCGATAGCGTCAAAGAGGGCTTTTTTCTTTTCGTATCTCTCGTCGTCGATAAGTCCTGCATATCTGCCGTAGTCGATAAGTCGGCGGTCTGCATTATCCTGACGGAGCACAAGTCTGTACTCACAGCGTGAGGTCATTATTCTATAAGGCTCGTTTGTGCCTTTCGTTACAAGGTCGTCGATAAGTGTACCGATATAAGACGAAGCACGGCTGAGTATCACAGGGTCTCTTCCCTGTATACTTAAAGCGGCGTTTATTCCCGCTATGAGTCCTTGAGCCGCCGCTTCCTCATAACCCGAGGTGCCGTTGAACTGACCCGCACCGTAAAGACCCGAAATTTCCTTGAATTCAAGGGTAGGAAGTAACTGTGTAGGATCGGCAAGGTCATACTCTATGGCGTAAGCGGTACGCATCACCTCGGCTCGTTCAAGCCCCTTTATAGAGTGAAGAATTTTCAGCTGAACCTCCTCGGGAAGTGATGAGCTGAGTCCCTGAACGTATACCTCCTCGGTGTCTCTTCCCATAGGCTCGAGAAAGAGCTGATGTCTTTCCTTATCCGAAAATCTTACTACCTTGTCCTCAATACTCGGACAATACCTTGGTCCGACGCCTCTTATATTCCCCGAATAGAGAGGAGAACGGTCAAGGTTATTCTTTATAATATTGTGTGTTTCTTCGTTGGTGTAGACGGTATAGCAATTATACTGCTCACGGCTCTCAAATTCCTCTTTGTCTGTGTGGTAGGAATAGCAAAAAGGCTTTTTGTCACCTGGCTGAACCTCTGTTTTTTCGTAGTCTATACTGTCACGGTGTATGCGGGCAGGAGTACCCGTTTTAAAGCGGAGCATTTTCATGCCAAGCTTTTCGAGAGACTCGGTGAGAAAGGTTGCGGGGAACATATTGTCGGGACCCGACGGAAAAGCCACCTCACCCACTATAACACGGGCATTGAGATAAGTACCTGTTGACACGATAACCTTCTTTGCGTGCCATACGGCGCCGTAACGGGTAGTGACGCTGAGTCCTCCCTCTTCCCTTTCCACCTCAACTATTTCCGCCTGTATGAGACGAAGGTTAGGTGTGTTTTCTATGGTTTTCTTCATAAGGGTCTGATATGCTCTTCTGTCCGCTTGCATTCTCAGAGAATGAACGGCGGGTCCTTTACCAAGGTTGAGCATACGGCTTTGCATACATACCTTATCTGCTGCCCTTCCCATCTCGCCACCGAGAGCGTCTATTTCATAAACAAGATGTCCTTTTCCTGTTCCTCCGATAGAGGGATTACATGGCATATTTCCAACAGCGTCAAGGTTCAAGGTGAAAAGAATTGTAGGGCATCCCATTCGGGCTGAGGCAAGGGCTGCTTCAATTCCTGCATGACCTGCGCCGATTACTATTACGTCTGTATTTCCTGCATCATATTTTATCAAATCTATCATTTTATTCTACTTTCCAACGCAAAACTTTGAAAAAATTTCGTTTACTACCTTTTCCATGGCACGTCTTGAGTCAATTTCGGCAAGTGTATTAAGGGCGTTTTCAAGCTCCATTGCCCCCATATCCTTCATACCGCTACTAACAAGTCGGTCTGCCTCGTCGAGAGCCAAAACCGTCTTTTTAAGAGATGTGAGCTGTCTTACGTTTGTCAAGACTTCTCCGTTATCGATAGCAGAGTCCTCTGTTATAAAGCGTTCTATAACGCCTTTTTTGAGTGCTTCCATACCCTCTCCCGTTTTAGATGAAACGGTATAGCCCGCTCCAAGCTCCTTTTCAACAAAAGCCTTATCGAAAACGGGTGTCTCATCGCTCTTGGTGAAAACGGGGATTACAGTTTTGTTCTCGGCGTTTTCTTTCAAAAATTCAATCATTTCTTTGTCCGAGCCGTCTATATCACGTGACAGGTCAAAAAGGGCAAGGACAAGCTCTGTTGTGCTCTCGCTTATCTTGGACTTGGCAATATCAACACCCATAGACTCTATTTCGTCGGCGGTATCCTCTCTGATACCTGCAGTGTCGAAAAGACGCAGTATTACGCCGTCTATCTCCACGCTTTGCTCAAGGACGTCTCTTGTGGTGCCGGGAATATCGGTGACGATAGCTTTCTTCGCTGACAAAAGGCTATTGAAGAAAGATGATTTGCCAACGTTGGGCTTTCCTACAATTACCGTGTTAATTCCATAGGCTACGGCGTGTCCGCTTTTATAGGTAGAAATGAGTGCTTTACAGCTTTCTCTTATGCCCTCTATTCTTTCAAGAAGGGTATCGTCCGCCATATCCTCAAGGTCCTCTTCGGGGTAGTCGATAGCGGCATAAAGGGAGGATATAAGGGATACAAGCTCTCCCGATATCTCCTCTGTCTTTTTCTTGAGTGCGCCGTCGGCGTGACGGGCAGACAGTCTCACTGCTCGCTCACCTTGGGCTGTAAGAAGGTTTCCTATTGCCTCGGCTTCGGTAAGACTTATTTTATCGTTGACAAAGGCTCTTTTAGTAAATTCGCCTGCCTCTGCCATTCGGGCTCCACTCTCAAGGACGGCAGACAAAACCATAGCGGTAACGGTATATCCGCCATGGCAGGAAATCTCTGCCATATCCTCTCCCGTAAAGCTTTTTGGGGCAAGGTAATAGGTAAGAATTCCGCTGTCGATGAGCGACTTTCCGTCAAATATATCGCCATAAATGGCAAAGCGTGGCGGATAATCGGTTAACCTCTTACCCGACTTGGGGCTAAACACCCTTTCACAAAGGTCAACTGCACCTCTGCCCGATACTCTTATTACGGCTATACCGCCCTGCCCTCTCGGAGTAGAAACGGCGGCAATTATATCACTGAGCATAAAATCCTCTCAAAAAAGTAAGGGTAAATTCAGGGCAACTGCCTGATATTTACCCTTATAGTTTTTAATAAATATCGCTTTCGTCGGGGTCTGCAAGACCGAGCTCCTCTATGCTCTTTGCCTTAACAACGGGTTGCTTTGAAACACCGCCACCTGCATAAGTCAAGGGAATATCGGGGTCAAGGGGCTTCTTTTCGGGCTCTGCCTTACGGGGAGCTTCCTTCTTTTGTGTCTTGGGTCTTGGCGCTCTCTGATTTTCGGGAGATACAACGACCTTACGCTGGTCGCCCGAACCGATAGAAAAAGTAGTAACTCCTTCTATGTCCTGCACCTCGGAGTGTATTGTGCGTCTCTCATATGCACTCATGGGCTCGAGAACTATATTTCTGCCCTGACGCTTTGCTCTTGCGGCAGTCTTTTGTGCAAGCTTACGAAGTGTTTCTTCTCTCTTTGCACGGTAGTTTTCAACGTCTACTACGTATCTGCGATATCCGTCAACGCCTTTATTAGCGGCAAGGTTTGTAAGGTACTGCAGGGATTCGAGAATTTCGCCGTGATGACCTATAACAAGACCCATATCGTCGCCTGTTACAACGATAGTTGCTTCCTTGGGGGAATTCTCTACAAGCTCCACGTTATCTGTGGAAAGCTCAAGGTCACGAAGTACGGTTTTAACAAAATTAACTGCAAGCTCATCGGGAGTTTCTTCTATGGTAACACTGATTTTTGCATCCTGTGCACCTATTCCGAAAAGTCCCTTCTTGGACTCTGCAACTACTTCGTATTTAAGCTCTTCTTTTTTTATGCCGGTCTGCTCGGAGGCAAGTGCAATAGCTTCCTCAACAGATTTGGCACTTATAACTAACTCTTTTGCCAATTGATGTTCCTCCTGTAAAATATCTACAAGTCCAATATTACTTCAAAGGTGCTTTGGGGATAATTGAATCGCCCGAGGGCTCCTCGTCGTCATCGGATAGAATGCTCTTCTGTGTTGTCGCTGTGGGCTCGGTGGTCTCTTCATCATCGTCATCGAAGATAAGTGACTTGCGAGCGGTATTCTCTGATGCCTTATAAGGCTTCGCTTTGTTCTGTGCGGCATATGCCTTTTCAGCGGCACGAAGCTCCTCGTCGGTCAAAACGGGAATGGGGTACATACGGCTGAGAAGGAACTGCTGAATAAACGAAAGAATTGAACGGTAGGTCCAGTAAAGACCCATTGCCGCAGGCCAAATGAAAGCAAGGTATGCCGAGAAAAGGGGCATCATTACGTTCATAAGCTTCATGGAAGACTGTGCTTCAGCACTCTCGGGTGACTGATAGGTGAACTTACGGGTAAGCTTCTGTCCAAAGTATGCTGACGCAAAGGTGAGCACGGGAATGATGAGAAGTGACCACTGTCCGTCAAAGGCAACGGTGGGCTTCAAGGACAGGTCGATGAAGTCTCCGAACATTCCAAAGTTAGGAAGCACGTATTCGCTGAGCTTGGGAAATTCGGCGAGAACAACGTCGAAGTTGGCGTTTATTTCTCTTATAAGGGATATTTCGTCGATAGCGTTTATCTTAGCGCCCTCTTTGAATACGTCGGAAATACCTGCCATGAAGTCGTTAAGACTTAAAACAAGGCTTTCTTCCATACCCGAAATATATGTGAGGGGAGATTTTATAACGTAGAAAAGTGCAATAAGAATGGGAAACTGTATAAGGAGAGGAAGACATCCCGAAAGGGGGCTGAAGTTTTCTTCTTGATAAAGCTTCTGTATCTCTTCCTGCATCTTCATCTGAGTAGCTTTGTCCGTTCTGCCTGCATATCTCTTACGGATAGCGGCTTCCTTGGGACGAAGCTTTGCCTGTTTCATGGAATTCTTCTGCTGTTTAATTCCAAAGGGGAAAAGGATAAGCTGTACTATGAGTGAAAAAGCTAAGAGTGCTACGGCATAACCGCCGAAATCTTCGAGTAACTCGTAGCACCATTTCATAAGCCAACCAAAGGCTTTGTAAATATATTGCATTTTTTGCTCCTTTATTCTTCATTAAGGCACGGGGTCGTAACCGCCCTTACAAAACGGATTACATCTGAGTATTCTCCAAAAAGTGAGAAAAAATCCTTTTATCGCTCCGTGTTTTTTAAAAGCTTCGATAGCATATTCCGAACAGGTAGGAGTAAAACGGCAACACGGTGGAAAAAGGGGGGATATAAATTTTCTGTAGAGCTTTATCAAAAAAATAAAAACGTGCTTCATTTCATTCCTCCGTAATGCCCAGCTCTACGAAAGCAGTCCTCATATCAGCGAGGACGTCCTGCATACGGGTGTTCTTAACAAAACATTTTTTTCTTGCCACAAAAACAAAATAATAAGGCTTATCGTTTATACCGCTTCCCTCTTTCACAAGAGTCCTGTAAGCCTCACGGATGATGCGACGTGCTCTGTTTCGGGAAACTGCGCCACCCATTTTTTTACTGGTAGTTATTCCGATATGAGCTTTCTCAAGATTTGTGTTTTTGCGACAGTATACTACAATAGTAGATTTAGGGGAGCTCTTCCCACGAGAATACATACGTGTGAAAACCGCATTATTCTTAATAGTAAAAATTTTTTCCATATTATCCCAAACAAAAGGAAAAACCCCCGAAACGAGCCGCCCACAGTTAATGGGTTCGGGATTCTTATCGGCGGTTTAAAATTTGCACTATTTCTTAATAGGTAAGACGTGCTCTTCCTTTTGCTCTGCGTCTCTTGAGAACCTTTCTTCCGTTAGCTGTCTTCATTCTCTTACGGAAGCCGTGCTCCATCTTTCTCTGTCTCTTCTTAGGCTGGTATGTTCTAAGCATATCTGCACCTCCTTTATAGCCATTGCGTAGGTTTTACGCATGTTGTCATTTTTTCGTCGCATACCATTATACAGATTTTTATGCGACTTGTCAATACTTTTTTTATTTTTTTATTTTTCATACTTCGAGTGGCGCATAAAACGCCACTCGAAATATACTTTATTTACTCTGTGACTTCTGTTGTTTCCTCGGAGGTCTCACCCGCATTTACTTCGGGCTCAGTAACCTCGGGGTTAAGAAGAGCCGCTTCTTCCTCTCTTCTCTCTTTTTCTTCCTTGGTAATAACGTCACGGTTTATTTCTGTCTTTCCACCGGGACGGGTTGCTGCGAAGTTAGAGAATGAGGAGTTAAGGCTGGCAAGAAGAAGATTGTAGGTCTCAACGTACTCGTCGTCCTTTTCGTTGGGATAAAGGTTCATTCTGTCTTCGTACTTGCCCATTCTTGTGGTAGCTGTTTCAAGCATCTCGTCGATGTTGGGCTCACCCTTCATAAGAGCGTCGATATACTCGCCTGCTACTCTGTTTATCTCCTTGAATGCCTTTGCATCACTGTCGTCGATAGGCTCGGCATATCCGATGAATGCACTCGCCTTGATGTTGCGGTTTCTTTCGATCGTGTCCTTCTGATAGCTTGCACCAAGCTCTTCGGGAACGTAACCGATAAGAGAGTTACCGTACATTTCAAAGTCGATATTGTAATCGTTTGTAAGCTTTGTAATAGTTTCTCCGTCAAGATTTACTTCGTAGTCAACGTTCTCAACACCGAAGGTTATAAGGTTACGAAGCTCCTCGTTTGTGCTGAATCCCGAGATGAGCTGAACTGCACGTGCGGGATACTTACATGATGAGCTTACTACGAAAACGGACTTGAATGCGTCCTTGGTAGTTACCTTGGGATATGCGTATGTATAGTAAGAATATTCGTCAGCCTTGTCACCGATGATTGCCTTTACCTCGTCAAGGGTTCCCTGGAAGATACCCATTGCAAAATCGGTGGTCTTGGGGTCTGCACCCTCGGGTCCGAAGTAGCCAGCGTTACGGTACTTGCTCATCTTCTTGAAGTGAAGGTAAGCAACACCTGAGTTCATACCCGAACCGATGTCAAAGGTGAACTCAAGCTCTGTGGAAGTGGTAGCGTTGGACTCAAGGTTCTTTGTTCCATAGGCAGGATAGTTTTCCATATCGTTGTTATAGAAGTCAAAGCCCTGAATTGCAGCGGGAGGTGCAAGGAAAGGAACACAGCTTTCGCCGTTCTTTACCTGCTCGAACCAATTGTCAAGTGAGTTGAACACGGGAGTTGAGCCCTCTTTAAGCTCAAGACCGTACTTCTCAACAAGGTCTGTTCTGAATGCGTAGTAATAGCCTTCGTTCTTATCGGCACCAAGCTTGATATTTGAAGGAACGCCGTAATAAAGTCCCTGATACTTTGTAACCGAAAGAGTCAAGGGGTTTACGTACTTTGTAATAATGCCGTAAGAGCCTGTGAGTGATGAGGAGATGTCGGTTATCTGCTCACGCTCTATAAGGTCAACGAAATACTCGTGGTCGTAAACCATAAAAAGGTCGAGCTGAACGTCGTCGGACATTGTAACGCTTATCTCTTCAAGAGCCTCTCCTCTTGCCTCGTTCCAGTTCTCGTACTCTCTCTGAGCACGCTTCTTTTCCTTCTGCTGGTCGATGGTAAGAGCCTTTGCGGCAAGTCTTGCAGCCTTTGCAGCGGCGGTTGCAGCCTTTTCTGCAAGCTCTGTTCTTTCTGTCTGTTCCTGTACCGAAACGAAAGCGTCTTCTATTGCCTCGTCATATTCATCTGCACTAAGAAGATGAAGCTCAACGGTAGTCTTATATTTATCTTCTGTAATTCTGTTCAGTTCCTGCTGAACACGGGCAACAGCCTCGTCTGTTGTTCCCTCGCCCTTAATTCCGTAAAGAGTAAGAGTGATAGCGGGAATCGTACTTGTATCTTCTTCATATCCTGTGTCAACGTCGGAGCAAGAAGTAAGAAGAACAGATGCGCACATCACAAGTACAAGCAGCATACTGATTATTCTGTTTCTCATGGGAAAACCTCCTCAATTAAAATTAGACGATATTTGCGTATCATAAACAAAGTTATTTTACACTATTAAAGGAGTTATGTCAAGTGAGAAAATATCCAATTAAAGGGTGAATATTTTATCAAATATCACAACTTACGGGAAATTTTACAATCCCTTAATAATTTCGGCAACTACCTGACCTGCCTGCTCGGAGGCTTTGGTGGAAAATGAGTCATAGCTCATTCCTGCGTTATTGTCGGCAAAATCCGAAATACTTCTTATAACGATGAATGGAATACCGTTAACGATGCAGGTCTGTGAAATAGACGCTCCCTCCATTTCAACGCATGAGCCGTGAAGGTCGTCATGAAGAGACCTGCTCTTTTCGTCATCCTCTACAAAGCAGTCGCCACTGACTATTCTGCCTGTGACAAAGTGTCTCACCTTGCCCTCCTCGACAAGGCTTTTGCAAACCTTTTCGGCAAGTGCCACAAGGGTCTTGTTACAGCTGAATACACTCGCACCTATGTTCTTATCCTCCTCAAGAAGAGAAAGAGGATAAAAATCGTGGTACATGGTATCTCTTGCCACTACCATATCAAGGACGGAAAGCTGTCTGTCAAGTCCTCCTGCAATGCCTACGTTTATGACGTAGTCGGGTGAATATCTATCAATTATACGCTGGGTGGAAAGTGCACTGTTTACCTTACCTATTCCGCAGACGGTAGCGATTATCTCGTGACCTTCGTAAACGGCGTTGTAAATACTGTTTTTCTCATCCACGAGTTTTGCACCGAAATGCTCCTTTATATAGGTTATTTCCTTATCCATTGCACAAATTACGGCAATTTTACTCATAATACACCTCTATTAGTCAAGGTAGTCCTTGAGCTTCTTTGAACGGCTGGGATGTCTGAGCTTTCTGAGGGCCTTGGCTTCTATCTGTCTTATACGCTCACGGGTAATATTAAACTCTTTTCCAACCTCTTCAAGAGTTCTCGTTCTGCCGTCCTCAAGACCGAAGCGAAGCTTCAATACACTCTTCTCACGGGCTGTAAGAGTATTGAGCACCTCGTCAAGCTGTTCACGGAACATTGTGAAGCTGACCGCATCGTCGGGAGCGGGCGCTTCATCGTCGGGAATAAAGTCACCAAGATGGCTGTCCTCTTCCTCACCGATAGGAGTTTCGAGAGAAACGGGCTCCTGCGCCACCTTCAATATATCTCTTACCTTGTCAACAGGCATTCCTATCATGTCGGATATTTCCTCGGGACTTGCATCGTGTCCCTTTTCCTGAAGTATCTGACGTGACGCCCTTTGTACCTTATGGATGGTTTCAACCATATGTACGGGAATTCTGATAGTTCTCGCCTGATCGGCAATCGCTCTTGTTATTGCCTGTCTTATCCACCAAGTAGCATAGGTGGAAAACTTATAGCCCTTTGTATAGTCGAACTTTTCAACTGCTTTCATAAGTCCAAGATTTCCCTCTTGGATAAGGTCGAGGAAGTACATTCCTCTTCCCATATACCTTTTGGCAATGCTTACTACAAGTCTCAGGTTGGCTTCAACCAGCATCTCCTTTGCCTTTTCATCGCCCTCAAGCATTTTTTGTGAAAGCTCGATTTCCTTATCTGTTTCAAGGAGAGGTACTTTTCCTATCTCCTTTAAATACATTCTGACGTGGTCTTCTATTGCAAGTCCTTCGCTTGCCAGAGCGCTTTCCATATCCTCGGAGGTTTCAAGAGTCTCTACCTCTTCAAAATCCTCAAAGTCGTCGGTGTCGGGATAAGCGTCCACTATCTCTATCCCCATAGCCTCCATGGTCTCATAGATCTTGTCCATTGCATCGGCGTCAAGGTCGATGCCCTCAAGTGCCTCCATGATCTCAAGAGGAGTAACTGTTCCTCTCGCTTTGATTTTCTTTATAAAAGCGAGTATTTCCGGCTTCATGTCTGTGTTCTGAGTTGTCTTTTCGGAGTCTTTCTCCAGATTGTTGATTGTCATAATGTCCCTTTCTTTTTTCGTCTGCCTGTTTCTTTATCTAAAGCCTTTAAATTTTGATATTCTTGTTGGGTGTCTGAGCTTTCTGAGAGCCTTCGCCTCAATCTGTCTTATACGCTCACGAGTGATGTTGAATTCCTTTCCAACCTCCTCGAGAGTTCTCGGAATACCGTCGTCAAGGCCAAAACGCATTCTTATAACGTTCTCTTCTCTGTCGGTAAGAGTTTTAAGCACCTCGCTTATCTGTTCCTTGAGCATTGTTTTGCCCACTATTTCGTCGGGCTCGGGAGAAGCCTCATCGGCGATGAACTCTCCTATACTGCTCTCCTCGTCTTCACCTACGGGGCTGTCAATGGAGATAGGCTCCTGTGCCATCTGCATTATTTCCCTTACCTTATCTGCGGGAAGTCCCGAAAGCTCGGCAATCTCCTCGGTGGATGCCTCTCTTCCGTTCTCCTGCAAAAGCTGGCGGGCACAGCGCTGTATTCTGTGCATAGTTTCCACCATGTGAACGGGAATTCTGATAGTTCTTGACTGGTCGGCAAGAGCTCTTGTTATTGCCTGTCTTATCCACCAGGTGGCATAGGTAGAAAACTTATAGCCCTTGGTGTAGTCGAATTTCTCCACCGCTTTTATAAGTCCGGAATTTCCCTCCTGTATCAGATCAAGGAAGCCCATTCCACGACCTATGTATTTTTTTGCGATGCTGACTACAAGTCTGAGGTTCGCTTCAACGAGAGTATTTCTCGCTTCTACGTCGCCCTCTGCTATTCTCTTGGCAAGCTCTACCTCCTCTTCACCCGAGAGAAGTCTCACCTTACCAATATCCTTAAGATACATTTTTACATGGTCTTCTATGGGCATAACGTCGCCCGCAATAAGATTTTCAACGTCCTCGGAAGGGTTAAACTCCTCTTCGTCACCGTCAAAATCATCAAAATCAGGCATATCGTCGGAAAAATCGGTAACAGTTACCTCTATTCCCAGCTCCTCGAGCTTCTGATATACCTTCTCGGTCTCTTCGTCGGAAAGACCGCTGGCTTCAATCGCTTCAAGAATTTCCTCGCTGTCAAGTGAGCCCTTTTTCTTCGCCTTCTGTATAAGGTCGTTTATGTCGAATCTGTCATCGGTCGTGGGATTATGATTTTTCTTATTTGTCATATTCCTATTCCTTTCAACTTTCATTTTTTGGACTTCTTGAGTTCTTCTATTCTTTTAAAGAAATCGCCTTCTGAGTCACTCTTTTTCTTGTCAGCCTCCTTCTTAAGGTCGGTGGCAAGCTCCAGGGCTACGTCGAGACTGTTATTCGTAAGCTCCCGCCGTTTTACCGACATTTCGGTAATTCGTCCCATTTCCTCGGGGGTAAAGGCTTCTCCGCTGAAGCCCGTCTCCTTCGTCATTTCACGAAAGACCTTTTTGGTAAACTCACATTGAAATAAATCCTCCGATAAGAGCTCCCGAAGCTCGGGGGCATCAATAAATTCGGGTCTTATGTAAAGGAGTCCGAGTAAGTTTTCCTCTTTCTTCACCGTTGATAAATTCTTCACGCTGTCAAGATTTACTCTGTCTCCGTAGCCGATGCTTTTATTAATCTGTTCTTTTATATAATCCTTTTGTGCTTTTTCGCTCCGCTTTTTCTGTCGTTTCTTTACCTCTGTCCTTATTATGTCTGCAGAAATTCCCGACCTTTCGGAAATCTTCTGTATGAATATTTCCCTTTCAATCTCACTGTATACACCCGACAGCATCGTACAGGCATCGCTTACGAAGGAAAGCTTTTGCTCGGGCACTGACAGGTCGTATTTTGAAGAAATATTTGACAGTGCATACTCTATGTGTCCGTCGGAGGAATGGAGAAGCTTATCAAAGGAGCTTTTTCCATACTTCTTTATGTACTCGTCGGGGTCCTTGGCGCCCTCTACCTTAACCACCTTTACCTTCAGTCCCACCTCGCCAAGCATGTCGATAGCTCTCTTCGTTGCTCTCTGTCCTGCATCGTCTGAGTCATAGCAAAGATAAACCGTCTGAGCATATCTTGAAATTATTCTTGTCTGCTCGGAGGTAAGTGCCGTACCGAGAGTGGCAACTGCGTTAACAAATCCTGCTTGCTGTAACGCCACAACGTCCATATATCCCTCGCAAAGGATAAGAGAGGAGTCGGTATTATTCTTAGCGTGATTTAGGGCATACAAGTTTCGGCTCTTCTTAAATACGGGGGTGTCGGATGAGTTGAGGTACTTTGGCTCGCCATCCCCTATTATACGTCCGCCAAAGGCTATAACGTTGCCCGACAGGTCAAAAATAGGGAACATTATTCTGTTTCTGAAATAATCGAAGAGGTTTCCCGTTTTTTGAGAAACACCTGCCAGAAAACCTTGTCTCAACTCTTCTTTTTCAAAGCCCTTTGACATAAGGTAGCCTGTCAGACTGTCCCATGAGGTATCGGCATAGCCTATGCCAAAGCGTTTTATGGTCTGTATACTCAGCCCTCTGTTTGTAATATAAGAAAGTGCGTGGGCGTTTTTGGGGTTAATAAGAGAATCGTAGAAGAAGCGTGCCGCCAGCTTATTCATTTCAAAATAGCGGTCCTTATTGACCTTTAGGGTGCTTCTGCCGTCATCGGGGACAGTTAGTCCTGCCCGTGCGGCAAGGTGTTCTATGGCTGTCATATAGTCAACGTTTTCCATCTTCATAACGAAGGTGATAACGTCGCCTCCTGCCCCGCATCCAAAGCAGTAAAAATTCTCGGCGTTTCTGAAAACTGTAAAAGAAGGTGTACGCTCACTGTGAAAGGGGCAACAGCCCACAAGGTTTGACCCTGCTCTTTTAAGAGAAACGTACTGTGAAATAACGTCCTCAATATTGCATCTTGCTTTGAGCTCTTGTAAGAACTCCTGTGGCAATGCCATATATACACCTCCTTTATTTTTATCCTCTTATATTATTTATACGCAAAAAAAGTCTAAATTCCTTTTTATTTTTTAAAAATTGCTGAAATATTTTCTGTCAAGGCTTCTGAGCTGTACTGCCTCGAGGACGTGAGCTCTTTCAACCGTATCGGAAAACTCAAGGTCGGCAATAGTTCTCGCCACCTTGACTATTCTGTCATAGCCTCTTGCAGAAAGCAAAAGCTTATCGAAGGCGGTTTTCAGAATTTCCTCAGCCTCGGTAGAAAAGTTACAGTTTTCTTTCTTGTGTGCGTCCTTTTCGGATATTCCCATTTTCTCAATGCGCTGACGTGAAAATTCCCTTGCTCTGTTCACTCTCGCTCTCACCTCGTCGGAGCTTTCAGCTTGGCTTTTACCATTTATTTCGTCGAACTTCACGGCAGGCACTTCTATCTGTATGTCAATTCTGTCAAGAAGAGGACCCGAAATCTTGTCGAGGTACTTTCTGACTGCCGTTCTTGTGCAGGTGCACGCCTTATGGTCGCTTCCGAAAAATCCGCAAGGACAGGGGTTCATAGCACAAACGAGCAGAAAATCACTTGGATAGGTAAACTTATATCCTGCTCTTGCAACAGTTATACGCTTGTCCTCAATGGGCTGTCTGAGTGACTCAAGGGTCTTTTTATTAAATTCTGTAAATTCGTCAAGAAAGAGCACTCCGTTATGTGCAAGTGATACCTCCCCCGGCTGAGGAGTTGTTCCTCCACCAACAATGCCCACGTGAGAAACGGTGTGGTGAGGAGAACGGAAGGGACGGATATTCATAACGGGATTTTCTTCATTTAGTACGCCCGTCACCGAATGAACCTTGGTCGACTCGATTATTTCATCGTAGGTCATATCGGGGAGTATTCCCACAAGAGCCTTGGCGAGCATGCTTTTTCCCGAGCCGGGAGGGCCGAGCAGAAGCACGTTGTGACCGCCTGCCGCCGCTATCTCCATAGCTCTTTTAGCTTTTTCCTGTCCTTTTATTTCAGAAAAATCAATAGCAGGACTTCTCCTTGTTTCCACAAGCTTTTCGTTATAGCTCACGGGCTTGATAAGGCTTTCCTCTCTCAAATGGGAGATAAGCTCTTTTATGTTCTTTACTCCGTAAATTTCTATGTCCTTGATAACAGAGGCTTCCACCACGTTGCATTCGGGCAAGAATATTCTCTTCTTCCCTGCCTTACGAGCCGTTATGCACATAGGCAAAGCGCCCGCAACGGGTCTGAGCTCTCCTTTCAGCGAAAGCTCCCCTATAAAAACTGCATCGTCGGTAAATATATTCTCCAGTACCGAATGTTTGAGAAGAGCAACGATAAGCGCTAAGTCATAGAATGAACCAACCTTTTTCTTATCGGCAGGGGCAAGGTTAAAGGTAGTTTTGCCCTTCATAAAGGGAAGCGAATTGTTAGCAAGAGCTGAACGTATTCTGTCGGTTGCCTCCTTTACCGTTGTATCGGGAAGTCCTATGACAGACACGTCGGGAAGTCCTTTTTCAACGTTGCATTCAACAATTACCTCAAAGCCCTCAAGTCCGTTTATCCCAACCGTATAAACAGTATTTACCATAGAGTCCTCCTGAAAAGATTGTTAATAATATATTATACAACTTTTTCCGACCTTTTGCAAGGAA